>JAZRGR010000288.1:0-8418 GCA_045644345.1 Faecousia sp. | reverse complement strand
ACATATTGTCGATACAATCTCTGGTATTTCCAAAATTTTCTGCGAAAATGAAAATATTTTATGATTAGAATTTCCAGTTAGGATCATTTTCCATTTTCCATTTTCAATTTTCCATTTGCGACAGCATAACAGCTCGATAAATCGGAATTTGGCTAACAATGATATATCACCGGTGCGATATGATATCATAGCCATTCCCATTTATATGCGAAGCATATATCATCTGCGCAGCAGATATCATACCCGAAGGGTATATCATCCGTGACCGAAGGGAACGGATATCATTGCCGTCACCTGTTTTTAATAAAAAACAGGGGGACGGCATTGCCGTCCCCCCTTGGGGTTTAAGGGATATTACGAGTTACTACCGTGGATCAGCCCAGGAAGCGAGCCATGATAACGGCAAGCTGTGCACGGGTTGCGGTAGCGGTGGGATTCAGGTTGCCCTTGCTGTCGCCTTCGAAGATACCGTTGGCAACTGCCCAGTTCATAGCATCCTGTGCCCATGCGCTGACAGCGTCTGCGTCGGTGAAGGACAGCTCGATCTCGACCTTCTCCTCGCCGCATGCACGCCACAGGATGGTAGCGATCTGCTCACGGGTAACGTTCTTGTTGGGAGCGAAGAGCTCTTCGGTCACGCCCAGAACAATGCCGTTCTCCTGTGCCCATGCAACAGCCTCTGCATACCATGCATTAGCAGCTACGTCGGTGAAGGTAGTAGCAGCCTTTGCCTCGGGGCAGCCGGCAGCACGCCACAGAACAGTAACCATCATTGCACGGGTTACATTGCCCATGGGAGCAAATTCGGTCTCGCTGACGCCGTTCATGAGGCCGTTGGCATACATGAACTTAACGCCCTCGTAGTACCATGCGGACTCGACAACATCCTCGAAGGGGAGGACGATCTCGGGCTTCTCGGTAACGATGGTGATACGGCCTTCGCCGTTCATATCGCCGTAGTTAGCACCCAGAACGCTGTTGTCAGCCTTGATGGTAGCCTCGGGGAAGGACTTAGCGTAGTTGGCAAGTACCATGTAGTCTTCCATGACATAGTCCTTGACGTTGACAGCGCCGTCGAACATTGCGAAGCCGTCGCCCAGGTCACGGAGAGTGTAGTTGTAGCCTGCCATCTTGTAGGTCTTGGTAACATCCAGAGGTTCGCCGCCGATGGTGACGTTCTTGACGCGGTATTCGCCGGTGGGAGCACCTGCCCAAACACCCTTGTCGTCAGCCTGTACGGTGGAGGGGATGTAGGAGTGGATCTCGTAGGTCACGCCGGAAACATGGAGGAAGCCGCCGTTTTCGCCAACGCCCACATTCTTGGCGCCCCATTCCAGAGCGTCCAGGATCTGCTGACCGGTAACCTCGATGAGGCAAGCAACGTTGCCGAAGGTGTGTACGGTCTTGGTGGTCTTGTAGGAGATATCGCCTACGGGCATATCGGCACGGATGCCGCCGCCGTTCATGATAGCAATATCAACGCCCAGGCCCTCGGTAACATCGAACAGATAGTACAGAGCGTCTGCTGCGAAGTCGCCCAGGTTGGTCTCCTGCTTACGGATCAGGCGAGTGCCCTCGTCGTCCTTGATGCGGAAGTCGACCTCGTTCTTTGCGATGACCTCGCCCAGGAGAGTGTCAACCTCTGCTGCCCATGCGTCCTCGATAGCCTTGACTTCTTCGTCAGCATTTGCATACTCGGTGATGAGCTCGGTGGTAATGCCATCTTCGGAGATGGTCATCATGCCGATGGCGTTGAGGTATTCGCCGGTCTGAGTCAGAACAACCATGTTGCCGTCCTTGTCAGCGACTTCCTTGCGCTCTACGGTGCTGTGGCTGTGGCCGTCGATGAATGCATCCAGGCCGGTAACATTGGAGATAACGTCCTCGGAGTTCCAGGGATCGGATGCGGGATCGTCACCCAGGTGGCCCAGAGCGATGACATAGTCAACACCCTCTGCCTTGGCTGCGTCGATAGCAGCCTGTACATCTGCGTACAGCTCTGCGCCGTCGTCGCCGGCACCGATACCGTAGATGTAGTTGCCATTCTCGTCCATGAAGTAGGCGGGAGTGGACTTGGTGAAGGTCTCGGGAGTGGTAATACCGATCAGAGCGATCTTCTTGCCGTTCATCTCGAAGATCTGATATGCATCCAGGACAGTCTCGCCCTTGACGCCGTCCTTCTCGTTGTAGAAGTTAGCGGAAACATAGGGGAAGTCAGCCTTGTCTACCAGCTCAAGAGCGCGAGCCATGCCGTAGTCAAACTCGTGGTTACCCAGAGTTGCCAGGTCGTAGCCGGCAGCGTTCATGAGGTCGATGATGGTCTCGCCCTTGTCCATGGAGCCGTAAGCGGTACCCTGGACATGGTCACCTGCGTCAACCAGGATGACGGTGTTGCCCTTAGCTTCCAGATCAGCCTTCAGAGCTGCAACGTTGGAATACTTGAGGCCGTCGTTGTTGATATAGGTGTGGACGTCGTTGGTGTAGAGAATGATGGTCTTGTTCTGGGGAACGAAAATCTCGGTGGTATAGTAGTCAATCACGAACTCAGTGCTCAGATATCTGTAAGCATAGGTTGCGAAATACTCGCTGGGCAGCATATCGCCATCATAGGGTACAGTATCATCGAAGATCTGGAACTGCATGGTCTCGTCATTGAAGAGGAGGATATCGTTGGTAGCATGGTTGTTGTAGAAGTAGGTGTTTGCATAGCCATCAGCGTCCTTGGAAACCTTCCACAGACCCTGGAGATAGAGCTTATCCATGAACATGAGCTCGCCATCTACATCCAGCAGGTACATACCGGTGTCCTCAGCAACGATTGCGTATGCATCATAGTTTGCTAAATAAGCCAGCTCGAATACGATGGAGGTATCCTCGGTGGTGAAGTAGTAGTCGTCGGTAGCGATCACAGCATCGGAGATCTCAGCAACATGGGTTGCACCCATCTCGTTGTTGAAAGCATAGGGATCGAAGGGATTGACGGACATTGCATCGTAGTCATAGGGGAAGCCTACGATTGCCCACTTGCCGGAGTAGTCGTCTGCGCTGTCCATAGCGAAGGTAGGCTCGTCATACTCTACGAGAGAGCCCTTTGCATACAGAGCATAGAGGACAACCTCGGTCTCTTCAACCAGGTAGTAGTCACCGGGGAAGTAGAACTCAGTGATGTCGCTGCCGTCGGATTCCTCGTAGCGAGCAGTTGTCCATGCTGTGAACTCGTAGCCCTCGTAGGCGGGAGCCTCGGGAAGCTGGATCTCGTCGCCGGTGACACATTCCTCGGTAGCCGCGCCCTCGGGCCATACCAGAGTGACAGTAGCATCCTGGCCTTGTTCGAAGAAGTATACAACCTGCTCGTTCTCGTTGGTAGCGTAGTCAATAGCGGTAACGATCACGCCGCCGACACCCATCTCGCTGACATCAAATACGACCTCGAAGGACTCGCCTGCTACGTCGGAGTATACGGCCTTCTTCTCGTAAGTGGTGGCATAGTCCAGGCTGCACAGGTAGACACCTGCCAGGAAGTTCTCGTCGCTTGCCTTGACGGTGATGGTCTGAGCCTCCTCGTCGTATACAACACTCTCCAGAACAGGAGCGGTGTAGTCAACGGTTACGTCGAAGGACCATACAGCCTCCTGCCACTCGTCATCAGCCTCGCCATAGGGAAGCTGGATGTCGAAGGTAACGGTAGCAACAGTGCCGGAGGGGACATAGGTCTCGCCGTCAGCCTTGGTGCCGTCCCATCCGAAGAGGGAGAAGTTCTGCCAAGACATGGTCTCTACATCATCGTAAGCATCCTTGGGGATGAACTCGGTGTCGTCGTAGAGGTAAACCTCGCCGGTAGCCTTGTCAGCAACGGTCATGACAATGTGTCTTGCGTTACGGAGCAGGTTGGGAACGATCTGCATCTCCACAGAGTAGTTCCAGCTACCGTCAGACTTGGGAGTAGAGAAGGTGAGATTTGCGGGGTTCACGGGGCCCTGTGCCCAGTTGAGGTAGTTAGCGCCCAGGTAGTTGTTCAGCTCACCGTTACCGTTTGCGGTGTATACCCAGTTGATATCGGTGTAGTAACGCTTCTCGCTCATGACCTTGCTCAGAGCTGCGGAGGTCAGAGCAGAGACCTGGTCCTCGGACAGGTCGTCCAGATTTAAGCCCTCGCCGAGCTCAGCCAGAGCATTGATGAAGTCGAAGGAGTTAGCCTGCTCCAGAGCGGGAGCCTGATTCCAGTCGCCGTAGAATGCCAGGAAGGTAGCGTGAGTCTCGAAAGTCTCAGCCAGCTCATCCTCGGACTCGGTGCCGAACCATACATAACCCTCAACGAAGGTGCCGTTGGGGAAACGCTGCTCATACAGAGCCTTGATATCGTCGCTGAGCTCGATGGTCACGCTGACAACGACCTTCTCGCCGCTGAGAACGGTGACCTCGTTGATCTCCTCGCCGTCAATGGCGAAGGTCACGGTTGCGTAGCCCTGGTTGCCTGCATAGATCAGGCCGGAGGTCTGCATGTTAACGAAGAAGCTGCCGGCATTGCCTACATTGTCCATGAGGATGTATGCACCCAGGTCGGTGTAGGTAATATCGGAGAGGCTCTCGTTGTTCAGCTCGATGTCCATGGTGTAGACACCGGTCTTTTCCTTGTCGTCGCCCAGCTCCTGGATGGGGTTGGTGACATATGCACCGTTGAGGTACAGGCTGGTAGCATCGGCAGAGTTGGCAAGACCTGCACCCTGCTTACGGACGGAGTAGACATACTTGCCGTCGTCCAGGATGATACCGGTGGATGCCAGCAGGTCAGATGCGCGGTCCAGACGCTGAGCCTTGGTCAGAGTCTGCCACTCACCGAACTCGTCCATTGCGTAGCCTTCCTGGTCCAGAGCCTGCAGCACGCAAGCGAAGGTGCCTGCAGCATTGGGGCAAGCCATGGAGGTGCCACTGTAGACTTCGTATGCATTATCTGCACCGGGAACTGCGGAATAGACCAGACCGCCGATGGAGGTGATCATGGGATCGATGGTCAGCATGGGAGAGGTGCCCCAGTTGGAGAAGGTGCTCATCTTCAGAGCGTTGGGGTTGGGAACCAGCTCCTTGTCAGCGGGGGTGTACAGGGTGTCCCCTGCCTCGCAAGCCATGAAGAACTCACGGGCACTCTGCTCAACAGAGATAGCGGGGATGGAGAAGGGGCTGATGGACATGGAGATACGGCCCACATCGTTGTTGGCAACGATGATGCCTGCTGCGCCTGCTGCTGCAGCAAAGTCCATCTTCTCCTGGAAGGACAGCTCGCCACGGGAGACAACAACGATCTTGTCGGTAACATCGATGCCCACATAGTCTTCTGCTGCGCCCAGAGCCAGGTCGGTGCCCTCAGCGTTCTTCAGGACAACCAGCTCAACGGAGGTATCAGCGAAGTTATCAAACCAGCCGTGCTCCTTGTCGGTGCAGGAGTCGATGTAGCAAATGTTCTCGCCGCCTACAGCAATAACGAAGTCGGGGTACAGGTAGTTCTCCATAGAAGCGACGGAGATAGCACCCTCATAGGTGGAGGGGGAAGCAACGGTACCGAAGTCGGGGTACTCGGAGCCTACATAGCCAACCTCGTTGATCTGCAGGGAGGAGTACTGACTCATGGAGTACTCGTTACCTGCTGCAATGCAGAGAACGACGCCGGCTGCTTCCAGTCTCTTGTAGATGTTGCCGAAGATCTCGGTCTCCAGAGACTCGTCGTAAGTAAAGCCGTTCTGTGCACCGATGGACATATTGACAACGTCAACGCCCAGACGGTATGCGTCTTCCAGAGCATAGAAGTAGATGTCGGAACGGGTGCCGCCGCCTGCGTCCTTGAAGATCTTCATGGAGACAAGCTGTGCTGCGGGAGCGCCGCCGCGCATGATCTCTACGCCTTCCTCGGATACGGCATAGCCTACAGCAGTACCGGAAACGTGAGTGCCGTGACCGTTCTTGTCGGTAACGTCGTTGTCCTTCTCGGCATAGTCATAGGAGAAGGGAACCTTGGCACTGAGGTACTTGCCGGGAGCAACAGTGAAAGCCAGGGAATCCTCGGTGAGGGTCTCCTGCAGCTCCATGCTGTCGTATACGCGGAATGCTTCGTGGGTGGTGTTCAGACCGGTGTCCAGGACAGCAACAACGATGCCCTTGCCGGTGAAACCGCTGCGGTTCATTACAAGGTTGCCGTTGAGCTGGCCGGAAACGTTGTTCATGGGCTTTTCCAGCTTGGGCTCTGCGAAGGAGTTCGCAATGTGAACGGAGGCAACGCCTTCGATCTCAGCGATCTTCTCCAGGTCGCCGTAAGCAACCTCACAGCTGAAGCCGTTGAGCAGGGCGGTATATTCGTAGCCCAGGGTGTAGGGCATGGCCATAGCCTTACGAACACGGTTCTGCTCGTTGGTCAGCTTGACACGGTAAGCGGACTTCTCGGCCTCGGTGCCTTCGAAATCAGCTTCGGGTGCGCTCTCAAGCACGACGATCGCAGTAACGAGGTCACTGTCGGCGTACTTGTAGCTGTTGTTCTGCAGGAAATCTCTGCTCAGGGCGCCTTTTTCCTTAGCAGAGGTTTCGAGGGTCTGTGCTGCATCGATCTTGACCTTTTCACGGCCGGCTGCGCTGACACCACTGAGGCAGGACAGGACCATGATAAGTGCAAGGGTCAATGCAAGGACTTTCTTGAACTTTCTCATACTTTTCGCTCCTTTTATTAAATTTGCCATGTAATGAGATATACTCCCTTACATTAGCTTAGGCTAATTTAGTATATCAAAGATTATGCAATTTGTCTACATGATTTTTCAAAAAAATGGGTGGTCTCTGTAAATATTTCCATCCGACACTCTCCCCTCTCCCGATCGAGCCGAGTTGGGGCGCTCCGTGCCATCCCAACGGAACGGGACGGAGCATCCGCCGGCAAGGCGGTAAGAGGGAAACGGCACCGATCATATTATACCATATGCGTGATAGTTTGTCAAGGACTTTTTGGTTGCGATGCAAAATATTTTTTATATTCGATTATTTGCGTGATTTTCGATGTATTTTCGTCATCTTATAGATCGTTTGTTCGGTTTTCTCCGTTTTTCGGAGTGCCTCCTATTTTTATGCGATATTATGTAAACCAAAACAATCCTTGCTTTTCCCCTCCTCCTGTGGTATAAACAAGACAAGATCTTATCCTCAAAGGAGGTTATCCCATGTCACAAAAAATCACGGGCAACTGCCCCCACTGCGGCAAGCCCCTGGAGATCCCGTCGGAGCTGACGGAATTCTCCTGCCTGTACTGCGGTGCCCGATCCCACACAGAGCTCCTTAAGGGGCAGACAGACTTCCGCACGGAGGATCTGCAGGAGCTTGCCTCCCAACTCCCCCAGACCCTGCGGAACCATGACGAACTGTACAAGCATATTAACAAGAAGGACTATGAGCCTACCTTCGCCGCCTACGAGGCAGAGCACAGCACACTGCTGAAACGGATCGACGTAGTGATCAATGCCGCCCCCATGGGCATTGAGGCGGCGGTAGCTACCCTGTGCTCCGTTTTCCTGGACACCTTACAGCGGGATCTGCATGAGGTCAAGGGCTATGACAGCCGTGTGGGGCAGAGCCGCATTCTCTTCGAGATCAAGGTCGTGCTGGCACTCTTCCTCACCCCCTTGAGTCGCAAGCTCCATCTGTCTATGGCAGAGCCCTTCTGTAAGCTCCTCCACAGCCAATGGCTGGAGCGATTCCCCAAGGAGCCATGGCTCCCCGGTGTCTACGAAGAGATCGTAGGAGGCTTCCGCAAGAAGAAGCTGTGCTTCATCACCACCGCCACCTGTCACCAAGAGGGCAAGGCCGATGACTGCTACGAGCTTACTGCCTTCCGCACCTTCCGAGACGGCTGGCTGAGGGACAACGGCGGCGAGGAGCTGATCCGGCAGTATTATGACCTGGCACCGACCCTTGTGACCCTAATGGATCACTGTGACGATCCCCATGCCTGTTATGCAGAGCTCCGCCACAGCTACCTTACCCCCTGTCTGGAGGCACTGGAGCAGGGCGACCCCATCCGCTGTCGGGATACCTATGTCCGCATGGTTCAAACCCTCTGCCATAAATATCTCCACTGATCCCGAAAGCCGTCAATGCTGTGCATTGGCGGTTTTTTTGTTCTGCTTTGCAAAGTGAAGTTCCGATTTATGGAGCCGTTTAACGTATAACACCGTAGGGGCGACCTGTGGTCGCCCGGTCATTGTCGTTTAACGACAATGACGAAATGACGGGATTATCACGAGTTTTCCGACAAAATCGAAACATTTTGCGGGCGACCACAGTGTGTGGTGTAGTAAGATAGTATACACATTGTGTAATTACATGGTATACGGTTTCTGATATAATAAAGGCATACTAAATAGAAAGGAATAACAGGTATGTCTT
>JAZRGR010000287.1:0-8249 GCA_045644345.1 Faecousia sp. | reverse complement strand
ATCTGGAGTCTAATGTCCGCATATTTTTCTTTTCGATTATAGTACTTTCTTTCTTTGTAGGCACCATCCTGAATAGTTTCTTCCTTCATGATGATTGAAATAATAGCGATACTCACAAGTTCAGAACCATAATCACGATCTCGTATAGGAGATAGCCTTTTAGAGATTTCTGCTTGAAGTGCAAACCATCTGCTACCAGCCGCTCCTTCCAGTTCTGCTCCAAGAAATATTTTCAAATAAATTCCTCCTACCTTAACACAGAGAACTGTCCCCATGGGCTATTGTGTGCTATTGTAGCTGGTCCAAAGACATGCTGACATAATATTTCCTATGTATATTTTCCATATACAGCTTATCGCCATAGATGCCAAGATTAAGCTCATATCGTAATGCTGAACATTCCTTGTGAACCAAGGTTAAACTATAATATTCCCATGTGCCGTCTAGAATCAGGGTGTCTTTAGCATCCGGGTCGTCCTGTACGTGATACAACCATATACGTTCAACAATATCCCTCTTATCAATCAATTGATCATTATAGTAGATATCAAACGAGGAAAAGTCGAAAGATGCTATTCCATTCTCTGCGATTTCTGCGTTCAGAAAAATACGGACTGGTTCATTATTGCTGTTAGCGATGCATACCAAAAGTGGTTCTTGTGAACCCGTTGCCATAATGAGATCTCCGCCCGCAGTTTTTCCTACGACATCCATACTGTTTAGGTCTATGCGCCACCCACTTGACATCGGAAGCTCCCATTTGTTTTCGGAGATATGCTCTTCCTTATAATCAGTATCAAGAATGTGCACCATATCATTCTCAGTGCTTGTGACGGGCAATATTGTTTCTATATTAGTCGTAGGGATGCTCCCACTGTAATTTTTCCACTCGCATACCGTAAATGTGCCTGTCGATTCGCTTATAGGAACATCTTCTTTTTCAAGTGATCTCTCAGTGGGAGACTCTACTACAGACGGACTCTCGATGGATACTTCGTCCTTTACTTTAGTGCTGCATCCCGCAAATATGGATATCACAATCAAAATAATGGTCAAATAAAATAGCTTTTTCATTCGAAACCTCCTTGTCGACCAAGACAATCAAAGAACACAAGGGACGGCTCTGTGTGTTGTGAAAATATCGAACTTTTTCTGTATCAACACGCAGAAATACGTATCATTTCTGAATAAAGTAGAACTTCTTGCCACGGCAAAGAGCACTGCCCTCCTGTGCTACTATTATAGCAAGGGAGAGGCTCTTTGTCAACACGGAGAACCGACCCCCGCGATAGACACGGAGAACCGACTCCTGTGATAGAGTGATAGTGTTAGTATAAGTCGGACATAGAGAAGGAGCTGTCTCGCAAGAGACAGCTCCTTGGTTGTTATACTGAGTTCCTTTAAAAAGTAGACAGTTATAATGGCTACTTTTTATAGCCCGCAAGGGCGTAGGAACTCGTGCAAGACGGCTTATGTGACCTGCAAGGCACATAAGGTTCATTGAATAGTAGTATTAGTTGCAGACATCGCTGCCCTTCTTGAGGAAGCCGATATAGCCACAGAAAATGCCGGATATGATCTGATCCATATGCTCGGGGTCATATGACATGGAGTTATTAGCCAGAAGGCTTGCAATGCCGTGAAGGGCAAAGAAGGCAGATGCGAAGGCATCCCGCGCCTCTTGAATGGTCAGCCCTACCCGATCTGCCATGTCGGAAAAAATATGGGACAGCTCCTTGTGCTCCAGAATGGTGCGGAGCTTGCTCTGAGAGAAACGGTCTGTCTGGAACAGAAAGCGGAACAGATTGCTGTTGTCTACAGCGTAGCGAATATAGTTGCGGGAAATGGAGACAATGGGGTTGGGGTCGTTGAGGAAGTCTACATTCAAGACTGCTTTGGTGTGTTGATCGTTCACAATGCTATAGATCTCGTCCTTAAGGTCCTGCATGGTGGCAAAGTGGTACATAACGGGTTGGGTGGAGCAGTGCAGACGGGATGCAGCGGCACGGACATTGAGTGCCTGCAGGCCATCTTCACGGACGACCTGTAAGGCAGCATCTAATATCATCTGACGGGTAATTCGGGATTTGGGGGGCATGGGATAACTCCTTTCTCTGTGTAGAAGTATATACTGTGGATGAAGGTTCTTTCATAATTGTTATATAACATCTTTGTACGATTCCATTATATCCCATTTCCCTCAATTTGTCAATAACCATTATGAATGGAACAACAAAACTCCCATCCGTGATCTGTATCACGGATGGGAGTGTAGCATATGATCAACGGAAACGGTCGAAGAACTTCTTCCGCTTGGGTTGGGTCTTGTCTGTTGCATCCCGGTCAAACTGACGCAGGAGCTCCTTCTGCTCCTTGGTCAGATGGGTAGGGGTCTCTACAACCAAGGTCACGAACTGATCACCCCGTGTGGTGGTGCTGTTGAGATAGGGGATGCCCTTGCCACGCAGACGGATAGTGGTACCTGTCTGGGTACCCTCGCTGATGGTCTGGGGGGTATTGCCGTGGATGGTGGGGATCTCGATCTCTGCACCCAGGGCAGCCTGGGCGAAGGTAATGGGCATCTCGCAGTAGACATTCTGCCCCTTACGGGTGAAAATGTCGTGAGGCTTGATCCTTACGGCAACCAGCAGATCTCCGGAGGGACCGCCGTTGGTACCGCTGCAGCCCTCACCGCTCATGCGCAGAACCTGGTCGTTGTCAATACCGGCAGGAACCTTGAGCTTGTTGGTAAAGCTGCGACGGACCTTGCCCTTGCCCTTGCAACGCTGGCAGGGGCTGAGGATCTTCTTACCCACGCCGCGACACTCGGGACAGGGACTGTCAGACTGCATGAGCATACCCATGAAATTCTGCTGGGTCGTGACTGTACCCCTGCCGTTGCAGTGCTTGCAGGTCTCGACCTTGGTCCCCGGCTCTGCGCCGGTGCCGGTACACTTGTCACAATTCTCGATGCGCTGGGCGGACACATTCTTCTCGGTGCCGAAGGCGGCTTCTTCGAAGGTGATCTCGATCCGAGCAGAAATGTCCTCGCCCCGTGTGGCAGCGTTGGGGCTACGACGGGTCCTGCCTGTGGCTCCACCAAAGAAGCTGCCGAACAGGTCGCCCAGATCCCCAAAGTCACCGAATCCGCCGAAGCCTCCAAAGCCACCGCCCATATTGGGATTGAAATTGGGGTCTACTCCTGCAAAGCCGTATTGGTCATACCTTGCCCGCTTGTCGGGGTCGGACAGAACCTCGTTTGCCTCGTTGATCTCCTTAAAGCGTGCCTCGGCATCCTCGCCGTGGTTTACGTCCGGGTGATATTTGGCAGCCATCTTGCGGTATGCCTTCTTGATCTCTGCGGCATCTGCATCCTTGGATATGCCCAGGACCTCGTAATAATCTCTCTTGTTTTCGTTAGCCATATTGTTCCCACCTCTTGTCGGGGCTGATAAAATCTCTCATTACCATGGAAAACTGCCGTATCCCTACGGCAGTTCCAATGGATGTCATAGTATTAGGGAAACTCTGAATAAATAGCCGTCGGCACTCAGCGAATCTTTTGTCCCAACTTTTCGGTTTGAAAAACTTGAAATACAAAAAGTATTCCTGCGTTTTCCAAACCTCAATTTGGAACAAAATCTCTCGCCGATTGCTCTCGGCGATTTCATCAGAGCTTCCTTAGTCGTTAACTTCCTCGAAGTCAGCATCAACGGGACCGTCGGTGCCGCCCATGGGACCTGCCTGGCCGCCCTGGGGCTGCTGCTGATAGAGCTTCTCGGAGATGGCGTAGAATGCCTTCTGGACAGCTTCGGTAGCTTCCTTAATGGCGGCGATGTCGTTGCCCTTGTTCTTCTCCTTGAGGTCGTTGAGGGCGGACTCTACATTAGCCTTGTCAGCGGGGTCGATCTTGTCACCCAGCTCGGACAGGGTCTTCTCGGTCTGGTAGGCGATCTGGTCGGCTGCGTTGTGGGTGTCGACCTCTTCCTTGCGGTTCTTGTCCTCGGCGGCATACTGCTCGGCTTCCTTAACAGCCTTGTCGATCTCCTCCTGGGAGAGGTTGCCGGAGGCGGTGATGGTGATGTTCTGCTCCTTGCCGGTGCCAAGGTCCTTGGCAGAGACGTTGACGATACCGTTGGCATCGATATTGAAGGCTACCTCGATCTGGGGGATGCCACGGGGAGCGGGAGCGATGCCGTCTAAGTGGAAGCGACCCAAGGTCTTGTTATAAGCTGCCATCTCTCTCTCACCCTGGAGAACGTGGATCTCAACAGAGGCCTGGTTGTCGGCAGCGGTGGAGAAGATCTGCTTCTTCTCTACGGGGATGGTGGTGTTACGCTCAATGAGACGGGTGAATACGCCGCCCAGAGTCTCCAGACCCAGGGACAGGGGAGTGACATCCAGCAGAACCAGGCCGGATACGTCGCCGCCCAGAACTCCACCCTGGATGGCTGCGCCCTGTGCTACGCACTCGTCGGGGTTGATGCCCTTGAAGCCCTCTTTGCCGGTCAGGGACTTAACAGCCTCCTGGACAGCAGGGATACGGGTGGAGCCGCCTACCAGCAGGACCTTGGACAGGTCGCTTGCCTTGACACCGGCATCAGCCATTGCCTTGCGGACGGGAATCAGAGTAGCCTCTACCAGGTGAGCGGTGAGCTCGTTGAACTTGGCACGGGTCAGGGTCACATCCAAGTGCTTGGGGACGGCTGCGTCAGCAGCGATATAGGGCAGGTTAATAGCAGTGGTGGTAACGGAGGACAGCTCGATCTTGGCCTTCTCGGCTGCGTCCTTGAGTCTCTGCATGGCGATCTTGTCGCCGGACAGGTCGATGCCCTCGGCCTTCTTGAACTCGGATACCAGATATTCCATGATGCAGTTGTCGAAGTCGTCGCCGCCCAGCTCGGTGTTGCCGTTGGTTGCTCTGACGTCGATGATGCCGTCGCCGATATCCAGGATGGATACGTCGAAGGTGCCGCCGCCCAGGTCGTAGACCATGATGGTCTGGTCATCTTCCTTGTCGATGCCGTAGGCAAGGGCTGCTGCGGTGGGCTCGTTGATGATACGCTTGACATCAAGTCCGGCAATTCTGCCTGCGTCCTTGGTAGCCTGGCGTTGGGTGTCGTTGAAGTATGCGGGGACAGTGATGACTGCCTCGGTAACGGGCTGACCCAGATATGCCTCGGCGTGTGCCTTCAGCTTCTGGAGAACCATTGCAGAAATCTCCTGGGGAGTGTACTTCTTGTCCTCGATGGCTACACGGTAGTCCGTGCCCATGTGACGCTTGATGGAAGCGATGGTGCGGTCGGCATTGGTAACAGCCTGGCGCTTGGCGATCTGGCCTACCATTCGCTCGCCGGTCTTGGAGAATGCAACGACGGAAGGTGTGGTGCGGTTGCCCTCTGCATTGGCAATAACAACAGGCTCGCCGCCTTCGATAACAGCGACGCAGGAATTGGTGGTGCCCAGATCGATACCGATAATCTTACCCATAATAAATATCCTCCTATATAAAACAAAATTTTTTAACAAGTAATGTCGGGGTGCCTCCAAAAACGATATTCAAGGAGGATGGTGAGCTATTTTGTCTCAGATTTTGTGTTGAAAACTGCAGGAATACTTTGTGTATTTCAAGGTTTCATAAGCAAAAGCTAAGGCAAAAGAGTCGGCATTCCTCCGGAAGGAGTTTTTGAGGTGCCCCCTTTAATTGGCGACCTTGACCATGGCGAAGCGGATCACCTTATCACCCATGGTAAAGCCTACTTGGAACAGCTCTGCGATCACATTCTCACCCAGAGTGTCATCCTCGATGTGCATGACTGCATTGTGCATATTGGGGTCGAAGGTCTCACCCACTGCACCGAAAGCCTCGATCCCCATGGAAGAGAGGATCTTCTTCAGCTCGTTCATGGTCATCTCGACGCCCTTCTTGTATGCCTCGTCTGCGGTCTCATTCTGCAGAGCTCGCAGCAGGTTGTCGTATACGGGCAGGAACTTCTTGACTGTGTCGGCAGTGGCAGTTCCGTAGATCCCGTCCTTCTCACGCTGGGAACGCTTGCGGAAGTTGTCATATTCTGCGGCTAAGAGCAGGTACTGCTCCATGGGGACTGTCTGCTCCGGTGCCTTGACTTCTACCTCAGGCTCCTGTGCGGCGACTTCTTCCTTGATCTCCTCTGCGGGGATCTGCTCTTCCTGCTGGGCAGGAATTTCGGTTTCCGGTTTCTTGCTCATTTAAACCTCCGTATTTTCATCTTCGGCAGGGGCGGTGGGAAGCTCCGGCTTGGAGAACATCCGTCCCAAGCCCTCTGCAAAGTAGCTTAGTCTTGCGGTAATCTGTGCGTAATCCATCCGCTGGGGTCCGACCACACCGATCATGCCCTGCATACCGTCACCGATATCGAATCGGGTGACGACTACGGATGTGTCCTTAAGCTCCTTGGACACATTCTCGGGGCCTACCAGGATCTGCATGGGACTCTTGGGGTCCAGCTTGGCAGGAAGGGTGGAGATGGTCTCCTCGTCAATGGCACCTAAGATCTGCTGTGCCTTGCTAAGGTCCTGGTATTCCGGGTGGCCTAACAGGCGGTTCTGCCCGGTGACATAGACCTGGGCTCGCTGGCACTGCTCCAGGATCCGGGTGGTAAAGTCTATAATAATAGGAACCAGTGCCGCTCCTGTGCCTGCGCTCCTGGTGACACGATCAATGAGATCCGGTGTGAACTGCTCAAGGGGGATCTCTGTAAGGCTGGCATTGAGCACAGCGGACAGGAGCTTAAGGTCTGACTCGGTGACTCGGAGGGGCAGCTTAATGAGCTTGTTACGGACGGTGTCGTCAGTGGTCATGACTACCAGGATGAAGCTGCCGGAATCTGCAGGCAGGATCTCGAACCGCTTGACTGCCGTGCTTGCTGTGTGGGCGGTCATGGCATAGGCGGGGAGGTTGGTCAGCTTGGAGATCAGCTTGCCCACCTGGCTCATGGCGCGGTCGAATTCTTGCAGTCGTAGCTCCATAGCCTGATTGATGGATTGGGTCTCGTCTGTGGTCAGACGGTAATCCTGCATGAGACGGTCAATATAGAAGCGGTAGCCCGCAGGGCTGGGGATCCGTCCGGCAGAGGTATGGGGCTGTTCCAAATATCCCAGGTTGGTCAGTTCAGCCATTTCGTTGCGAATGGTGGCGGAGGAAAAGTCCATGTCCGGGAGCTGGGCAATGGTCTTGGAGCCTACGGGCTCCGCAGTACGGACGTACAGGTCTACAATGGCCTTGAGGATCTTCTGTTTTCGGGCAGAAAGCTCTTTTTGCTCCACGGGTTTCCCTCCTTTTGGCTTTTAGCACTCTGTATCTCTGAGTGCTAAGCTAATGATACAACCTAAACTCTATTTTGTCAAGAGTGTTCCCAAAATATTTTGTGAACATTTTGTAATCTTTATATGTAGATTTCTTTCATATCATCCAGTCGCAGGAGCATAGGGGCTCTGCCACAGGCGGCGCCGGTGTCGATATTGATCCAGGTGGGGGTGATGATCGCCTTTCCTGTGTACTGCTCCCCGTAGAACTCTGTGGGAGTATGTCCCAAGATGGTGGTGACATCTTGAAAGTAGTCCTCCTCAAGGCTCGGACGGGTCCACAGAAGGTCGTGGGGGCTGTATTGGCGCAGAGGTTTGTTGGGATCAAAGTGGCCTAAGCCTCCGTGAACCAGCAGGAAATCTCGCCCGTTCACACAGACCCTGTCGTACAGAGGAGCATCCTGTAAATACTCCTCAATAAAGGTAACGGTCTCCGGGTCGCACTCAGCCAGAGCCTCCATAGTAGGTCCGCCGCCGTTTTCCATCCAGTTCAGGAACAGGGCAGTTCTCTCCTCCCCCAAGTCTCCCAGGGGAACACCCCGTATGAGATCGAATACAAAGGGGCAGGCAAGGAGCATGGCCTCATGATTGCCAAGAATCAGCTCCATATTGGTCTGATCCATGAGCCATTTCAGCAGTTCTACCCCTTCCGGCCCCCGGTCGATCACATCCCCCAGGACGAAGCAGTAATCCTCCTCGGAGAACCCCGCCTTCGCCAAGAGTGTCTGAAACTTCTCCAAAGGATATCCGTGGAGATCCGATGTTACATAAATCATAGAATATCCTCCTTTCTGTACTGCTATTATACACTCCATTGCCGATTTCCGCAAGTCCCACCCAAAAGCACCAAATTCCGATTTATCGCTCCCTTCGGTCGCGCAAATCGGAATAATGGAAAATGGAAA
>JAZRGR010000286.1:0-5608 GCA_045644345.1 Faecousia sp. | reverse complement strand
GGTGGTGGGGTTCTTGGTTGCCTTGTAGCTGTAGGAGTGACCTGTTGCATTGGTGTAGGTATCCTTGTAGCTGTGAGAGCAACGGGAGCAGGTATGGGTTGTGTAACCCTGTGCGGTACAAGTAGGAGCTGTGACCTTAGTGGTATAGCTGTGTCCCAGAGCATTGGTAGTGGCAGTGAAAGTGAAAGTACCGTAGGTGGTAGTGTTCCACTTGTAGCTGTCTGTACCGGTTTCTGTACAGGTGGCAGCCTTGGTAGTAGACTTGGTATAGTCCGTGGTATTGAGCTTGGGCAGGGTCACGGTGGTGGTACCGTTACACTTTGAGCAAGTTCCGGTCAGCACACCTGTTGCGGAGGTGGTGGGGTTCTTGGTTGCCTTGTAGCTGTAGGAGTGACCCAAGGCGGCTACAGAGGTGGTTTTTGTGCCTTTACAGGTGCTGCAGGTATAGGTTCTAACACCTGTTGCCGTACAAGTGGGCTGAGTAGTTACAGTTCCGCTGTTCCAACCATGTGCAGCAGTGACGGTATGACCACAGGAACAGGTTCCCTTGTGATTGGTGTTATCCACCTTGGCATAGGAATAGCTGTGTGCAGTAGCGGTAAACTGTGCGGTTACTACAGTATCTGCTGTAATATTGGTAAGTGCTTTATCCCAACCCTTAAAGGTGTAGTGATAAGAATTGTCCTTGGCCTTTGTAGGTGTTGCACCGGCGTAGGATGCAGTACTACCTTTTGCTACGGTTGCAGTTCCCAAGGTGCTTCCGTCAAAGCCTTTGAATGTAACAATATACATGGGGGTGGGCATTTCTGTCCGATTTCCTACAAAAATATAGTCCAAATAGATCCGTCCGGTCTTGCCGCTTACATTGGTAATGCCGGTGAAGCTGAGCCGAAGGGCGTTAATGACAGAAGCCTTTGTGAAGTTTTCTGCCAAGGGCGCGGACAGGACTATATAGTTGCCGCTTAGTGCGGTCTCTAATCCCGATACAGGCGTATTGTTGGAAAGGTCGATTTCGGCAGAAACATTATTCTTAAGATAATATAGATTTAGGGCGGGAACACTGCCGGACACAGCCTGCATATTTTCCAAACGCAGGCGGATCTGTACCCAATCTCCTGCATTGGGAATATAGGAAAGAGGTAGAGCTGACAGGGTACCGTCGTGTGAGGTTTGCATATAAGTGCCGGTCTGTCCGTCAACTACAGAATATCGCAGAGTTTCGCCATCAAAGTTGGCTGCCGAATTGCGAGAGCGGTTTCCGTACCAGTTGGCATTATCGTAATTCCGATCTCCATATGCAGAGGCTGTATAGCGCAATTCTGCGGAGCGGTCATTGGTGAAATCGAAAAACAAGCATTCGTTATGGGTGGAGGGAGCTTCCTTTGCAGGGCCTACATAAATATAGTCTACGGTGTAGGAGCCTACCGGGAGGTTTGTTGTACCTGTGCCAACAGGGTCTACACGCAATCCTGTCATGACATCTCCCACACTGCTGTCGGGGATATTCAGACGTACAAGTACGTATTCGTTCTGAGGATAGGAGGAAACGGAATGAAGCAAACGGTTGGTTCCGTTATATTGTGGTGCAGCCTCTGTAAGCCAGAAGAATTGCAGACCGCTATAAGTGCCGGAGGTAATATTATATTTGATACGGATTTCCACCACATCCCCCTTCCGGAGGGAATAGTTAAAGGCGGCTGTGCTCTTTACATAGGGGTCGGAACCGGTCAAATTGCCTGTCATGGTTCCATTCTTGATGGATGCAGTACAGCTGTTGGGGGTCCACTGAGAAATATTGCCCAGAAGATCTCCACCGTTGAAATGGATCAGGGGGTACTGACCACATACTGTAACAGTGCCGTCGGTAGCTTGGGTGAAGCCTGCAGTGCTCCCGTTATAGTAGACCTCACGGACGGCTTGTCCACTGAGATTTGCGGTGATGATGGCAGAATCTAAGGTGGGATCGGAGCTTTCCAGATATAGAATGCCATTTTCCAGAGTAGCTGCCAGATCCGTTACTGTGCCGGGGACCTTCAGAATAACGGTATTGCCGGAGCTGAGGCTACTGCCCTTAGACAGTGCGGCGAAGTGGATCTTGCTACTCCCGTCTTGTACCAAAGTGACTGTTCCTGCATTGGTGGTATAGGTATCAAAGCTACGGGTAGAAGGGGTGGATTCAAAAGCATGGTAATGGTAAATGGCTTTCACTGAGGGGCGACTGCTGTCGTTGACGGCTATGCGGGAGGCCAAAGCCGTTGCATCAGAGGTGCCACTCATGGTGATCTTGGTAGGTTGTACTGTAGCGGTGGTACCTGCAGCCATGGGGTAGAGGACCGTCTGGTAGGTTATGGTGCCGGTGCCGGTCTTTTTATACTGGAAGTATTTTGTGGTGGTAGCAGAGGCAGAAGAATCGTAGCCCGTTTGCAGAGAACCGGTCATGCCGCTGCCGTTTACCTGTGCGATTAGCAGATTGGCACCGCCGGAAAAGACAGTTCGGCCTGTGTCATAGGAATCAGCGGCAATGGTAGGATTGGAATAGGGGGCGGAGTGCCAATTCTGGGTGTAGCTATGAGAGGTAGAATCACCGGGAACGACCTTGTCGCTGACGAAGAGGATCTCCCCTAACTCCTTCATATAGCTCACATGGCGGTAGTGAGTAAAGTCTGTGCTGTGGGTTACTGTAGAGCCGGAGGCATTGGTGGTGCTGATGTTATTATTATTTGCCTTGGTCCAGGAAGAGATAGAGGAATAGCTGTCATTGCCTGCAATGGCAATCTCTCCCATGGTAGCACCGGCAGAGGGGAGCTTCTGCCAGGTCTGCGCCTTGCCATCGATCTCAATGGTGTTGTGGGATCGGGTACTGCTGTGCTGGAAATGGTAGTGGGGATGGGTAGAGGAGGCAGATGTAGTGCCTGTGTCTGTCAGAAGGGAGCGACCTCCATAGTAATAGAGAATGGCGAGGGCGTCTCGATGACCGTGATATCCGGCACTCTTCGCATTCATGAAGAGCATGGAGTCATTGGCAGACCAACCGGTGCGATCTGTGACGATTTTTACGGGGGTATACTGTGCTACGGTGTCAGATGGGGTACCGTCGGTATTGTTGACGAAATGTTGCAGAGCCTTGACATTGGGGTCATTGTCATACTTGTTGCCCAAATAACTCAGGAAGGTCTTGATATGTCCCCGAATTGCCGAAGAGGTACTGCCCTGACCCCAATAGGGATTCTTCCCGTTGGGATAGCTGCAATCCATGAGATACCGTGCAAGGAGAATGCTGGCGTTGATGTATTTCTTAACTGTGGCGGAGGTGTCATTCCGTTCTTGCATACAATACAGTAGGTAGCTGTTAACCTCCAGTACGCCTCTGGGATAGCCGAAGGACACCTCGTTATAGGAGCCGTCATCATTGATGAGTGTGGTCAGAACGAAGTCTACGCGGCTTTCGTACCGTTTCCTCCAATTGGCATTGCTCTTAAACTCCGGCCAATAGGAAACAGCGGCATAGAATCCGCCCAGATGATACACACTGTGATTGGTATAGGCAGAGGCTCCGTGATTACTGCCGGAATTGTCGAAAATCGAAGCTCCGTTGTCCATGAAGGTCAGTTCGTCATAGACATATGCCAGGATCGTCTTGTTCTCGTTGGCTGTCAGAACATTTTCTGCCAGGAGTTGTTTGTAAATATAGGGGAAATTCATCATTCGGCTGGAGGTTTCTCTGTCACGGTTGGCAGGGAAGCCTGTGCGCACATTGGTATCCGCAATAAAGTCAAGAAGAATTTCCTTAAGCTTGGCAAAATAGGCGGCTCTTTGGGAGGTGTTCGAAGTGGCAACTGCTGTTTGGGCAAGAGCCACCAGCTCATAGAAACGGGAATTGGAATCCAGCCAATCGTAGTCGCTGACACCTTCCGGCTGTTTCCAGTCAAAGCCACCGGGGATGTCCTTCCAGGAGTAGTGAGCCATAGCCTTCAGATTGACCAGGTAATTCCATGTCAAATTACTCTCGGTCCAGCTTTTGTTAAAGGATTCAAACTGGTACAGAGGCAGGCTGTCACTATTCGTGCCGGAGGCACCGTGGAGACGGGCATAAATAACCAACTCCGTCTGCTTGGTGCCGGTGGGGACGTTGAATTTCATGAAGACACGGCGACTGTTGATATTATAGGGTAGGTAAGTGCCGTCGCTGTTCTGCGTCATGCCGCTCTTGACATACAGAACGGTGTCCGTGCCATAACCGGTGTCGGGTTTACCCTTATGGATCATGGAATCTGCGGCAGCCACGACTTCGGAGATCAACTTGCCGGAAGCATCATAGCACTTTAGAACAGGGCGATGGGTTGCATCCTCGTTTTCACGGGTGCAAATCTGAATAGCATAGTCGGGTCTGTCCAGGATGTCCAGCACATAGTATCCGGACGTGCTGGTAGTTTTGCCAAAACTGTAAAAGCTGAATCCTGTGCCCTTGATCACTGTTTCCGCAATACGATTCTCACTCATTGACCAGGTATCCTGCATGGCAAGGAATACTCGATTGGCATCGTTACTGTCAGCAGGGATGGGATTATAGCTTGCAAATTTCGTCTTGTAATACTGCAGGAGCTCAGCTTTGGCTGTGGTATAATTCCCTGCACTTACAGCAGTTTTGACCTTTTCCATACCTGCTGTGTTCAGATTGAGCTGATTAAAGAAGCTACTGTCTGAACTTAGGGATACACCTCTCTGTGCAGCCTGTACAACAGGGAATAAACATAAGATTAGGGATAATAGGAGGAAAATGCTGACAATGCGTTTCGGATAGTTCATAATCAACATCCTTTCGATTTTTTCTATATTATACCATACAGAGTTGGGAAATTCTATCTTTTTTATGATAAAAACAGAATGATATGCATTGAAAGCTATCGACATAGGAACCGTTTACTGTCTACTTGGGATAGCATATACCGCTAAATAAAACGGGAATATAACGAATTGAGGCTCTGTGTGAGAAGATCACACAGAGCCTCAGAGAGTATAGGTTTTACGGTGCAAAGTAAGCCTTTGCAGAAACAGAGTAGGCAAACAGTGCCTTGCACAGATCAAAGAGGGTGCCTGTCTTGCCGTTGCCGTAGGTGTCGGGGCTGTATTGCAGGGTGGCAGATACAGGAGTGTTCCCTGCATAGATCTGCACAGAGACAACAGCTCTCAGCTCTGCGGCAAGGAGGCTGTCTACAGTAAATACGTAGTATCCTAACTGGGCATTGTACAGTACAGGATCGGCTGCGGTGGCTGTCTTGGTGTTCCCGTATGCATCTGTGTAGGAGATCCGCAGGGTCAGTGCAGACAGGTCTCCGGCATAATTGGCAGGGTTAAAAACAAACTTCAAAGCGACCTTAGATTCCAAGTTCAAGGACTTGCCTGCCCAGATGATAGGAGCATTGGGTAGATCATTCTGAACCACATTGGTATTGCCGAAGGTCACAGCCTCCATGCTGGACAAGTACGCTCTGTGTTCCTCTGTCATGGCACTGTCGGCAAGGCTATCTATGCGGTAGGCCTTGAAGATCTGCGCCTTGGTACCGTAGCGGAGCAGGTCTGCACACAGGATCTTAAGGCTCTGCGCACG
>JAZRGR010000285.1:0-17740 GCA_045644345.1 Faecousia sp. | reverse complement strand
GACATATGAAAAACCTCGTTTCTTCCTTGCGAGAACAAGGAGGGTTCCTAAAAATGCATACAGTTTCGGAATATAAATCATTATACTACAAAACCGCCCCATACGCAAGTGCTCAATCATAAAAATAAAAGGAAACAACTTCCGATTTATCGCTCCCTTCGGCCGCGTAAATCGGAATAATGGAAAATGCAAAATGAATAATGTAAAATGTCGGTATCCCTTCGGGATGGATTTAAAATAGAGCAACATATTGTCGATACAATCTCTGGTATTTCCAAAATTTTCTGCGAAAATAAAAATATTTTATGATTAGAATTTCCAGTTAGGATTATTTTCCATTTTCCATTTTCAATTTACCATTTGCGAAAGCATAACTGCTCCATAAATCGAAATTTGACGAAAACCGAGGCTGTCTGAACGACAGCCTCGGAGAGGGCACAGAGTTCCGTCTATAGTTACGATACGGCTTATGCCAGGGCTCTGTAAAGGAAGGCTACGATCTGACCGCGGGTGCAGCTACGGGCGGGGGCGAAGCTTGTTGCAGTGACACCGTTGGTAATGCCCTGTTCCACAGCCCAGAGGACTGCATTGTGGTAATAGGCATCGGTCTCTACATCGCCGAAGGGATTGGAACCGGAGGTGGGAGCGGGAGAACCGCTGAACCGCCACAGGAAGGTGACTACCTGGCCGCGGGTACACTCTTTGTCGGGAGCGAAGGCAGTCTTGCTCATGCCGTTGGTAATGCCCTGCTCTACTGCCCAAAGGACAGCCTTGTAGTAGTAATCCCGGGCACTTACATCTGTGAAGGGATTTTCGGTGCTCCGGGGCTCGGGGGAGCCTGCAGCCCTCCACAGGAAGGTTACGATCTGACCGCGGGTGCAGCTACGGTCCGGGGCAAAGAGGGAGGAGCTGACACCGGTGGTGATGCTCTTGTCCACAGCCCAGAGTACAGGATCGTAGTAGTATTCCCCGGGGACAACATCTGCAAAGGGAGCAACAGAAAGGGCGTTTGTTGTTTCGGCAAGGGTTCTTTGGCAGAGGTCGCAGTAGAAACGGGAGGTCCCATTTTCGGTGATCCAGTGGGCCTCGGTACCCTTGGCATCTGTGTGGACGGTGGAGGCGTAAATGCCGGATTTGGATAGGTTCATCCACTGCTCTGCAGTGCCTGTGAATACGACATGCCCCATTTTGGAGCTGCCTCGTTCCAAATTGGTACCGACTTCTGTAATGGTGCCGGGGAGGGTCAGACTTACGAGGTTGGGGCAGTCGGCGAAGGCATAGCTGCCCACAGAAGTGACACTATCGGGAAGGGTGAGCTCCAAGAGACCGATGCAATCGCTGAAAGCGGAGTCGCCGATGGAGGTAATACCCTTGGGGATCGTGATCTGTGCCAGGGAGTCGCATTTGTAGAAGGCGCATTCGGAAATGGATCTCAGGGTGCCGGGGAGGATGACCCTCTTTAGATTCTTACACATACCGAATATGTAGGGAGTTAGGGCGGTGAGACCGCCGGTGAATTCCACGGATTCCAGACCGGTGCAGTAGTAGAAGGCAAATTCATCAACGGTTTTCAGAGACTTAGGGAAGGTCAGGGAGGTTAGCAGGGGGGAGTAGGAGAATGCTTGATAACCGATTTCTTCCAGTTTATCCCCGAAGGTGAGGGTTTTCAGAGTGTCACAACGGGAGAAGACGTAGTTGCCGATCTTGACCAAATTTTGGGGGAGAGTAACATGTTCCAGAACAGAGCACCCATCGAAGAGATGGGAGGGAAGCTCTCTTACACCGGAGGAAACGGTAACGGAGGTGAGCTTATATGCATCCTCGAAAGCAGAGGCACGGATGGTAGTGACGCTCTCGGGCATCACATAAGAACCGCTCAGGGAGGTAGGATACTGGATAAGATGAGTCTTGGTCTTATTAAACAGGACACCGGATCCGTCGGAAGAATAGTTGGGATTATTGGCATCTACGGCAATGCTCTCAAGGCTGCTGCGTTCAAAGGCATCTCCGGCAATTTGGGTCACGGAGGCAGGGATAGAAACCCTCTTCAGATAGCTGCAACGTGTGAAGCATTTGCTGCCAATGGTCGTAACTGTGTTGGGGATCTCCAGGTACTGGAGAGCGGCAGACTTTTCAAATGCATGGGGGGCGAGGGTAGTGACTTCTTCGGGGAAGGTATAGGTTGCACTGATCCGGTGTGTAGCAAACTGGAGCAGGGTGGTCTTGTCCTTGGTGTACAGGGAACCGGTGGAATCGCTCCAATAAGTGGGATTGTTCTCCGCAACGGTGATACCCTCTAAGTAGTAAGTAGAGAAGGCACCGACACCGATGCTGGTGACGCTCTCGGGGATGGTAACACGTCTAAGGGAGGAAGCAGTATAGAAAGCGTAGTCTCCGATGCTTTCTACATGATTGGGGATGTCGACATTTTTTATGTATAGACAATTGGCATAGGCATAGTTACCGATGGACTTGACCGTAGAGGGAAGATCCAGGGTCTTAAGATTGGAGCAGCCTTCAAAGGCATAGTCGCCGATGTGGGTAATGCCCTCGGAGATCACGATCTTGTTGATATAGAATGTCTTGTAGCGCCAGGGAGTGTCATTGGTGTCTTCGTCGTAGTCGGTCATGGGGCCGGTGCCGGAGATGGTGAGGATGCCGGCCTTTTCGTCAAAGCTCCATGTTGCGTTCTCGCCGCAGGAACCGGAGGAGCTTGCGGCATGGGACAGGGGGACGAATTGAGGCAGGAGACACAGGATCATAGCCCAGCAAAGTAACCATGCTAAGAAGCGTTTCGTGAATGTTTTCATCTGGATGTTCCTTTCTTTAGCAAATGCTTTCGAATTTGTGGAGCAAGGGGGTCGCTGCTCCGTTGGACCTTACATACTGAGTATATCACGAATCCTTTCCGGGAACAAGGGATCGGAGGTACAAAATAGAACTGCCTATTTTTATGTCCGGTGCAAAATAGGCAGTTCTCTCATTGTTCTTCAGCGGCTACACTAACGATAGAGCAAAACCGAGAACCAGGTGACCACTTGAGGGCCGTAGAGGTACTCGATGCCGTGCTGATCTGCAAGGGCGGTGACTACGATGCCGTGACTCTCCAGACAGGGGAGCATCCGATCCGGGTGACAGCAGGGAGCATGGGGATAGGTACATTTGGCGCAATAGTCACAGGACTCTGTGGACAGACCGTAGACCTCCTTGCCCTGCGCCTGTAGCAGGCGGATCACTGCATGGGTGGTGGCCTCGTGAGCGGGACGGGTAGCCAGACATTCCTCTATGTGGGAGATACTGCTGACCTCGGCTAGAGATACGATCAGCAGACCATCGGGGTAGGTCAGACATCTTGCCTTGCATTCGGCAACGGTGCCTACGGCAGGGGGGCATGCCCAGGACTTGCCGTAACGGGGGCATTCTTGCTCACAGATCGTGCGGATCCGCTCAGCAAATTCCAGCTCCTCGGTGCGGAAGAACTCATATTGGGCAATAGGTAGCTCCAATAGTTGCTGCTCCAGCAATTCACGGTTCATCGACGTACCTCCTTGGAATAGAGAAGGTCGTGGGACACGGGAGCATAGAATAGCCTCCGCACCTCTGCAGGCTCACGGGTTTGCGACAGGATCCACATGAGCTTGGCGACTACAGCCTCGGTGGTCATGTCATATGCCTCTAAGACCTGGAGAGTGTTCTTAAGATGGAAGCCTACATCGTAAACAGACAGATTACTGCCCTCGTTCTGGACTTGGGTAGTCATGACGATGGTCTTGCCCTTGGCAATGGCCTGCTTGATCACGTCGAAGAAGCCACTGCCCTCATAAGAGGGCAGACCTCCTACGCCGTAGCTTTCGATGATGACGGCATCATTGTGGTCCAACAGGTAGGACAGCATACCGTGATCTGCGCCGGGGATCATCTTCATCAGACCCACCTTGGCATTGAGACTGTGGTAGAACTTGGGGGCAGGAAGGCTGAGGGGACGGCTGTATTCCAGCAGGAAGCCGTCCTGGACCACTGCCAGCAGGGGGTAGTTGATACTGGCAAAGGCAGAGAAGCTGGTGGTATGTGTCTTGCGTGCACGGGTGCCTAAGATGACCCTGCCGTTAAACACGATCATGACACCGCAGAGGTCGGACACCGCACAGCGGAAGGCATCTGCCAAATTAGCCTTGGAGTCGGTGTACTCGAAGAGCATGGGCTTCTGTGCGCCTGTGATCACAATGGGCTTGGGGGAGTACTGGACCAAATAGGACAGGGCGGCGGCGGTGTAAGCCATGGTGTCTGTGCCGTGGGCAATGACAAAGCCGTCGAAATCGTCATAGTGCTCCTCAATGGCGGCGGCAATCTGCAGCCAGTGGGAGGGCTCCATATTGGTAGAGTCGATAGAGAATAATTGCAGGCAGGTAACATGACATAAGTCGGCGATGACAGGAACCTTTTCCACCAGTTGTTCTACAGTCAGTACCGGCACCAGACCTCCTGCACTGCGGTCGGATGCAATGGTTCCTCCCGTGCCTAACATCAAAACTTTCTTCATAGGAGGGGACTCCTTTCTGTATGATCTCTATCATAGTATATCATGAAAATTCCGCCGAGGCAATCCTATGTGTTGACAAAATATAAAAACTTGGGTAAAATGTATTCCATAGAGGAAAAGGAGGCATAAGCCATGCTGTCTGTTGTGATCCCAGCCTATTGCGAGGAAGAAATGGTCCCCGTAGCTGCCCGTGAGATCGGGCGGATCCTGGGAGAAGCCCATATTGAATACGAACTGATCTTTGTAGACGATGGCTCCAAGGATGCCACCTGGGAGAAGATCACCGAGGCTGCCCGTGAGGACTTCCATGTAAGAGGAGCTCGCTTTTCCCGTAATTTTGGCAAGGGGGCGGCAATTTTTGCAGGTCTGCAGCAGTCCAAGGGAGACTGTGTAGCCTGTATTGACTGCGACCTTCAGCACCCTCCCGAGAAGCTGGTAGAGATGTACAGACTCTGGGAGCAGGGCTACGAGGTCATCGAGGGCGTCAAGTCCGACCGTGGCAAGGAGAGTGTGATCCACCGTGCCTTTACCAAGCTGTTCTATACCATCATCAGCCGCGCGACCAAGGTAGACATGACCAGAGCATCGGACTTTAAGCTCCTGGATCGCAAGGCGGTCAATGTGATCCTGACCATGCGGGAGAAGCGGGCATTCTTCCGCGCCCTGTCCTCCTGGGTGGGCTTCCGTACCACAGAGGTGTCCTACGAGGTGCAGGAGCGGACCGCCGGAGAATCCAAGTGGTCTACCTGGTCCCTCATGAAGTATGCGGTGTCCAATATTACCAGCTTTACCGCCATGCCCCTGCATTTGGTGACCGTATTCGGCATGATCACCTTGGCAGTGTCTGTGATCATGGGTGTGATCTCCCTGGTGCAGAAGTTTATGGGTGTGGCTCTGGGTGGCTTTACCACGGTGATCATCCTGCTCCTGTTCATCGGCAGCTTGATCATGATCAGTTTGGGTATCATCGGCTATTATGTGGGCAATATTTACGAGGAGATCAAGGATCGTCCCCGTTATATCGTTGCAGATACCTGTGGAAATTAACCGAATTGTCGGGCAGAGGGATCCCTCCCTTCTGCCCGATATTTTTTGGATTTGGGGGCACAAGATGTAGGGATGAGAGGCAGGACAGGCGGTTTTGGCTATATGTTGTTATTATTTGGATAATTGCAGAAGAAAAACACCAAGTATGGATAATTTTTTCTTGAAAAATGGCAAATAATACTTGCGTTGCACGACGATATGTGGTATACTCTGTAGGTGATGAACTATGCCTACTTTTGGGCAGAGAAATCCCTTATGATTGCCCGTAAGGCAACAGTTCCGAGGATATATCGGAGGATCCATATGGATAAGAAAAAGCTGCGTCCGGGTCCTATTATACATATCGTACTGCTTGTGCTGGGGCTTCTGCTCCTGATGGGGCAGTTTGACCGGGAGGAGCAGGCAGGGGAGCTGCGACAGCTCCGCTTTTTCGGAGAGTATTCCCGTGACGGTGAGAGCTGGTATCCCTATGAACGGCAGGACTTTTCTGCCCTTAGGGGCGATCTGTATCTCCGAGGTAATTTCGGCATGCAGATGCCCGAGGACAGCCTGATCAGCTTCTATGCCTTCCACATTCGTGCAGAGGTCCGGCTTAACGGACAGATTCTGTATACGATGTCCGATGATGCCCAATGTAACAGCACCTGGGTCCATCTGCGGACTCCCTACGTCAGACAGGGGGACCAATTCCTGATCCGATTGTCCAATGACCATCTGATCGGCAATGCCCATTCCTATGTCCAACTTATAGATCGGATCTACTTCGGTTCGCCGGAGCTTCTGCGACAGACGGTGGAGAGCCGGGATATTGCACGTCGGATCATGGGGATCACGGTGATCGCCCTTTCTCTGGTTCTGATGGCTATGGTTCTGGTGTTCGGGATCATATATCCCCGTGAGAACTCCCGTATCCTGCCTATTGGCTTGATGGCATTCTGCTACGGGGGCTATTTGCTCTTTAGCAGTCCATCGGTAGCCTTGGGGGCAGGGGTTCCTGCGTTGCTTCCGGGGGCACTGTTCGGTTGTGTGATCGCAGCCCTGCTGGAGCTTAGTTTACTGCTGCGGAACTTCCTGACTGCATGGCGCCGCAGGAGCGCAAGCGTACTGCTGGGCGTACAGGTCCTGTGGCTGACGGTCTTGATGCTGTGGAGCTTGTTTGGAGATCTGCGGATATGCCGTCTGCTGGATCTGTGGATCCCACCTCAGATGATAGCACTGGTAGTCCAGCTGGCTCTGGGTGCGTGGGAGTGGTTCTTTGTATCCGAGCGATATCCGGGGCTCCTTGCCTGTAGCGGTATCATTCTCACAGCCGCAATTTTAGAGGGGATCAACGAGTTCTTCCTCCTGTGGGGACAACGGCTGATATTGGATATCGTTGTTGCTGTTTTCTTCGCTGTTTATGCAGTATACGGTATTGTCCGAGTTCCGCTCAGCTTCCGTATGGCTGCCCAGACAGAGAGACTGCGGTCTGATCTGCAGCAGAGTCGTATCGTCCTTGCCATGAGTCAGATCCGCGCCCATTTTATCTTCAATCTTCTCAATGCCATCAGTGGCATGTGCAAATATGACCCGGATAAGGCGGATGCTACCATTGTGCGTTTTGCCCGTTATTTGCGGGGGAATATTGACGTAATGCAGGAGGATCGGTTAGAGAGCTTCCATGCATCCCTGCAGCATTTGCAGGATTATATCGCACTGGAGCAGGTACGGTTCGGGGATCGGATCCGATTCCGTACAGAGATCGGCTTCTCAGAGTTTCGGCTTCCGCCTCTGGTTCTGCAACCGCTGGTAGAGAATGCCATCAAACACGGCTTAACACCCAAGCCCGAGGGCGGGACCATTACCCTGTCCACACAACGGGTAGGGGATCGGGTGGTGATCACCGTGGCGGATGATGGCATGGGCTTTTCCGCTACTGCGCCTGCTGAGAGATCCTCTGTGGGATTGAGCAATGTACGCTTCCGACTGAGGCAGCTTGCAGACGGTGATATCCGGGTAGAGAGCACACCCGGACAGGGGACGGTTGCTACCGTAACGGTACCCGTAGACCTTGGAGAGGAGTATGGAGCATGAGACTCATATGCGTAGACGATGAGCAGCCTGCACTGGATAATTTCCGCCTTACGGTAGAGAGATTCCCGGATGTAGGTGTCCCTGCCTTATTTTCAGATCCCAATGCAGCACTGCAGTGGATCAAGGAGAATCCTGTAGACGGGGCATTCCTGGATATCGAGCTCCCCGGCATGGGCGGACTTGCTCTGGCACGGGAGATGTGTAGGATCCGTCCGGGGCTACGGGTGGTTTTCCTGACTGCCTATCATCAATATGCTATGCAGGCTTGGCAGACCGATGCCATCGGCTATGTCCTTAAGCCCTATGCTCCCGAGGATATCCGCAAGCAATTAGACCGTATGGTCCGCTATCGCCCTATGCCCAGGCGACGGGTAGAGATCCGTACCATACCCGGTCTGTCCCTTACGGTGGACGGCAGCCCTGTATTCATCAAGGGTGCCAAGGTCAGAGAGCTCTTTGCTCTGCTGGTGGACCGCGGAGAGGCAGGGGTCACTGCCGGCGAGGGCATCTCCTGCCTGTGGCCGGACCGTCCCAACACCGAGGAGACGGGGTCGCTGTTCCGTGTTACCTTCATGCGACTGTCCAACGCGTTAAAGGCGGTGGGATTGGAGCATCTGCTGATCAGTGAGGGCAACAGACGTGCCATCCGTGTGGATCAGGTAGACTGTGATCTGTACCGGATCCTGGAGGGGGACAAGGAGACTGCCCGACTGTATGGCGGTCAGTACCTGCAGGAATATTCCTGGGCAGAGGATCGCAACGGTCAACTTTACGGAATGTTGTTGGAAAACAAGGATTCTTAGGGATTTATCCCTAAAATTAGTTTATGATTATAGTATTTTTGAATATTTTTAAAATAAGCTGAAAGCGTGGCTTTTTGTTACGCTTCAGTTACGATAAGAGCGGTATACTACACTATATATAATGTATGTATTGTGCCTTTATCACATGTTATGTTGACGTGGTAGGCATAAGGACAAGCAAGCCAAGAGGCACGAGATTGTATGGCGACCTATAATGAATGCATATAACAGATCTATTGTGGGACGATCAAACAAGGAGTAAAGGTATGAATCACGAAGCCATTATCCGCACCCAACAACTGAAGAGAAAACGGCGGATCAAGAATCGTCTGAAGCGGGTATTCATGGTTCTGGCATGTGTCGTGGTATTCTGCACCACCTATGCACTGATCCTTCCGGCGATCACGACCTCCGCAGACACTTACTGTGGGTATGAGGAGCATTTCCATACACCTGAGTGTTACGTGCAGGTTTCTCAAGAGGCGCCCATACTGGTATGTGATGGGCAGACCCTTGGGCTCCATGTCCACAGCCCTGAGTGCTGGGATGGGGAGAACCGTGTGATCTGCGGACTGCCGGACTATGTTGCGCACAGCCATGACGAGAGCTGCTACGCAGAGGACAATACTCTGGTCTGTACGCTCCCGGAGCGGACCACCCATGTCCACACCGAGCAGTGCTACAGCATCCTGATCCCTCAGACCGAGGCAGTTGAGACAACTGCTGCCCATAGCCACGGAGAGGATTGCTATGCCACCGTGGGACAGAGCTTGATCTGTACTCTCGACGAGAGTGAGGGACATAGTCATGGCGAGGGCTGCTTCCTCCCCGGCGAGACCCTCCTGTGTACCGAGACCGATCCGGAGCATATCCACACGGAGAGCTGTTACGAGGCTGTGCTCCAATGTACCGTAGAGGAGACACCCGGTCATACCCACGACGAGGCTTGCTATGAGCCTGTGACGGAGCTGGTCTGCACCATAGAGGAGACCGAGGCAGAGACCACCGAAGCCGCTCAGTACGACGTTCCCCAGGAATACGAGTTGATCTGCGGTGAGGTCCAGGCTGAGGTCCATGTCCACGGTGCGTCCTGCTTCTGTGAGGCGCCTCAGGTACTGACCTGTACCCTGGAGGAGGGTGTGACCCACAGCCATAGCGAGCTATGCTACGGCACATGGGAGACCGTATGCGAGCTGGAGGAGCATATCCACAAGATCGGCTGTTATGCAGACCCCGAGGCAGACCTTGAGGTTGCGGCAGATTGGGAGAAGTCCTTCGCAGACGTAGAGCTCCGTGGGATCTGGCAGCAGGATGTCCTTGCGATTGCCAAGACCCAGCTGGGCTATAAGGAGAGCACCGAGAATTATATCATCGCCGAATCCGGCGTACAGAAGGGCTACACCCGATACGGAGCCTGGTATGGTGACTCGTATGGCGACTGGTGCGCTATGTTCGTATCCTTCTGTATGCACTATGGCGGAGTCGAGGGTATTCCTCTCCACAGCGGATGTACCCCCTGGATCCGTGAGCTCAAGGAGATGAACCTCTTCCGTCCCCAGGGCTCCTACAGACCGGAACCCGGCGATATCATCTTCTTCGATTGGGAGAGCGACGGCCTGTCTGACCATGTAGGTCTGGTATCGGAGTATAAGGACGCTACCGACGACAGCCCCGCAGAGCTGGTCACCTTGGAGGGCAATGCCTCCAACCGTGTGCGCTATGTGAGCTATGACCCCAAGGATACCCGGATCGCAGGCTACGGCCAGCTTTCCAGGAACCGCTTGATCCACACCTACTGCGGTCTGGACGAGCATACCCACGACGAGGCATGCTATGATGAGACGGATACCCTGCTGTGTACCCTCATCGAGCACAGCCACAACCAAGAATGCAATTCCTGCAAGGTCGTTTATTACGACAACCACCTTAAGGCATTTGCCTATATCCACGGTGCATCAGAGCTACCCGAGGATCTCAGCCTCAAGGTCACTCCCATCCTCCGCGAGGATGACCCCGATGTTTACGATTCCATGTCCGTTGCCCTCAGCGAGAGGATGGCAAGTCGGACAGAGTATGTAGGGGAGTCCGTATTCTACAGCCTGCAGCTCTTCTCTCAGGGTCAGCCTTATGAGCTGCCTGAGGAGGCAGAGGTCAGTGTAGAGATGTCCTTCCACCAGCCTGTCTTTACGGCAGCACAGTTAGAGACATCCAACGGTGCCCATACATATATTATTACCCCCGATCCCAATGCACCTACGGAGGAAGCACCTGTTGCTCCCGTAGACCTTGAGGATGAGGAACAGACCTCTGAGCCTACGGAGTCTACCGCAGACCCGGGCAAGGAAGTTCCCAAGAGCAACACTGCCGGGGAGACACCCTCCTCTACAGACGAGACCAAGGGGACACCCCGTCAGCCTGTACGGGGAACTGCCACGGATGCCGAGGCAGAGGAACAGACCTCCGAGACCGAGACCACGGAGCCTGCAGAGACCGAGACCGTGGAGGAAGCACAAGCCCCTGCCTTCTTGGCAGAGCTTGCCCGGAGCGAGAAGCTCCTGGAGGACGAGACCGGCCTGACCGGCGCCAGCTTCCGCTCCGGAGAGATCGCTACCGTAGCATTCGCCCTGACCCGTCAGACCGTGACCGGCACCTTCTGGGAGCGTATCAGTTCTACGAGTCAGATCAATACGACGGACACCTATATGATCGTTTCCGTAGAGGGCAATTACGCACTGCGAGGGAATAACTCCAGCAACTACACCAGAGTCACTGTGCAGAATGTAAAGGCTAACGAGCAGTACTACATTATTTCTAACAGCGATGATGCCAATCTCTTGTGGAATTTTAAGAGTCCCAGCAGTAATAAGTATCCCATCCAGAATCAGGGCTCTTCCAGCTATGTTTATTTGACGAATTCCTGGCTCGGCTCAGATACCGTTATCAGCAATAGCTCCAGAAATTTGACCCTTTCCTATCGGTCTACGGAAAAATGCTGGAGAATTGCGAATAGCAGCAGTTATCTCGCCAACGACGGAAGCGGAAAATTCGATGTTGAGACATCAGGCTCCAATGAGACGGATATGCTGATCTTCCGCCTGGCTAAGGAAGTTACCTCCTTAGAGGTGCCCCCGGATGTGGGAGAAGAGAGCGAAGACTCCTCCACCGGTTCCGGTGAAGACTTCCAGATGCCGGACTACGATCCCATCATTGATCCCTCCGGCAGCAAGAAGGGAGATACCTCCCTGACAGGAACGGTGGCCAATAGTCCTGTGACCATCCAGGGCAAGTATTTCTCCGACCCGGCTACCTCCGATATTGAACGGGAGTACCAGGCGGGGAGCTATGCGGAGCATGAGGCCAATGACGGCAAGGTTCTGTCCGACAAGTCTGTTATCTATATGGGTGACGACTACGGTGCCTTTGCCCAATATGCACCCAATACCTTCGGCGTGACTCTGTCTACCATGGCTCAGGAGTACAAGATGCCCTATATCGATGAGGTTAAGACACCCATCGATGTAGTATTCGTCCTGGATGTATCCGGCAGTATGGCAACGGACTCCACAGGAACCAACACAGACGACGGAGACAGAAACTCCAACCGTCTGAAGGATATGGTCAAGTCTACCAACACCGCTATGAAGAAGATCTTTGCGGATCATCCCGCAAACCGAGTGGGTATTGCCATCTACTCCGGCGGTGCATGGGAGCTCCTTCCCCTGGGTCGGTATAAAGCGAATAATGATCAATTCCTCATAGCAGATGAAAGAAAGAATGTATCCCACCCCATTGAGGGAGGCTCGAACACCATTTGGTATTGCATTGGCAGCGACTCCCTGACCAGTGAGGATGGAAAGACCTCTTATGCCGGTGCAGGTGGAAGTGCTGTTCAGGGTTACGGCACATATACCCAGGCGGGTATCGCTGTGGGACAGGATATTTTCGAGGCCATCCCCGATGAGGAAACGATCTGGACCACCCAGGTTGGTTATGGCGACTACCTTCGAGACTATACCGTAAAGCGCCAGCCGGTTATGATCTTGGTTTCCGACGGTGAGCCTACCTACAGCACCAATGTCTATATGGATCCCCTGAATGGCCCCCACTACGGTAGTGGCAACGGCGACGGTTCCACCAATGCAAAGGGCATCCACGGATACTATACCGTCCTCACTGCCAACTATGCTAAGCGAATGGTCGGCATTAAGTATGACAAGCAGGCATTGTTCTATACTGTAGGTATGTACATTTATCCCGAAGGGGTTACAAAGCCCAGCGGCTACAGCTCCAAGACAGACGATAACTACAAGGTTGCTGTCCTGGATCCTGCCAAGGACTTTGTGGAGACCCTGAAGGGTCAGACCGGCGCCAATAATGTATCCACGACGACGGATATCTTCAGACAGCTGATGCTCAGCCAATATACCGCCGCAACAGTCTCCGTAAGTGAAGGCTGGGAAGAAGTACAGCTGGGTATTCCCCATGTTGCCTCTCCTGTTCTCCAGGGAAATCCCTATGCCGAGAATTACAGCTATACGGATAAGGCATTCTTCGGTGAACTTACAGACAAAGAACTGGACGAGATCTTTGCAGAGATCATTCAGATGAGTGCCCAGAGTACACCCTACGGCTTTGTTCTCTATAAGAACTCTGCGATTGATATTCAAGACAATATCGGCGCAGGCATGGAGATCAAGGGAGAACCTGTCCTGCGGTACAACGGTGTGAACTACACCTGTACTTCTGTCAAGACAGAGGGGAATACCACTACCTATGTCTATGCCTATACCCATCGTGACCCCTATATCCCCAAGCACGAGACAGACCTGTCTCAGATCAGTGTCAGAGTGATTCGTAATGACGACGGGACCCAGAGTGTGCTCATCTATATACCGGACAGCATTCTCCCCACCTACACGCCTGTATTGGAGACAGAGCCTCCTCAGGATTATTATGAGATGCTCCCTGCTCGCCTCATCTATCAGGTTGGTCTTACTGCAGAGTCCGAGGCTCGTGTGTTGGACCTCCAGCGTACAGGCGGTGAGCTGACCTTCTACACCAATGCGTGGAATACCCAGGATATAGAGGCAAAATCCACTATGATACCCTCCGACTATAATCCCTACTATAATGATACCAATCCCGAGGATGGCATTACCGACCCCTACAAGCAGCATCATACGGATAAGGCTGAAAACACCACCGGCACCAATGGCAGAGTGGTTGACTGCTACCGTTATACTGATAACACAGCAGACCGTCGTGTTCGTGTTGTACATTACCTGGGCAACAACGGCAAGCTTGTCTTCGCTGCGGAGTCTACAGAGATCCCTGTAGAGAAGCACTGGGAGGATGCCAACCCCGACATCATGAACCCGGTTACCTTGGGCCTGTACCGTGTGACTGAGACCGTGACCGAGGATGGTCTGGTAAACACCTCCGGCACCCTGGTTGCCGAGAAGCAGCTAGACATCAATAACGGCTGGAAGGATGTCTTTACCGGCATCTCTCTCCCCGACGGTGATTGGTACTATGTGATTGCAGAGTACCATGTGGTGGGATACCAAGCATTCTATAACGGAGAGCTGGTAACCTTTACCGTCAACAACACACCCATGACCGGTGTTAAGGTGGACTTTGAACATCTTAAGACCGATCCCATTAGGGTCACCAATGCCACCGCCAACGAGTTACCTCCTACCGGCGGATCCGGCACCATTCTATATACTATGGGAGGATGCTTCCTTATTGCAGCGGCAGCAATCGCCCTATTGTATATCACATCTGGCAAAGGCAGAAGGGGGGGCAAGGCTCATTCCTAAGCGGTAACGCCCACCTCCCCCGCAAACCCCAAACCACAAACCACAAAACCAAAAACGGAAAGGAAAAAGATTATGAGAAACATCAAGCGTCTTGCCGGCATCCTGCTGGCACTGGCCATGATCTGCGTCATGGTCCTCCCCTGCTTCGCTGCTGAGCTCACCGGACTGACCGGCAGCATCACCATCACCGACAACGAGACCGTCAAGGCATCCGAGAAGACCTTCGGCGCATACAAGATCCTGGACCTCAAGGTCTACGGCACTTATGACGACGAGGGCAAGGCTAAGATCGACAGCTACCACTACACTGTTCCCAACAACGAGAAGCTGATCGCTTTCTACGAGGACTACTTCGGCCTGGATCGCAATGCTTCCGACTTCAGCATGAAGGTCGTTGACCGCATCAACAACCTCACTGACGAGGGTGACCTCTATGCTTTCGCTAAGGCAGCTCTGGAAGCTTGCAAGGGCATGCCCCTGGTTCAGAGTGTCCGCAACCCCGGCAACGGCAGTGCTGACATCAATGATCTGGAGCTGGGCTACTATGTCATTGCTGACATCACCGATCCCGACAACGTAAACCGCAAGCCCGTTTCCGGTCTGATCCTGGATACCGCTACCCCCGATGTTGTCATCGAGGTTAAGGCTGAGAAGCCCGGTATTGACAAGAAGATCGACAACGACGGCGACCTGAACACCACTGACGACCGTGTGGATGCCAACGAAGCTGCAATCGGCGACACCATCACCTACGTCATCGACTCCAAGGTTCCCGACATGACCGGCTACAACAAGTACTACTTCATCATGCACGATACTATGTCCAAGGGTCTGACCTACACCAACAACATGCAGATCACTGTTGGCAACAAGACTCTGGTTGAGGGTGTAGACTACACCGTTACCAAGACCGACAACCAGGACGGCACCACCGATCTGAAGATCGTGTTCAACAACTTCCTGCAGTACAATGCTCCCGAGTTCATGGATGCTATCATCACTGTTTCTTACACCGCTGAGCTCAACGAGAACTGCGAAGTCAACACCACCCCCAACACCAACGACGTATATCTGGAATACTCCAACGATCCCGAGGTTGAGTGCGACGGCGAGAACGAACCCACCGAAGAGGACAAGGAGAAGAAGCCCACCGGCGAGACTCCCAAGCAGACTGTTGAGACCTACACCACCACTCTGGAAATCGTCAAGACCGATCCCTCCGGCACCCGTCTCCAGGGCGCAGAGTTCACTCTGACCGGCACCACCATGAACAAGGTCCGCATTGAGAAGGAGAGCTTCGATCTGGATCCCAACGGCGAGTACTGGATGCTGAAGGACGGCTCCTTCACCACCACCGATCCCGAGAGCCAGCTCGACAATGCTACCATCGACAAGAGCCTGTACGCAAGCCTGACCGACAAGTATACCAAGACCACCCATGTTGAGTTCAAGACCCAGGAAGGTGAAGAGCTCACCATCACCGGGACTGTAGGCGAGGACGGCACTCTCCGCTTCGAGGGCATCCCCTCCGGCGAGTATGTCATCAAGGAAATCAAGGCTCCCGAAGGCTACAACATCCTGAAGGACACCATCAATGTTACCATTACCTCCGAGTATGTTGAGACCGAAGGCAAGGGCACCATGGTATTCACCTATGGCGGCGAGGCTGTTGATTACAACGGCGTTGCTCGTGTTACCGTTATCAACCAGATCGGCACCGAGCTGCCCTCCACCGGTGGCATCGGTACCACTATGTTCTACATTCTGGGCGGCGTCCTGGTTCTCGCAGCAGTTGTTCTGCTGGTTGCCAGAAAGCGCATGAGCACCAACGCATAAATTTACGACTTTCCTTTCCCCTCAGGGCTTATGCCCTGAGGGGGAGACCCCCACTATTTGTTCGCCTTGTCCACAGAAGTAAGGAGAGCCCTATGAAGAAACATGTGGTTACAATTTTGCTCTTTCTTGTGTTACTCGTAGGTTTGTCCTTGGTTCTGTATCCGTCCTTCAGTGATTGGTGGAATTCCAAGCATATGTCCCGTGTTATAACGGACTATGTAAATCTGATTGACGATTTGGACGAAGATGAGTACGCAGGACTGATAGAAGCAGCTCACGCATACAATCGCAGTCTTTTGAGCCGAACCAACGGCTACACTACCACCCCGGAGCAGAAGGAGCAGTATAACAAGCTCCTTAACATTGCCGGTAACGGAGTTATGGGATATATTGAGATCCCCTCTATCGGTGTATCTCTGCCGGTGTATCACGGGACGGATGATACGGTCCTACAGGTCGCCATCGGTCATCTGGACTGGTCCAGCTTGCCGGTGGGCGGTGAGAGCACTCACTGTGTGGTATCGGGGCACCGGGGTCTTCCCAGCGCCAAGCTCTTTACCCACCTGGACAAGGTCCGTGAGGGAGACTTGTTTATGCTTAGGATCTTGGACGAGGTCCTGACCTATGAGGTAGACCGGATTCTGATCGTTGAACCTCACGAAGTGGACAGCCTAATGATCAGTAAGGGTAAGGATCTGTGCACCCTGTTTACCTGCACGCCTTACGGCATTAATACCCACAGACTTTTGGTTCGGGGACATCGTGTAGATAACCTTGAGGAGAAGACAGTCCGCCACGTGATCACCGAGGCCCTCGTTATTGAGCCTGCAGTAGTTGCTCCACTGGTTGCACTTCCCATGTTGCTTGTTTTGTTTATCTGGATTTTGATCCCTAAGAAGAAAAGGAAATGGAGGGATGAAATATGGTAAAGAAGATCCTTCTGGCACTTTTGGCAATGGTCTTGATCCTTTCGGTATCCATATCGGTATTAGCAGGACCTGTTCCCGATGTTGACAGACGGTGCTCTATCACTGTAAATTTCAGCCGAGGCGGTAAGCCCGTGACAGGGGGCAGTGTTGTCTGTACCCGAGTGGGCTATATCTATAAGGACGGGAATTCCTACGGCTTTAGACGTAGACTCGATGATCAGGAGCTGGTCAATCTACACGACCCCGATACCGCTGCCCAACTCGAACAATTTGTCAAACAGAATAACCTTAGCGGAAATGCCAAGAATGTGGGCAAGAACGGCACCGTTACCTTCGGTGACCTGGAGACCGGTGTTTACTTGATCCGACAGAAGGACGCAGCACCGGGCTACATGCCTATTCGCCCCTTCCTTGTGACCCTGCCCTACCTTAAGGACGGAGTTTATATTTATGATGTAGACGCTTCTGCCAAGACAGAATTGGATAAGGAGCCTACAGAGACCACAGAGCCTTCCGAGTCTACGGGTCCTTCCGAATCTACAGACCCCTCTGAGTCTACAGACCCCTCCGAGTCTACAGACCCCTCTGAATCTACAGACCCCTCCGAGTCCACAGGACCCTCCGAGTCTACGGGACCCTCCGAGTCTACGGGACCCTCCGAGTCTACGGGACCCTCCGAGTCTACGGGAC
>JAZRGR010000284.1:0-23572 GCA_045644345.1 Faecousia sp. | reverse complement strand
CTCGCCAAAAGCTGTTTTCGCATATTTTCCATCCTTTCATATATGATGATAGAATTATCCTACCATAAAAAAGCAAAATTTACAAGCAATATAACCAAACTCCTGATTTGTCGGTCTGTTTATCGTATAACACCGTAGGGGTGACCTGTGGTCGCCCGGTCATTGTCGTTAAACGACAATGACGAAATTACGGGATTATCACGAGATTTCCGACAAAATCGAAACATTTTGCGGGCGACCACAGGTCGCCCCTACGAACAAATTCGGAAATCGAACAGCTCGACAAATCGGAATTTGCCGAACCCATGGCACCTGATCCGCAGATCGGAAAAAGATGATTTTCCTGTTGTGCTTTCGGGAAAAGTCTGATATAATAGGGAAAACACAAAAACGGAGGTATACATCATGAGCATTGTAGTCATCGGCGACGTATTCGTAGATATCAAGGGATTCCCCGAGGATACCTATATGCCCACAGGCAGAAACGTAGGCAGAGTCGAGTATGTCCACGGCGGTGTTGCACGTAACGTGGTCGAGGATATCGCCAATATCGAGCTCCGCCCCACCTATGTAGGTATCGTTGACGACACTCCCATGGGGAGCGAGGTCCTGACCAAGCTCAAGAAGCACAAGGTCAACTGTGACTATGTCCTTACGGTTCCCGACGGCATGGGTCTGTGGCTGGCTGTGTTCGACAACAACGGCGATGTAGCCGGTTCTATTTCCAAGCGCCCCGATGCCTATCCCATTGTAGAGCTCCTGGACGAAAAGGGTGACGAGATCTTCCGACAGGCTGATTCCGTCGTTCTCCAGGTGGACCTCCATAAGGATATCGTCAAGCGAGTCTTTGATTTAGCTGACAAGTACAACATCAAGACCTATGCACTGGTCTCTAACATGAGCATTGCCGCAGAGCGTCGTGACTTCCTGCAGAAGTTCGACTGCTTCATCTGCAACCGTGAGGAGGCAGGTCTCCTCTTCTTAGATGACTATACCAACACCAAGCAGGAGGACCTGCAGGACATCTTAGCCGACAAGATCAAGCGTGCCAACATCAACTCTATGGTTGTGACCCTGGGCAAGGACGGTGCTGTCTATGCAGACCGTCATGGTCTCAAGGGCTTCTGCCCTGCCCGTCGAGTAGCTGTCAAGGATACCACCGGTGCCGGTGATGCCTTCTGCGCAGGCGTAGCAAGCGGTCTGACCTACGGCAAGACCCTCCCCGAGGCAGTGGAGACCGGCGCCCATTTGGCAGCTTCTGTCATTACCCCTGCCGAGAATGTCTGCCCCCGTTTCCGTCCCGAGGAGCTGGGCATCCAGTTCTCTGCCGAATAAGCCCCTCACCTAGGGGCAGATCCTCATAGATCCCCATCCCAATTTCAGTATAACCGACAGGGACTGTCTCAGTTTGAGACAGTCCCCGTTTCGCACCCTCGTCACTCGTTCAAATTCCGATTTATGGAGCTGTTTATCGTATAACACCGTAGGGGCGACCTGTGGTCGCCCGGTCATTGTCGTTAAACGACAATGACGATATTACGGGATTATCACGAGATTTCCGACAAAATCGAAACATTTTGCGGGCGACCACAGGTCGCCCCTACGAACAAATTCGGAAATCGACAGAGCGATAAACAGGAATTTTCGCAGGAAAGGGGAAATTTTTCGTTTTCACCTTTACAAAGGGTTATATAACTGCTAAAATTTATTTATAGCACATTTCCCCTAACAGAAAAAGGAGGTCATTCTATGGCAAGGCAATCCTTGGGACCCAAGGGGTTCCTGACAGAGGAAGAGAAGCAGAATATGCCCAAGATCACCAAGAAGCTGCTCCTGCGGATCCTGTCTTATCTAAAGCCCTATTGGGTACAATTCCTGTTCGTATTTGTGGCGATTCTCCTGTCTGCCACTGTAGGGCTGCTGCCCTCCATCATTACAGGGCGGATCGTGGATCAAGCTCTGGTGGGTGAGGACTTAGGCTTGCTCATCCGGCTGCTGCTCATGGCTTTCGGTGCGCTGTCCGTCAGTCAGCTCATCGGCGTTCTGGAGAGCTTTATCAACTCCTGGATCTCTCAGCGGATCATCTTTGACATGAAGAACCAGATGTACCGCCATCTGCAATATATGCCCCATTCCTTCTTCACCACGGAGAAGCAGGGGGATATCATCACCCGTATGAACACGGACATCAGCGGTGTCAGCACCGTCATCAGCGGCACCCTGTCCAGTATCGTCAGCAACACTGCCACCGTGGTCACCACGCTGATCGCCCTGTTCTCCATGAGCTGGCAGCTTGCCCTGGTGGGCATCGCTGTGATCCCCCTGCTGATCCTGCCTACCCGCAGTGCAGGCAAGACCCGTTGGAAGCTCCTGACCCAGAGTCAGGCGAAGAACGACGAGATGAACCAGGTCATCAACGAAACCCTGTCTGTCAGCGGCTCCATGCTGGTCAAGATCTTCACCCGTGAGGAAAAGGAATACGAAAAGTTCGTCAAGGTCAACGAAGAGGCAACACAGATAGCCCTCAAGGAGCGTCGCAGCGGTAAGTGGTTCATGGTGGTCATGGGCATCTTCAGCCAGTTGGGACCCCTGCTCATTTACTTCGTAGGCGGTCTGCTGATCATCAAGAACTTTGATCCCCTCCTGTCCGTTGGTACCATTACGGCTACGGTGGCACTTATTAACCGCCTGTACCGTCCTGTGGAATCCCTGCTGAATCTTCAGGTGGACTTTACCCGTTCCCTTGCCTTGTTCACCCGTATTTTCGACTATTTTGACCGTGAGAACACGATCCTTTCCCCCGAAAATGGGAAGAAGCCCGAGGTTTTCATGGAAGACATCGTCTATGACCACGTGGCATTCAGCTACGATCCCTCCAAGCCCCTGTTGACCGACATCCACTTTACCGTCCCCGGGGGCAAGATGTACGCCATTGTAGGTCCCTCCGGCTCCGGCAAATCCACGGTGGTCAACATGATCCCCCGTCTGTACGATGTACTGGGGGGCAAGGTCACCATTGCAGGGGTCGATGTGCGAGAGTTCGACCTGCCCTACCTGCGGCAGTGTATCGGTGTCGTGACTCAGGAATCCTATCTCTTTAACGGAACCATTCTGGAGAATCTCCGCTATGCCCGTGAGGATGCCACCATGGAGGAGATCGAGGCAGCCTGCCGCATTGCCAACATCCATGATTTTATTACCAAACAGCCCAAGGGCTATGACACCGAGGTAGGCAACCGGGGACTCAAGCTCTCCGGCGGTGAGAAACAGCGCATCTCCCTTGCCCGTGTGATCCTGAAGGATCCCAAGATCCTGATCTTAGACGAAGCTACCAGTGCTCTGGACTCCATCTCCGAGAATGCCATTCAGAACGCTTTAGAGAATATGATGAAGGGCAGGACCAGCATCGTCATCGCCCACCGCCTGTCCACCATCCTCAAGGCAGACAAGATCCTGGTGGTAAAGGACGGCATCATCTCCGAGCAGGGCACACATAGGGAGCTCCTTGCCTTAGGCGGCACCTACTCTGAGCTCTTCGAGACCCAGTTCCGCCAAGCAGACGCAGAGGAGGGGAAGGATACTCTGGACATCAATGCCCTGAGCACCTCCCATAGGGTACAACGGCTCACCGAGGCAGATATTGCCGAGGTCTACGCTCTGTGCAAGTCCAATATGAAGTATTATGGCTACACCAACTCCGCACCTACCGTAGAGAGCCTGACCCAGATCATCAGTCGGGTACCGGAGGGAGCCCGGGAGGGCAGCAAACACTTTGTGGGCTTCTACGAGGGGGATCGGCTGGTCGCCCTCCTGGATCTGATCACAGGCTATCCCGAGAAGGACGATGCCTTTATCGGATGGTTCATGGTAGACGGGGCCCTCCAGCGGCAGGGGATCGGCTCACGGATCTTTGCAGATGTCCGTGCCGCCATGTCTGCCCGGGGCTATGACTATCTGGCACTTTCCTGCGAGAAGGGCAATACCGAAGCCGAAGCCTTCTGGAAAGCCCAGGGCTTCAAGGCAGTGAAGGAGAACCACACCCACACCGCCTTCGCCCGTACGATCTGATCCCACAACCCCTTTCAAATTCCGATTTGTCGAGCTGTTTATCGTATAACACCGTAGGGGCGACCTGTGGTCGCCCGGTCATTGTCGTGAAACGACAATGACAAAATTACGGGATTATCACGAGATTTCCGACAAAATCGAAACATTTTGCGGGCGACCACAGGTCGCCCCTACGAACAAATTCGGAAATCAACAGAACGATAAATAGGAATTTGACGTTAAAACACGAGATCCCCAAGGGAAGATTTCCCTTGGGGATCTTGCGTGATTTATGCAAAATAGGCTTTGGCGGTGTCGCTATAGGCGATGAGGGCTTTGCACAGGGTTAGAAGCTGGCCGGTCTTGCCGTTGCCGTAGGTATCGGGGCTATAGCGCAGGGTCTGAGACAGACGGGTATTGCCTGCGTAAACAGCGGCATCCAGCACGGTCCGCAGCTCTGCGGCTAAGAGTCCGTCAAAGGTAAAGGCGTAGCTGTTCATGGCGGGATTGTACAGGACGGGATCTGTCAAGACTGCCTGGGTGATCTGTCCTTCGTGGTTTACATAATGTACCTTAAGCACCAGATCCTCTACGGCTCCTGTATAGGTGCCGGGGGTAAAGACGTACTTGAGGCAGACCTTGGAATCTAAGTCCAGTGCCTTGCCTACCCAGGTTACGGAAGGGTTATCCAGATCTGCAAGGATCTGATTATTGTTCCCAAAGGTCACAGCCTCTGCCACACTGAGCCATGCTCTGTGGGCACTTGTCATGGAAGCATCTACGAGGGCATCGGTGCGGTAGGACTTAAAGATCTGTGCCTCCTTGCCGTAGCGGAGCAGGTCTGCACACAGCTTCTTAAGGCTGTCTGCAGTGGTGTCCTTGTTAAGCTGGGCATAGGCATATTGGGCAATGCTGTAGGTATCCGCCTTGGACAGGTAGGGCTGACCCTTCTTCTCCATATGGAGCCGGGCGGTAACCACATCCCCCATCTGAACAGCGGTGATCCCTGTCAAGGTGTAATAATAGAAGTTGCCTACTAAGACGGGCTCGATGGTTACGGTCTTACTCCCCGTCTGCTCATTGCCTGTATACACAGGAATCTCACAGACGAGATAATGGTTTACATAATCCTGTAGATAATCCGTCCGAACCGCAAAGTTGATGGAGATATCACTTGCCAGATTCAGACTGTGATTGATGACCAAGGCTTCGTCCACTATAGGCTCCTTGATCTCAGTTTCGCCGCAGATACAGGTGCCGTTTTCGTAGGTGTGGGACTCTGTAGCGGTGTAATCGCACTTTCCACAGCCTACGGTGTGGGTCATTGCGTCTACGGTCTCATAGGTATAGCTGTGTCCCGTGGAAGCGATCCCCTCTTGAGCTACAAGAATCTCGCCGCAGACGGAGCAGTGCTTGCCTTCCGTCAGACCCTCGGCAGTACAGGAGGGTGCCGTACCGGGATCCACTACCTCGGTGTGTCCCGTGGCAGGAATTTGGGTGTTTGCAGTCATGATACGGTTACATACCGTGCAGTACTGTTCTCCCGTGGTGCCGGGTGTGGTGCAGGTAGCCCCCTGCTGTCCCCGAACTGCCACAGTGTGGGCTGTAGCGGTAAAGGAGGCAAAGACATTGGTGTTTGCCTTAACAGCAGACAGATTGGCGGCAGTGGTTCCGTTCTTCTCCGTGACCCAGCCTGCAAAGGTATAGTGGGTGGAAGCGGTTGCGGCCTTGGTGGGGGTCACACCCTTGTATGTGGCGGTGGTTCCGCTGACTACGGAATTGCCATAGATGTACATACCGTCTGCACTGCGGAAGGTCACATAGTAAGTAAACTTCTGTGCCGTTACACCGGGGCTTGCGGGGGTAATGGTCAAGTTGGAATAGTCGGCGGTCTGGACACGGAAGGTGATCTTGGACTTATCCGTAGGCAGATTCTGTGAGGTCTGATTTGCAGTCTGACTAAAATCTATGTTCATCTTTTCACCACCGTAGCTATTGGCGGCAATGAGAATATTGGCAGTGGTACCTGCACGGATATTGTTAATATGGAGAGCACCGGGATAGGAGTTTTCAAATCGATTGCCGAGGATGGCAACATTGCCGTAGCCGGGAGTCGTAGAACCGCCGGAAACCTCGGAGGACAGCCAGAAGGGTCGCATCATGCTGCCTGTATAGCCGTTAAAATAGTTGGCGCTCACGGTAATGTCTCTGAGGTTGCGCAGTGTGATCCCTCGGTTCGTGTAGTTGACCGTTTTGCCGGAGCTGTTGGTGTAGGTAGGGATCTTGGTCAGATGGAAATAGTTGTCCTCAATGCTGCCGGTTTTCTGCACTGCGGAAATACCATGGATCACACTGCCGTTATTGGGTGCTCCGTCGGTGTAGCAGTTAAACAGATTGTTGGAGATCCGAAGATCCAAGGTCTTGTTGCTATCGCCGCCGGTCAAATAGATCTGCGCCGTTTCTGTGCGGCCCGTGAAATGGAAGCCGTTGACCATCAAAGCGGCGGATTGCTGATTGCCCATATGATAGGTAATATTGCCGGTCAGATAAGTCTCGTAGGTTCTGCCGGAGGTGTTGACCTCCAGCTTGCCATTCTTGATAACCAGTGCCTTTAGGTTGGTGCGGTTCTGCCCGTAAAGCTTCAAGCTCTTGCCGGAAACGGTAATATTCTCGGAATAGGTCCCGGGAGCCACCAGAACATCAAAGCCGTTCCCGGCTGCGTTGACAGCATCTTGAATATTGGCAAATCCGTTAACCCCTACCGTAACCAGACGCCCGTACCACTTATCGCAGTACAGTGTCGTAGAGCCGGGAGCCTTGTTGGTCATGGACTTGTCCACAAACACCGCATTTGCATAGGTATTGATATTGCAGGAACGCAGATGCAATGTCTGTACCATACCGCCCCATTTGATATACAGGGTATTATTGGGACGATAGGTCTGTGCATTGCCGCTCTTTATAGTGAGGGCGGTTCCCGCACTTGCGGTGCAGGCAGAATCCGTATAGACCGCGCCTCCGGACAGCTTAACCGTAATGGGGAGATCTGTCGTCCGTCTCTCAAAGTTGTCAATATAATATGCCCCGTTGGAATAAAAGGCATCCAGGGTCCCCTCGGAAGCAGCAACCGTAAGAGAAGGCATATTGTACCTAAAGTGAACCAAAATAGCATCATGGTCAGAGAGCTTGGTGGCATAGGTGCGGCAGAGAATCTTCTCCATCTTTAGGGGTGTATAGAAGCTGCCATGATAGACCACATGATCCAAGGAGGTCTGAAGCCCGGAATCGGAGGTCTGGATGGCGGTTCTCGTGCCGTTTGCGTGGACGGTATATTTTTCGGGAGCCTCTACAAGCCCGTCCTTGTAGTTGGCATTCTGCATGAATTTGTTGAAAGCGACAGCATCACACTTGGAGCCATCCTTCTGGATATAGGAGCTGTTAAAGTCCCCGGTTACAAAGAAATGATGGTTTTTTGCCAAAGAATTGATTTTCTTTGCCAGCTCTGCCTGCTGGGTCACACGGGTAGCCTGATTCTGAGCCAGAGTTTGGTTGCCGTCATACTGCCAGTGGGTGTTGAAGACATAGAACTCCGTATTGGTGTTCTTATCCTTCAGCTTGACCCATTGGAAGGCTCGCCTGTTGTTGGCAGGATCGCTGTAGCCCTGACCGCCGCTGCTAACCAGGGTAAACCGACTCTTGTTATAGAAAATAATCAGACCCCTGTATACATCCAGGGCAAGACCTGCCGAGTCCTTCACGCTGTTGTAGGCATAGATGCTCTTGAGATCCGTGTTCAGTGCGGAGCACCAGTCCAATTTGCCGCTGTCACCGCCGGTACCCGCCTCCTGGAAGCCGATAATATCCGGCTGGTAGCTCTTGATCATGGCGACAATTGCCTTCTCACGGGTAGCAGGGGCAGCATAGGTAAAATTGCCTGCACTGTCCTTGTTATTGTTGTTGAGCACGTTGAAGCTCATGACCGTAATGCCCTTTCCCACAGGGGCGTTGCAAGCAGCGCTTGCCGCCGACACAGACCCCTTGGGCATCATAGACAGCAGGAACAGGAGCAAAACCCACCCTGTCAGAAACCGAAAGCTTTTTTTCATAATCCCGTCCTCCTTGTAAATAGTGCTATACCCAGTTTACCATTTTTCAGAATTTTGTCAATACCACAGCACAGTTCTTAGGAAGCTCTGATGAAATCGCCGAGAGCAATCGGCGAGAGATTTTGTTCCAAATTGAGGTTTGGAAAACGCAGGAATACTTTGTGTATTTCAAGTTTTTCAAACCGAAAAGTTGGGACAAAAGATTCGCTGAGTGCCGACGGCTATTTATTCAGAGGTTCCCTAAGCATCCGATACAATTCAAGCATACTTCACACTATAACAAAAAAGGAGAAGTACAATGACACCAGAACAAATAAGAGATATTATCGGTATCCTTTCTAACGCAATCACTAGGATGGGCCCCATAAAGTTGAATACCTTGCATAACTTTTTGTTAGATGCAAGACCTTCACCTACAGTCTATGGTCGTCCTAAGAAATGGATAGAGCAGTATTTTTCGGAAGTTTTCTTTGTATATGGCACAAATGGGCATGAAACAGTAGATTTCGCTAATAGTTCCCTATCAAATTTCTACAAACTGTTAGTTGCCCGTATACCGCAAGGGGTGATACAATACGACTCGCCGGAGCTTGTGCAGGCAATCCGTGATTCCGGGCTTAAGGTTCAGGACTATGCATCCTCCTCCGCCATTGAGGATCTGCTTAGAATATATCCGGGCTACCAAGTGACGGCGCATCCCTTCTCTCAGGTGATTGTCTCACCTAACTCCAATATCTTGACGTCTTCCACAGAGCTGAATTTTGTTCAGTCCGTAGCATTTATGATGTGGAAGCCTATATATAACAAAATAAAACGTCTTATCCTCCTCTTTGATTTGGATTTTGACTCTTTCAGAGCTGATCTGTCCCGCAAATTCGCTCGGGCGCTTATCGATGGTGAAAATATCCTAATGGATGATACCGCAAATTGCATCCCCCGAATGGTTTTAAAAACAGGGTACACGACTGACACCGGCGAAGAGATGTACTGTATCTTACAGCCTAATAAGGACAACAAAAGGCAGCTATGGCTGTGTGAGGATGTTTGCTATCCCGATGAACAGGACGACAAGGGGTTGGGACATTGGCTCGCCCAAAAACTGACCTCTCATGCCGGCATAAATTATAAAGAAGTCCGTCAACAGGTAGAGGATTTGATGCAGTTGCGTGAGCTTCTGATCCCCGAGCTCCGGTCTTTTTTGGATACCATGGAAGGCGATGTCCGCCCCGTACCGATTTCCGACAGGATAAGCCAATATGAGGAACAATGGTCCTCGTTGGATGAAAGTCTGTCATATATCCCTGATCTTTCTATCAGTTGCAATGCAACTCTCTCGGAAATAGCGACCTTCTTGGATGGCAGGAACGAAGTGACAGACATGACCAAAAAAGCGGTAGATCTGTTTTATGAATTGTATGAAGGAACCTCTGAAAGCCTGTCTGATATTCGAGGTCGGTCTCCCGAATCCGACTGGCAGATCATCCAAAGTCTTTTCACCGGGAACGATCTTCAGAAGGATCTCGAAACCTTCCGTAAAATTCTCCATCCCTATGAAGGACTTTTAAAAATACTGAAAGATAATGGTGACCCACAGATAGATGATGTGATTCCGGACGTTGCTTCGCACTTCGACGTAGGCAAAAGAAGTCTTGCCAAGGTCATGCGTGGCGAGTACCAGGACTCCGATAAGCACTTCGACCGTATAGGAGAAATTACGGATATATTAAATGCCTGTGCCAGCATGGCAAGCAAACCCGATGTAGACGAGGGTACGATCGTTGAAACAGACGCTTTAGCAGACCAAGTGTTCTGTGGGACTAACGAAAATCCGTTTGAATGGATCAGTCTGTATCAATCCTTGATGCCAAAGGAGGATTACCTCCGAGCAGTCGTTTTAGGGGAGCCCTTGGGGACTGTGGAAAGCGGAGAGCATCCTGACACATCCATGATCCTGACTCCCGGAAACATTGCTTCCAGACTGATGGATTTCTGTGGGAATCAAGATCGTTTAGCGGAGCGTTATTTGCTGCTCGGACTACGTACTGACAGAAAAGCCTGTGTTAAGCAGTTACTTGAACTTTATCGCGAAGCCGACGATGCAGAGCGATTCTTGAATCTTTGGAACTCTGAATATTGCGCAAACGATGTCTCTGCATCGGATGTCTGCTATTGGTTAACTCTGCAGAAAAATCAGGAATCTGTTTGCTGGGATAAGATTGAGAGTCTCGTGACAGAATTCCCTCAGCTGAAGGTCATGCCGGAGTATCGGGAATCCGTTGGAGAATTGCTTGCATCCTCCCAAACCCATTCCAATGCTTATGTCAGCTGGCTGGGGATCAATCATGCCCAATTAAATGAGTTAGAGATGGCTGTTGCCGGCAATGACGTAGGGAAAGTTTATATGTTATTGGAGAGATCTCCCCAGCTTCTTGCAATGGGATACGAGCCCCAAGAAATCTCTGCGATACATCAGGCATTCTCCTCCGGGTTACCCTCAGGTACAGACCCTTTCTTCAGTGCGTACCGTCTCTACCGTGTGCAGAAAAACAAGAACCATTCTGTAGAATACCTCCTGTGGGCTTCCGCGCCTTCCAACGCTACCTTAAAGCTGTTGTTTGACATTTACAGTGAGGACAAAGACTACGTAAGCGTGTGTTGGATGGTTCAGAAATTCTCATTGTCTATGGACAGCTTATCAAGAACGGCAGCCTATGCAGAAGCCCTATCGAGGACAAAGCAGTATGCTATTCTTTCAGACCTGCTGTATAAGCATCCTGAACTGTGGTATAGAGCAGACCTTCTTGAGAACATGGTCGATTCTCCCTGGCCCGAGATCTACGGGCGTGAGTCGGCAGCTCCTATTGGTGAGGCGTCACCTTTTGCACAGGCATTGATCCGAGATGATGTAGAAGCTATGAGGACGCTTCTGTCGGAGGCGGAGCGTATGGATTCCTTGGGTTATTCAAAGGATCTGCAGGAATCCATAAAGAGTAAGCTGGATGAGGGGGCTGCCCCCACCAACACAGACCATGTATCTGTTGTAAAACGCTTTAAATATTATCAAGGTAATCATAACCGCGATATGGAGAGATATCTGTATCAGAGATGTTCTGTGAATTTTGAATGGGCGATCCAGCACCTTTATGAGCTTGCCTATAACGAAAAGCGATATGTGGACGTCTGTGCTTATTTTGAACATAATGCCATATTGACCAAGGCAGAATCGAAGATCAATATGTATATGTGGAGCTTGCTCCACACCGGCAGAACCCAACCCTTATTTGAGCTATCAAATCAATATGTGACCATCTTGCGTAAAGACGCCGAATTGGCAGAGGGTGTTATACAGCTTGCCAAGCAGGCGAATATGCAGGAGTTTTCTGAGAACATTCAGCGGATGATAGTACGTATCCCTCAAAATGAATTCGAGAAAGCGGTTATGTCATCCAACTTTGATGCAATGCAGAAATATGTCAGCAATCCCAGTACTCTCAATGCCATGGGCTACTCTGCTGAAAGCATTGCTCTATTCAAAAAACGGCTATCCACTGCACTTCCCTACGGAAATAGCGGATACCAATTGGCTGTCCGAATGCAAATGTTCTTTGGCAACGAGCGAGCCATACCCTTCCTTGAGGATGTAAAAGATGAGCCGAGGGCAATCAAGCTCCTGTTAGATGTCTATTATTCTACGCAGCGGTGGGATGACGTATGTATGCTGTTCAGAGATCATATATCTGCCAATATTTGGAATTCCACCTACGAACAGCGATATCATGAAGCTCTGTCAAAATCCCGTAATAGCACCAACTGCCAGCTTTATTGGAATTACCTCCAGCAATATCCCTATCTTTCTGATACGGATCCGACTTATCCGTGGAAGTATTTACGCTACTTGATCGGAACCTTAAGAGAAGAAGAGGCCATTGCACAGATGCATGACATTCTCCGTGAGTCTGTTGTATTTGAATTTGGGATTGGAATGGATATTCTCGATTTCGCCTGGGAAGTTGGCAGTCCGATGCTCCGACAGCAGACAGTCCTGTTTGCTGCTCGCATCCATTCCATATATGCACAGGATATGACATTGGAGCAGCAGAAGGCCCTCCTTTCCATCAACGGCAAACTGCTTCTTGAAGCAGACCATCAGCAATGGATCGACCTTTTCAAAGCCAACGGTTTGGAACGAGTTGAGATTTTCCTTCTGTGTTATCTCAATTTCGGTATCCATGAGAAGGAGAATGACACAGCCAACCAATGGCAAGCCCTTTTCTCTTTATTGCGCGATTCCGGAGACAGTGTAGAAATAAGCGTTTTGACCGCTGTTACACAGTTCGCTCTGGATAACAATTTGTTGAACAATTCGATTCCCGAATATCAAGGCATCCTCCTTGAAAATTGGTTGGGGTGTATTCTGTCCACAGATCAGAACAGAGCTGCCCCGGAGTTTGAATCTCTCCGAGAAGAAGAATTCCAAACCTTTGCGTTGTTCTGGGAAACTGTAGATCTAACCCCTGAGCAGATCCATCAGGTCCATACGGCATGTTTGGGTGACAGAGAGGACTCGCCCCCCCGGTCCATGCTGTTCTTCGATCGGACACTTATTCTGCTGTCCAAGACCTGCCACAGTGAGGAATATATCAATGAGTATGCAGACCGTTTGCTGAGCGGTTTTGCTTCCCTGCTCAGCTCCGTACAAGGGGAAAAGGCTACCGCCATCCGTCGCATGATTGAGCGTATAGAATTCGGTCGCTCCCAGTGGGAAGCCTTGCTTCAGCAGGCGAAGGACTATCCCATCTTGTACCACGACTCGGTTCGCGATTGCATTCGGAAACGGCTGGAATCCCTGTGGCCGGATCTGCTCTTTGAATATCTGAAGAATCTCTACTTCCGTACAGAGGAGCAGGAACAGAAGCAAAAGGCTGTTAAGGATGCACAGCAATTACTAAACACCGTGCAGTTAGGCGCAGATGACGAAACCCTGTTGTTTGCATACGCGATCACTTGCAGCAATCTGGATCCCGTTAATATAAAACGCCTGTATGAGCTGTACACCGTAGCCAATAAAACGGACTATACAGATATACTCTCCGCCCTGGAATTGGTCAATGCCGACTCCGTGGATTTCACTGTCCTGCACCAATGGTTCTGCAAGATGATGGAGGAGCTCTCTGTAGAATCTGTTGAACTTTATTCAAAATGGTGGGCACCCTTGATTTGCCTGCAGGAAAAGGATTTAGAAGCCAAGAGCATTCTCTCCTACCTGTCCGACGACGACACCAGTCTACAGTACCGAGCTTCTGTTCTGAAACTTCTGCTCAAGGATCTGGGAAATCCCACATATATTGGCTGCTATCTCCGCTTGAACCGAGATATCCCGTCTACAATTAAGGCAAAGCTGGTCTATATCCGTGCACTTCAGAACCCGGATACTGCCTGGGAGTCTCTGCAAGAGTGCATTAAGGAGGAGCACTATGTGTATGCTCTTAAGCTGTGGATGTCAAAGGTCAACACAGCCTCAGACAAAACTGCCGCCTTTGGGAAAAGTCTGGATAAGATCTACACCCGTGAATCCATACAGAGCTGTCCGGAGCTTTTGAACTATGTTCCTCATGTGTTCCAATGCGTGATCGACTTAAACCGTGTTGATGCCGGTGGAGCATGGAAAAATACCAGCAGAGCAGTAGACATTGCCACACTTACTCAAACAGAAGCGCTGTTCCTGGACATCTTTACCAACGGGGAGCAGAATTTCTATATGTCCCATGCTGATAAATGTGCTTCCTTGATTGCAAGCATGATGCTCCGCGGAGACTTTGAGACGGCGAAACATTACATTGATGAATATTGTCAGCGCAGCCAGATCGATCCCTATCTGTATATGACGCTCCTAACCGATGTGGTAGGAAACTGTATACAGACCGGTACGCTATCTGAGGAGGATGACATTTTGCTCCGCTCCATCCCTACTAACGGAAATATGCGTCCTCTGGAGATGTACGGCAATTTGATGCTGTATGCTATTGAAAAGCATTCTCTTAGGATCTGTGCCAGAGCTTTCCGCCGTTTGATCCAATACACGCGTCGGGACAAGGCTCTGTATGCCGCCTGTATTCACCTGTACACAGCTATCGCTGATGAAGAGAGCATTTTGGCTCTGTATGATCTGATAAAGGAGTACCTGAGTATCGTACAGGAAGGATTTGTTGTCCGTGTTGCAAAGTCTCTCTGTGTTGTGTCCGCCTGTATCTCCGAGAAGGTTCCCTTGGGCAATCTGATCAATGCCTGTCGTAGCCGGATCTCCGACCATACCACTCTGAAGAAAATCTCTACACTTCGTACATCCTGTGAGCATTTCCTGGAGGATTCTGCCGGATGGGATGCTTGTGCAAGCTTCCTGATCCGTGCCGCAACGGGGTGGTGGCGAATTGACCGTAGCTGTATAGATTTCTTCTCTAAGTACAATCCCTTATGCAATGAGTTGATCGACATCTATACCGCATCCTTCTTATGTGCCTGTATGGTTGCTGCTCTGTGTAATCGAAAAGATGCAGAGTTCTGTCAGTCCATTCAGAGGCTACCCACTCTAAGGAGTTATAATTGGGGCAAGGAGCAGATCAAGGCCACCATCGGCTACAGCGACGAGCTGTGTCAGCAGCTCATCTGTATGCTGGACACACCTGTTGATGTCCCCGGCCTGTATTCCGGACTTCTGGCACAGACACTGAAAGAGCCGGACGAAGATCGCTTTACCAAGTGCATTACCGTTCTCTTGACTGTACAGCAGAATTTCTTAACAAAGCAGTACGATGACAATGTCTGCTTCCTGAAAGAGATGATGCAAGGGCAGACACCGGAACGGCAGTCGGCTGTTTCCAGGATCATACTGAGAAAAACCGCTCTTGCCAGCGGAAGACTCAGCCTTCCTAAGGTTTACGTAGACGACGGACTGTATGAATATGCCTTGATTTCTGCAGAAAAGTATCTTGAAGATGTAAATCCTACGAACACGATCTTCCGGAATCTGAATAGTGCATACCGAGATCTGGGCAGATTTATGACCGACCATTCTACCGGCAGGGAGTATGGCCTGGCACAACTGATCAATATGACCACTTTGCTATCTCAGTCTGCCAACTATTCTACCGATGTTGAGAAATTATTAGTAGAATGTCCTGCCAAGTGGAAGCTATGCTTGCGTGCTGCTCAGGAAATGGTACAGGGAAATCCTGTTAACATCCTTACCCTCTTAAATACTCCCGTATTCCAATCACATGAATGGTGTCACAGCTTTATTTCATTCCTTGTTGTATCCTATGCTTCGGACAACAAGTGGAAAAATACACTGACTGAAGATAACAAACGCTTTGGCCGTCCCTCTGATTGGGGTTACATAGATCCGGCACAGATTTCCGTCAAGCATGGTCTGGGTAGGAATGTATATCTCATCCGTGCGGAGAAGCGAAACACGAAGGAGCTTTCCTCCTTTGAAGACTTCCTGCAGGAATGTGTCAAGGAAATGGCGGAAAACTCCGAGAAAGCAGACATGCTTTCCCATGGAACAGATGACGCAGACTCTCCCAATTCTACACTCCATATCTCCGGCACTTCCGACCAGGACCGTGACATATGGCAGATCCCCTTCGTGGCAGAGTGCCTGGAGAGGCAGCTCTCAGACGAGCAGATGGGTAGCAACAATATGAATGATTCCGACAGTACCGAGGATTGGGATGACCGGAAACAGCGACTGCTGCAAAGCCTTGCAGAATGTCCCTCCCCCACAGCTGACGAAGCGATCCCGATCTACGAAAATCTCCTTATTCATATGCGCCGGAAGTCGGTTGATGAGGAAACCCGAAAGTATTGTGTTAACTTGGGACTTGCCCTATATTACAAGCACTGCGAGCGCAAGGGTCCGGCTCTCTATCCTACAGAAAGTTCCAGAGCCATTCTTTACAGTCTGACTCCCTGTCTTAAGGGGGTGAATGTGGATTCGGGTATTAGGAACAGTATCCGTGTGCATATATCCCAGTGTCTGGAAAGCTATCAGGACTTAGCACAGCTAACCGGCGATTGCGAGCAAGATGCGTTGCTGGATCTGTGTGATATCTTTGCTCCCATAGACACAGTTGCCGCTGCTGCCATGAAGAATCACATTCAAATCGCCAGAAGTATCGGCCAAAAAATGCGCGAAGACATGACCAATACAGACCGGTTGGCATATTTGAAGAAGTGCATCAGTGACTACACTGTTTCCACCAATCCCGTAGAAAAGGGCGCCAAGGACACTTTAAGAACGGTTTTGAACAAGGAAATTTGCTTCTTCCGCAGCAAAGCACAGGTGTTCCTGACAGTATATGAACACCAGCGGGATCCGGAAAAGATCATGATTATGGGGAAAGTGGCTAATCTGGGCAATGAAACCGTAACGAAGCTGGTGCTGAGTCTATACATCGATGACACATTTATTGAACAGCACACTCTACAGAGCCTTTGCGGTGCAGAAGCTGTTCCTTTCAGCCTGCAGTGTCCCGAAACAGAGTCGGAGTTCATCACCTACAGACTGACGCTGAAATATATCACCCAGGATGGGGCAGAAGAATTCTGCCATCCCGTAGAAGGAACGGTTGTGCTGATACCCCAGAGCAAGAACAAGCTGGCTTACTATGATACAATGAATCCTGCTGAAAAAGATAATTATATTGAGCGTGAATCCATCAACGATATTTTAGAAGCAAGCTATGTTGCTGAAAATGGCTTCCAGCATTTCCCCAATCTGGCAATTTACGGCATGAAGCGCTCCGGCAAGTCAAGTGTATTGCGACGTATCAGCAAGATGTTTGACGACAACTTCCATGAAGAGGTTCGTCACGTCTCTGTAAGCTGCGAGGGCATTACCGGGAATATGTATGAGAGAGCGTATTCCATCTTCGTCAAGTATGTGTTGCAAGAATTGCCCATGAAGTTTGAACTCGAGAGCTATGAGGAATGGGATAAATTTGTCGATCGCTGGAACACCCCTCCCGAAGATCTTACGGACTTCCAATGGCTGGATAGCTTCTATTCTTCTCTGATAAGGCAGTGGTTCCCCAACACCGGGATGGTTGTTCTCATTGATGAGATTGAACGACTTTACTTTGATATTGCCGGTCCCGAAGATGCCAATGACATCATTCCCTCCGAGGTAGACGGTAGTAATGCACAGTCTGTTCTGTGGGATGTGCTCAACCGAGTGACTCAGCGTCAGGGATCCTTGGTCCGGTTTATTCTCTGCGGATCTGACTTCTTTACCTCTAAACTGATCGCACAGGGGGACAATCTGACACAGTTCTTCCAGAAGGGCTCCAGGCTAAATGTAGGCCCCATGGAATACAGCGAGATACGTGACGCTCTCCGAACCAACAATTCCTCCGTAAAGCTCCACGATGATACTATCGAGTATCTGTGGAATATCTCCGGCGGTTTGCCCTGGCATTCTAAGATGTTCTGTAATTCCGCAATAGACAACAATCTGATACGGTCAGAGAAGAGCAAGCGAGCGATCCTCTACCCATCAGACATTCAGGAGTCTGTAGATAGGATCTTGACTCTGACTAAGGATATTACCTCCCACGCTAACTTCGGGCTTCTGTCACTGAGCGAAGAGGAAGCCACCATCATTGACATTATGAAGGAAGCTATGACAACTCGTTTCTCCAACATTAGCTTGGATGAGATTATGGAGCGGGTGAGTCAGGTATGCAAGGATGATACCAAGCTGGATCTGTATGAGAATGCTCTGCGCAGCTTAGTCAGTGAGCGTATGCTCTTAAAGATCAACAAGGAACGGAAATATCAGTTTAGGTGCGAGCTGTACCGTCTGTATCTCCGTGGGGAAAGACCGGCCAGATTTATGTGATGTGAGCATGGATACCCATTGAAAAGTGGAAAGCATTGTTGCGATTTTGTCGCAACAATGCTTACACCCGGAGGATACAGAGCCACATCCATGACTACCCCGGCTTGCAAGAACAATTGCGTTGTGCAGTACGGGTTATGTGACGGAATAATGTAACGAAAGGAATAGGTAATATGAGAAACCCTTTTGATAGTCATCTTATCAACTCGTGGGAAGATATAGCTCTTTTAGACCGGGAACTCGATCTTGATGACCTTGACGCTGTATGCAACGGTCCTGTTGTTATGAATAGCAGATATATCTCCCCTCGCGGAACAGGAAAGTCTACCTTGTTGGAGCATTACTTTTCCGATGAGCAGTGCAAGATCCTTGCCACACAGCATAAGCTGGTCCGTATCTGCCATTTCTCCGGTGAGGAGATGCAGACCGATGCCGCGGTTTTTGTCCGTCTGATCGCTGCTGTAAAAGAAACCTTTGAAAATCTGGATTCAGATATGTATGAACGGCTCTCCAACATGGTCCTTGCAGAAGAAAAGAAATATCCCACCTACTTTACAGATGCAAACAGCGGAGAAGCACTTTTGAGAGTTGTATTGAGTCGCCTAAAAAGGGAAGGCTATCGCGTGACCCTTATCCTGGACGAATTTCACCAGTTAGCATGCTCCAATAGATTGGCGGAAACCACCTTTTCCAAAATGGCATCCCTGAGCCAGAGTGGTTTAATCTCCTACATCATCGCATCGGACTATGATGACAATGTGGGTACCGAAAGCTTTTACATCTCTCATTTCACAAGGATCTTTATCAAAGCGCCAACACATCTCGGGGGCATTACGAGCAAAACCGGCCAAGCTACGCTAAAGAAGCTCCTCTCTAAGAAATTAGCTCCCTGTGGAGAAGATATTTCTTTTACAGACCGAGAATTGCAGACTATTATCAGAATTACCGGCGGTATTCCCGAGCTGATTCGGCTGACTCTGAAGAATCTCTTTGACGTCAAGCTACGCGATCCCGAAGAGCTCTCGGAAGAGAGACTCACAGAATATTCACTGTTCGCCTGTCGCCATCATATGGACAAGTGGGTTCAGTATTTTGACGATACAAAGTGGAAAACCCTGGGAGCCATTCTGGAAGGTCTGACCGAAGAGGAAATCAGGGACAAGCTGATGCTTGATGCGAAGGATACCACAATTCGGGATTTGGCTGTAGGAGGCCTGATCATTGATAACCCGATGGAAATGACATACGATCTCATATGCCCGCTCTTTTCTATGTATGTTCGCAGAGAGCTTGCCAGGAAGCAACATTCCTGTCCTGTGCCGGAGCTTCTGAGTATGACACCGGATCCACTGTCCGACAATCTTGTGCAGCCGTATGTTATCAAGAACGAATACTATTTTGACAGAGGAACCACCTTTGTCCAGAATTCAGGCTCCGGAAACGCACAGATCATCCAGGACAATCGGCGCCAGGGCTTCGGCATATCAGACGTTCTGTCCTTGCTGCAACAGCACGCATCGAGCACCTTCCGAGAATTTGCCAAAGCTCTTTCGGATCACTTCAAATCGCGTTTATCTTCCTCTACGCGACTTCAGCTTCCCCGGACCGTATCTTGCGATGATCCCGACTACGATGTGACCTATGACGAAGCATTCGATGAGTATAGTCAAAAGATCGTCCCTGATCTCACACCGGGTGATGAGCAATCCACGGCAATTCCTGCGAAGGAAGTTCAAACACTGGATATGCGATTTAACGAGATCCGCGGCAAGTACAATGCAACACTGACGGATGAACTTCTGGATGCTCTGAGCGAGAGATGCCGGTTCTACCTAAAACTCTCCATCATTGTAGAAGATGCCCTGAATATTCCGGGGTTGCAACTGGAGGATTACTCTCCCCATTTGGTCTTGTACGGAAAGGTTTTGGAACAAAGTCTCCGTGATGGTTTCTACGATCTGTTCCATAATGACAGTCTGCTGTCTGTGTATGATACCTTTACCAAGCAAATGGATGCCGGCTCCCAGAATGTCTTTGCAAACAAAACCGTATCTAAGACCTTTATTGGCTCATACATCCACCTAATGAGATCCCAACAGAAATATCTTGCCCAATTGTGTCTGAACAACCTGGGACAAGAGAATTATGCACCGAATACTCTCGGTGAATGGGAAAAGTGGTGGAGCAAATTACATCGGGATATTAATGGCGCACGAGACATCCGTAATAAGGCTGACCACGCAGATGAAGTCTCTCCGAGCTACAAGAACTTACACAATATGAGCAACCTCTTATTAGGAACTGCCGACAAAGTGGGCATTCTGTCTCGTGTGACCATAGGCAGAGAGCTGCGTTCTCTGACCTTGACAAATCATTGATGTGATTTACGTGATCCGGCAACCAAGCAGTTTCTGCTTATGATTTGCAGCATTCCTTTGCAAAGGATACTGCGAACCATAGACCGGGTCTATCGACTCATCCGATGATCTTTCTCTTCCGCGAAATACCCTGCTGCGAATCGCAGCAGGGTATTTTTATACCGTTATTCAATACAATGCAGACACTTCCCCTTGCAACTTATATGCTCTGTGTGGCACATAAGTTGTCTTATGCGAACTCCCACGCCCTTGCAGGCTTTGAAAAGTATCCCATATAATGCCTTTTTTAGACTATCACCTTTGTAAGCAAACTTCCAAATGTTGCGTTTCTCAATAGCAAAAGCCTCTCTTTCGTCAGATGTTTGGTTAAGCCAAAGGCTAAATTCCGATTTGTCGCTCCCTTCGGTCGCAATAAATCGAAATTGAAGTAAGAAGTAATAGTGAATAGTGAATAGTTAAACTGTAAACTGTACCCCGTAGAATGGACACACCAAAGAGTGAAATTTTCATCAAGTCCCCTCACAATGGACACAAAAAGTGAATGTATCCCTACGGGATGGATTAAAAATTAAGGCTTCGCCATACAAAAATCGCACTCTAAATCAATGGGCGGAGCCCATATTTTAAATCCTCGGCGTAGCCGACACATCCACTATTCACTTTTCGCTATTACCTATTCACTCAAACATGAAACCCCCGGGGGAGAACGCTCCCTCGGGGGTCTTGTGTTTTATGCGAAATAGGATCGTGCGCTGTCTGCGTAGGCAAACAGGGCCTTGCACAGAGCCAGGAGGGAACCGGTCTTGTTGTTGCCATAGGTGTCGGCACTGTAGACCAGAGTCTCAGAGACCTGCGTGCTGCCGGCATAGACGGTTGCTTCGAGGACGGTCCTCAGCTCTGCGGCGGTGAGTCCTGCAAAGTCGAAGGCATAGGAGTGCTCACCACTGCTGTAGGGGATCGCTTCTGTAAGCACAGCGGTCTGTTCCATACCGCGCAGATCCCTGTAGCGGATGCGGAGCTCCAGATCCTCTACAGAGCCATTGTAGCCCACTGCGTTGATCACAAAGCGGACGGTCACTCTGGAATCCAGAACCAGTGCCTTACCTGCCCAAGTGACTGCAGGTGCGGAAAGGTCTTCCCGTACGGTATTGTGATTGCCGAAGGTCACGGCATCCGGATCGGACAGATATGCCCGCTGACTGTCTGTCATGGCCCGGTCTGCAAGGTTGTCCGTCCGATAGTCCTTGAAGCTCTGTGCCTCGGCACCGTAACGCAGGAGGTCGGCACACAGGGTCTTCAGCTCTGTTGTGTTGGTCTCCTTGGTAAGCTGGCTGTAGGCATATTGGGCAATGCTGTAGCTGTCTGCCTTGCTGCAATAGGACGCTCCGCCCTTCTCCATGTGGAGGGTCGCCTGAATGGTGTCATTCATCTGCTTGGCTGTGAGACCGTCCAAGGTGAAGTAGTAGAGGTAGCCGTACTTCTCTACAGGATCTATACGGACGGTCTCCTGCCCTACAAGATCGCTGCCCTCATAGCGGGGGACCAGGCATTCCAGATAGAAGGTGTCATAGCCTGCAAGGCTGTCCTTTGCTACCACGTAATTTAGGGCAATGTCACTCTCCAAATTCAGACTGTGCATGATCTGCACGCCTTCGTCTGTGATGGGGGTTTCCCAATGGGCCTTCATATAAACTGCGGCGGCCTCCAGGGTCCGTCCGTCTACCAGGAAGCGGTAGGGGTTCTTCATGCCTTGGAGCTTATGGGTAGCACGGGTGGGATGGATCTCCGGCTCGTTCAGATCATCGTCTGTGGGGAGCTTGCTTTCGGGAGCTTCGTCATAGCAGACCTTCAGATCCGTAAGGGAAAGAATGTTCTTTGCCTTGTTATCGGAGGAGAGTGCGTTGTAAATGACCAAGTATACATTCTCTGCATCAGGAAGTGTAGATAGAGAGACAGGATAGTACAGAGCAGTGCTTGTGGCTACAGGTACAGCGGTGCCACTGAGAGTCGACAGAACCTCGTTACCGCCGCCGACTACAAAGCCTGCAGACAGAACCGCTCTGTCACCCAGAATAGACTTGGCACCGATGTCGATGCTCGTGGGCATCTGTACAGAATCGATCTCTAAACGGAAGGCAACAGCTTGCCCCGGAGACAGGTAGACTTCGTTCTTGGGACCAACCTTATTATAAGAGCTTACATTGGCTGCTATGTGATCATTGACAATGACCTTGTCTGCTTCTGCCACGGTTTCTCCTGTAGATTCGGAGGGATCGGGGGTGATGTAGTTGCTCGTGTCTACGAACATGGCACCCTCCGTGGAATTGCCCAGGGTCAGGGAAGCAAAGTCGGAGGCATCCAGCAAGGTGTCACGGATCTCCTTTACATGGGTATAGGCTTCACCGTCTGCCTTATAGGCATTGAGCACATCCTCGTTGGCGGCAGTGTCAATGGGATCGTAGATCCGCAGGGCATCGAAGTAGAACTCGTTACCGAAATAAATGCCGGAATTGGGGATACTGACCTTTTCATTGATCCCTATGACGACATAGTAGGTGGCATAGGGCAGACCTTGGATAGATACCACAGGGATCTGGAACAGCTCCAGCTCGCCCTTGTTGTAGACCGTAATGGCCTTGATGCGATTCTCCTTGAGTCTCTGCTCGGCAGTGTACACACTGACACGGACGGTGCCCTGCTGCGCACCTGTACGGCTGATGAGATCGAAGCCCGTACCGGTGAAGGAGAACTTAAACTCGCTGTAACTGCCTGTACCGGGGACGATGCCGTTGGCGGTAGAGGGATCTTTCTCATACTGCCCGGCAGTGGGCTCCATACGGTTGCCCTTACCCTCAATATAGAGGCTCTCACCGTTGGACAGGTAACGGTCGTTGGTGTAGGTGCTGTCGAAGCCATAAATTTCTTCATAATTCTTGTAAATGATATTCGACGGAGCATCGACCGCTTTCCCAAGGAAGAAGTAATCCAAATACACATCATCCGCAACTGCAGTCCTGTTATCGAACTGCATACGGAATCCAAGAACTTTTCCTCCTAATTTAGCTATAATTTGTGACAGATCAAGGGATAATACAATGTACTGATTCTCTATCTCTTGACTGTAGCTTCCCAATTCCAAGACA
>JAZRGR010000283.1:0-7958 GCA_045644345.1 Faecousia sp. | reverse complement strand
ACAGCCTACCATGTGGAACATGGCATCTACAGGGGCATAGGTATAGCTGTGTCCCTTAGCCGGAACTGCTTCCTGTGCAACGAGAACGGTGTTACATACGGAGCAGTGCTTACCTTCGGTCAAGCCTGTTGCAGTACAGGTAGCAGCTACTGCCTTGTCGATGACCTCGGTATGTCCCAAAGCCGGAACAACTTCCTGTGCAACGAGAACGGTGTTACATACGGAGCAATGCTTACCTTCGGTCAAGCCTGTTGCAGTACAGGTAGCAGCTATTGCATTGTCGATGACCTCGGAATGTCCCAAAGCCGGAACAATTTCCTGTGCAACGAGAACGGTGTTACATACGGAGCAGTGCTTACCTTCGGTCAAGCCCGTTGGAGTACAGGTAGCAGCTACTGCCTTGTCGATCACCTCGGTATGTCCCAAAGCCGGAACTACTTCCTGTGCAACGAGAACGGTGTTACATACAGAGCAGTGCTTACCCTCGGTCTTACCTGCGGTGGTACAGGTTGCTGCTACTGCCTTGTCGATTACCTCGGTATGTCCCTTGGCATTGACATAGTTATCTTTGTAGCTGTGGGAACAACGAGAACAAGTATAGGTGGTGTAGCCCTGTGCGGTACAGGTAGGAGCAGTCACCTTGTTAGTGTAGCTATGTCCCAGAGCTGCAACGGTTTCTTGTTTTACAAGAACAGCGTTACAGACAGAACAATGCTTGCCCTCGGTCTTACCGGAGGCGGTACAGGTTGCTGCTACTGCCTTGTCGATCACCTCGGTATGTCCCTTGGCATTGACATAGTTATCTTTGTAGCTGTGAGAACAACGAGAGCAAGTGTAGGTGGTGTAGCCCTGTACGGTACAGGTAGGAGCAGTGACCTTGTTAGTGTAGCTATGTCCCAGAGCTGCAACGGTTTCTTGTTTTACAAGAACGGTGTTACAGACAGAACAATGCTTACCCTCGGTCTTACCGGCGGTGGTACAGGTTGCTGCTACTGCCTTGTCGATCACCTCGGTATGTCCCTTGGCATTGATATAGTTATCTTTGTAGCTGTGGGAACAACGAGAACAAGTGTAAGTGGTGTAACCCTGTGCAGTACAGGTGGGAGCAGTAACCTTATTGGTGTAGCTATGACCCAGAGTAGCAACAGTTTCTTGCTTGACGAGAACGGTGTTACAGACAGAGCAATGCTTGCCCTCGGTCTTACCTGCGGTGGTACAGGTTGCTGCTACAGCCTTGTCGATCACCTCGGTATGTCCCTTGGCGACTACAAAGTTATCCTTGTAGCTATGAAAGCAACGAGAACAGGTATGGGTGGTATAGCCCTGTGCGGTACAGGTGGGAGCAGTGACCTTAGTGGTGTAGCTGTGTCCAAGAGCATTGGTAGTGGCAGTAAAAGTGAAAGTACCGTAGGTGGTAGTGTTCCACTTATAGCTGTCTGTACCGCTTTCTGTACAGGTAGGAGCCTTGGTAGTGGACTTGGTATAGTCCGTGCTATTCAGCTTGGGCAAGGTCACGGTGGTGGTACCGTTACACTTGGAGCAAGTTCCGGTCAGCACACCTGTTGCAGAGGTTGTGGGGTTCTTGGTTGCCTTGTAGCTGTAGGAGTGACCTGTTGCATTGGTGTAGGTATCCTTATAGCTGTGAGAGCAACGAGAACAGGTATGGGTAGTATAACCCTGTGCGGTACAAGTGGGGGCTGTGACCTTAGTGGTATAGCTGTGTCCCAATGCGTTGGTGGTTGCGGTGAAAGTGAAAGTGCCGTAGGTGGTTGTATTCCACTTGTAGCTGTCTGTACCGGTTTCTGTACAGGTAGGAGCCTTGGTAGTGGACTTGGTATAGTCCGTGGTATTGAGCTTGGGCAGGGTCACTGTGGTAGTTCCGCTACAACGAGAGCAAGTACCTGTCAGCACACCTGTTGCAGAGGTAGTGGGGTTGGTAGTTGCCTTGTAGCCCGTGTAGTTATGTCCCAACTTGTTAATGGTCACATTGAAGCTAAATGTACCGTAGGTGGTGGTCTTCCAAGTATACTTATCTGTGCCGTTTGCCGTACAGGTAGCGGCAGTGGTGGTCTTGGTGTAGTCTGTGGTATTCAGCTTGGGCAGGGTCACTGTGGTCGTTCCGCTACAACGAGAACAAGTACCTGTGAGCACGCCTGTTGCAGAAGTAGTGGGGTTGGTAGTTGCCTTGTAGCCCGTGTAGTTATGTCCCAACTTGTTAATGGTCACATTGAAGCTGAATGTGCCGTAGGTGGTGGTCTTCCAAGTATACTTATCCGTGCCGTTGGCGGTACAGGTTGCGGCAGTGGTGGTCTTGGTGTAGTCTGTGGTATTCAGCTTGGGCAGGGTCACTGTAGTCGTTCCACTACAACGAGAGCAAGTACCTGTGAGCACACCTGTTGCGGAGGTAGTGGGGTTCTTCGTTGCCTTGTAGCCCGTATAGTTGTGCCCCAAAGGTACACTGGTACTATTGATCACAACATTGCCGTAGGTTGTCACCTTCCAAGTATATTTGTCCGTTCCGTTGGCGGTACAGGTGGCGGCAGTGACTACTGTCTTGGTATAATCTGTGGTATTGAGCTTAGGCAAAGTCACGGAAATCTGTCCGGAGCAAACATGACAAGTTCCGGATAAAATACCTGTATTGGAAATGCCGGGAACAGTTGTCACATTACAAGTGCCGCTGTGTGCTACTGCGTTATAGGTGGCAGTAATGGTGGTATTGGCAGTGATGTTGGCCAATGCCTTATCCCATCCCTTGAAGGTATAGTGATAAGATCCGTCTGCTGCCTTGGTAGGAGTCGCTCCTGTATAGATGGCAGTTCCGCCCTCGGCTACAGGTTGGGTGGCAAGGGTCTTCCCCGCTGCATCCTTAAAGGTAACGGTATAGGTCGTTGTAGGCAGACCTTCCTGTGTGCCTGCGTAAATGTAATCAATGGTAACAGTGCCTAAGTTGGTAGCACTACCACTCTTGATATTCATAAACCGCACACCGAAGGATGTGATCTCAGAAGCATTCTTAAAGGTGTTAGACAAAGGTGCTGTAATAACTTGATATTCTCCGGTTTTGAAGGTAAAGGGTACTTTTAGATCCCCATACTTAATGGCATCTACGCCCTTGGCATTGTCATAATGATATTCCAGCTGAATGTTATTATCCCCTGTATCCACCACATTATCCAGCTTGAAGCGGATCTGGAAATACTTCGCCTTAGCAGGAACATAGTGCAAGGGGGCAAATCCCCCACGGCCATTCCAAGGGAATACACCGTAGCTGGTTGAAGTCATCAGCTTGGGACCCGGTTGCTGTTCCCCTTCTAAATCGTCGCCAACCTTGAGGACAATGGTACCGGCAGAATTGTCAATAGTGAAATTGATGTAGTTGGTATCTTCCCCCTGTGCAGTTGCATTGGAACCCCAGAAGGCTTGGGTAGGACGGTCAAAGTTCTGGTATCCATACGTATAGCTGTTATAGCGAACATGGTCTGCATCCTTGTTGGTAAAATCAAAGAACAGATTGTCCGCCTGAGGTAAGTTGCTCTTAGGCCCAATGTAGATATAGTCAATGGTAATGGTTCCGTTCTTCCCCGGCGCGGAGTTAATGGCATTGACAAAGGGTCGAATGGCGGTGATCATATCTGCTTGGAGATAGTAGGAAGAATCCATAGGGAACAACAGGGTAAAATACCCCTTATTCACCACATCTGCAAGAACAAAGGATGCCGCATCGTTTCTGTCCTCACCGGGCTCTAATCCGCCGTAGCCATAGAACAGGTTAAAGGAGCAATTTCCGTTGGTATTGGTAGATACCACATCATCTAACTTTAGTCTGACCTGGCAGTAATCATTATCTCCCGGAATAAAACGAATCGGATACTGGGCTATGGTATTATTTGTGCTGGACTGAATGTAATGATACTTGGTCTTGTCCGTAGGCAGAATGGTGAAGCTAATAGCACCGTCTGAAATGGTAGGTGCTGTGGTTCGAGAGCTTTGATACCACCAGTTGGAAGCCGTATCGAAATTCATACCACTATAGGGACGAGTAGCATATCTTTCTTGATCTCGTGACTCATTATCAAAGCCGAAATACAAGTGATTAGGCTCTGCAATATGGGACTTAGGCCCTATGTAGATATAGTCAAAGGTGATCTTGGCACGCTTGCCGGAAGCGTTCTTGATTTGGTTTACAAAGGGGCGGATCGAGGTGATATTCCCATTCCAGTTGGCATCCATGGGAATGGTGAAGGTCACAAAGCCCTTGCCTACCACATCTGCCATTTTAAATGCAGTGCGGACGGATTTACTGTTGATTTCTGCCTTGTTCACACCATAGAACAAGATAAACTCACCGTAACCGTTATCCTTGGAGGATACGGCGTTGTCGATCTTGAGGCGAACCTGACACACATCCTCCGATCCCGGGGTGTAGTTCAAGGGGTGATTTTCCCAATAAGTACCGGTTTCGATATAGTGATAGGTTGTAGTATCAGCCGCCTTAACGGTAATGCTCAGATTTCCGTCGGCAACTGCCACGCCATCGGTTCTGTCTGCGGGAGTAAACCAGCTGGCGGCTAAGTCGTAGTTTACACTGTTGTAGGTCTTGTTCTTGTATCTTGCCTGTGAGGTGGAAGAATTATCAAAGTCAAAATACAAATATCCCGCATCTCGGATAAAGGTGAAATAGTCCAAATGTGCAAGATTCTTACCTGCCGTTCCTGTGACTTTCACAAAGACCTTATGTGCTCCAGCAGGAATAGTTTTGCTAAGCTTGATAATCTTGTCGCTATACGCGGAATCTGCGGCGAGGGTATAGGAAGCGATCTGGTTGCCGCTTGCGGTAGAATCTATATAGAACAACAGCTTGGCTCCTGCCAGAAGTCCACGGCAATCCACCTTCATTTCATATTCATCCCCGGTGAAATAGATATCCCTATACTCCATCCACTCGCCATTGCGAAGATTGTTCACGCCTTTGTTCATGTAGGAATTTGCTTCCAGAGGAAGAGTAAAATTCGCATTCACAGAACTCATGTTATGGAAATGCTCTGCTTCAATTTTTTCATTAGAGGCTCTCTGACGATTATAATCGTACAGATAATCTGCAAGTTCACTGGCACGGTCTGTTTGGATTCCGTCAAAGCCGATACCTAACATATAAGCCCAGGTCTTTTCGCTGTCCGGTCTGCCGCCACTCCAACCACCTGTGGAAATGGTGGAACAGTAAAGACCAATGTTATTGGCATCACAAAATGCATCAAATTCAGAGGTAATCAAATTCTCACATTTTTCAGCATCTGCGGCACCATAGGTAACTTCAACAGCCTTTAGATAAGTGCCGTTATTCAGGTGGGATTGGAGGGTGGAAGTATTGGGAACACCCATAACATGCATATAGATAATGCTGTTCTTTACATCTGCCTGGGTGATTTTGTCATTGGGATAGGCAGTGTTCCATGCATTAGCCGCTGCCGTTGACCAAGTGTTCAAGGTAGAGGCAGACTGAGAAATCTTAAAGTACGCATTTTCCAACATTCCCTTTTCACGAAGGAGCTTATAGCAGGCTACGAAAACCGCCTGAGAGCTGCACTTATCAATGGTAACCATGGTACGAGGGCCATGCAATGCCATAAGATCCAAACAGTCGTCAAACCGTGCCACATTGATAGTATCCCCCGATGCGGCTGCCTTGCCGTAGTGGGCAGAATAGTTGGGAAGGGTATTCAGAATCTTGGCCTGTGCGGCGGTCATGGTCGCCTTGGTGGTAACACTTGTGCCACCTTGTTCCGGCTTTAGAGGCATGGATTTGAGCTGTGACCAGTTATAGTCCGCCACCTTACCGGTATAGCCTACAACATTACGGTCAATGGTGGTGTCGTGCATCAGCACAAGTACCCCATCCTTACTGAGCATGACATCCACTTCGATGGCATCAATGCCCATGGCTATGGAGTGATAGGCTGCAGGGAGAGAGTTCTCAGGTGCCAATCTCCATGCACTGCGGTGGGTAAAGGACATGGGAATTTCCTTTTGGAATTTAGAAATCGCGTCCTGTGCACCGTAGCTCGGTGTTGGGTAGGCTGCCGAAACGGGAGCCGATTGCAACAGCAGGATCAGCACCAACAGAAGCACAGGAAGTCGCTTGCATAGGGTTTTCATTGTTATATCATCCTCCATTGTATATTATATCTAGTATATTATAGCAAAAAGTTTGGATCATTTCAACGCTTTACACAAAAAACTTCCAAAAAAGCAAAACCATCCGCAATAACCATCTCATTGCCCCGATCATTCGGGAATCACATTAAAACACTTGTGGGCGAGCTAAATACATTTCATCCACTCAGCAATCGGAACGAAAAAATGGAGGCTCTGTGCGAAGGAATCACACAGAGCCTCAAGGGTTTCGATTTTACGGTGCAAAGTAAGCCTTTGCAGAATCAGAGTAGGCAAACAGTGCCTTGCACAGATCTAAGAGAGTGCGTGTTTTGCCGTTGCCATAGGTATCGGGGCTGTATTGCAGGGTGGCAGATACAGGAGTGTTCCCTGCATAGATCTGCACAGAGACAACAGCTCTCAGCTCCGCGGCAAGGAGGCTGTCTACAGTGAATACGTAGTAGCCTAACTGGGCATTGTACAGGACAGGCTCGGCTGCGGTGGCTGTCTTGGTGTTCCCGTATGCATCCGTGTAGGAGATCCGCAGGGTCAGCGCAGACAGGTCTCCGACATAATTGGCAGGGTTAAAAACAAACTTCAAAGCGACCTTAGATTCCAAGTTCAAGGACTTGCCTGCCCAGGTAATGGGGGCATTGGGAAGATCGTTCAGAACCACATTGGTATTGCCAAAGGTCACAGCCTCTATGTCGGACAGATATGCCTTATGTGCTTCTGTCATAGCACTGTCAGCCAAGGCATCTAAGCGGTAGGACTTAAAGATCTGTGCCGCACTGCCGTAGCGGAGCAGGTCTGCACACAGGATCTTGAGGCTCTGCGCACGGTCCGAATTATTCATCTGAGAGTAGGCATAGGTTGCAATGCTGTAGGTATCTAAAGGCGAGATGTATACCTGCCCGTCCTTGACTCCGTACAGGGTAGTAGCAATGGAGTCATTCATCTGAATGGCTGTAAGACCTGTGAGAGTGAAGTAATAGTGGATCCCTTTGTCTACAGGCTCCAGCCTTACGGTTTGTGTGCCTGTTTTCTCATTTCCCTCATAGGTATCCAGCACGCACTCTACATAGATGGAATCGGAATCAAAGCCTTCCAAATTCTGCTTAAGGATCACGAAGTTTACAGAGATGTCGCTTGCCAAATTCAATGTATGCCCTAACTTAAGAGTGGGTAGCTCTACAGGCTCCTTGATCTCCATCTCTCCGCAGATGCACAATCCATCTGCATAGCTGTGGGGAGCTTTTTCTGCCAGATCGCAGTTTTCACAGCCTACCATGTGGAGCATGGCATCTACAGTGGTGTAGGTGTAACTGGGTCCCTTAGGCGGAACGACTTCCTGCGCAACGACAACGGTGTTGCATACGGAGCAGTGCTTACCTTCTGTCTTACCTGCAGCAGTACAGGTGGCAGCTACTGCCTTGTCGATGACCTCAGTATGTCCCTTGGCGTTTACATAGCTATCCTTGTAGCTATGAGAACAACGGGAGCAAGTATAGGTGGTGTAACCCTGTGCGGTACAGGTAGGAGCTGTGACCTTGCTCAAATAGCTATGTCCTAAAGCTGCAACGGTCTCTTGCTTCACAAGGACGGTATTACAGACTGAGCAATGCTTGCCCTCGGTTTTACCGGCAGTGGTACAGGTTGCGGCTACTGCCTTGTCGGTGACTTCTGTATGTCCCTTGGCATTGACATAGCTATCCTTGTAGCTATGGGAGCAACGGGAGCAAGTGTAGGTGGTGTAGCCCTGTGCGGTACAGGTAGGAGCTGTGACCTTATTGGTGTAGCTGTGG
>JAZRGR010000282.1:0-3678 GCA_045644345.1 Faecousia sp. | reverse complement strand
GTATTCGGCTCTGACTTCAATACCGCCGTCCACACGACGACCGTAAACATAGAAGTGCTGCTTGCCGTCTTTCTCAAAGCCGTTTTCGCCTTCAATGCGGAGAGAGTTATATTCCGCCATCAGGTTGGAAAATTCGCTTTCCTCATACGTCCAGTAATTGGGAATGATATTGCCGTTCTTGTCGATCTTCGGGCGAAGGCTGGACGCATTCGGATTCTCTACTTCATAGTAGATATTCGCATCGTACTTATTCTTTTCCAGTGTCGGTCTGTCAGAAACCTTGACAACGGGATACAGGATCTGTCTGCCCGTTTCGTTCTGATATCTCTGGATATCATTGAATTCATCCGGGGAGATAATCTTGTACTTACCGAAGCCGACACCGTAATAGGTATCATAACGGTAGGTATAATTACCGTCATCATCAATTTCATATTCACCGTTCTTGATGACTTCCCTGCCGGTTTCTGTTGCAAGCGCAAGGTCCTTAAGATAACCGACACGGTTGGTTTCCTTCACTCTGCAGCCGTCCCAGAAACCGATATTGCTGTTTTCAAACAGATGCGTTTTGGGTGTTACGTAAGCATACACCATATCGTAGTATGCGGGCTGGAAGGGTGTGAAAAACGGCGCAAGAATCGCAAAAAGCACCAATACCGCAATGACGACACCACCGACAACCGCACCTTTATTCTTACAGAAGCGACGGAATGCACCCTGGAAGTAGCTGACAGGCTTGGTGGAAAATTTGCTGTCATGTAACGACTCGTTTCTTTTTACGAATTGAAACTTTTCAGCGGGGATATTATTGATATTATGATCCATCATTACTTAGCCCCCATTCTGATTCTCGGGTCAATGAAGCCGTAGCTGATATCGATAACGATACCTGCGGTCAGGCTGACAAGCGTATAGAAGCCGGAAAGCAGCATAAAGAAGTCATAGTCCTGGAACGTGATCGAGTTCAGGTACAGTCCGCCGACACCGTTGATACCGAACATTTTCTCAATGATCAGCGAACCGGAAAGAACGGAGATGAATTCACTGAGGATCGAGGGGAAAATGACGACCATGGAATTGCGCATCGCATGGCGGGAGATTGCCTGACGCTTTGTCAGACCCTTGGTTCTCGCCAGAAGCATAAACTCACCGGTAAGCACTTCGGAAAGCTCGGCACGGGTATAGCGTGCATATCCTGCGATGGAACCCAGACACAGCGCAAAAACTGCGGGGAGCATGGAGCGGAAAACTTCCCATGTAAAATAATCGTTGCTTGTTGACATGGTCAGCGGGAACCAGCCGAGTTTGAAGCAGAATACATACTGAATCATCAATGCCAATACGATAGAGGGAACCGATATCAACAAAATAATGAAAATATTGATCAGCTGGTCCTGCCACTTATTCTTTTTGAGCGCAGCCAAAATACCCAGACCGAGACCAATCGGTACACCGATCAGGGTTGAATAAATGTTGATCAGGATTGTGGGCGGCAGATGGCTGACAAATACCTGCCAGATATTCATATTCAGATATTCACCGTAGGTGGTAACAATACCGAAGTCGCCCTGTGTCACTATTCTCTTGATATAGGTTCCGAACTGAATAAAGATCGGGACTCTGTCATAGGTCCAGACACCGTTTTCTCCCTCTTGAATGTTGGTGATCCAACCTCTTCCTTCGAGGGTTTTCATAACAATTTCGGGGTCCTGTCCCGGAAGAGCATTCGTGGGGATAGGCAGGAGCTTGATCAGCACAAAGCACATCGTAAAAATGATGAAAAATGTGAACAACATCAAGCTCAAACGCTTCGACACATATTTAAACATATACATAGGTTTTTCTCCTCTGTTGTGTTGTTTTCCAATTCATAGTGTTCGAGCCCAAAAACGCAGTTGTCTGTCAGGCTCTGTGCGCACGAAAGCATTGCACTGCCAAAACTGACGTTAAAACCATCTCATTTCGATTGGCCGATGGATTTTTCGTTTCTGCTATAATCAAAAAGGTTACATGCTAAAATTGATCTGCGTGATCGTTTTATCTTTCAGAATTGCAATTTTGGGATAATGGGATATATTTATTGAAGATTTGGAAATGTCGCATAAATGCCAAACCAGCGGTGAGCACAATGGCTCACCGCCGTTTGCATTTTTGTTCAGCTGACAGGTCAGCTATTCGTCATTATTCGGACTTCTTGTACTCTGCAGAGAGGTCGTTGTTGTTTTCAGCAACGTAAGCAGCCCATTCAGCGTCGGTGTAGTTGACTTCCATGTATCTCATGCCGCCGAAGCCCATAAAGGTGTGTTCGTCTTCAGAGAAGTAGGAGAACTTCGCGCCGAGGAAGGATCCGCCGCCATCTGCGATCAGCATGACAGAACGGCTTTCCTTGATGGTGAGCTCTTCGAGAGCGGAGAGGATCATCAGTCTTGCTTCAACAGGTGCGAAACCTTCGCTCCAGTTGTAGGTCTTTGCCTGGTTCTCAGTGCCTGCAAGGCCGTTGAGGCAGTAGTACCAGTTCTGGACGCTCATGGTGATGGTTTCGCCAGCACCCTCATATTCGCCTGCGGGCATGGTGAGGGTCATTTCAAGAGAAGAAGTATCCCAGTACATGTGGTAGTTCAGATCATCGTCAGGGTTGACGAATGCGCCGATGATATCAAAGGGATTGAACGCGTTGCCGGAGAAGCCGTAACCGAAACCGATCTGTGTATCGCCGGAACGGAATGCTTCTGCCCACTGTGCACCAGCGGATGCGTCGAAGACAACGTCGATCTTGTTTTCCAGAGCGGTGCCTGCAGTCAGACCGTCGAGGACTTCCTGGAGGTAATCAGCTCTGAATCTCTGCTTATCGGTATCGGAAGAAGAACCGTAAACGAGAGTGATGTTCTTGGAAGCATCGTAGCCATACTCTTCGGGATTAGCGAGGAGGATGTCGATTGCTTCCTGCATCTTCTGCTTTGCGAGAGTCGGGTTGTAACCGGTCAGAGTGTCGTAAGCGTCATCGGTGGAAAGACCGGTGAGATCGCCGGAAGACCACTTGCCGTCTTCACCCTGTTCGAAGCCGTATGCACGGAGGATACCTTCCTTAGCGATGGTAGCGTTACGGTACTGACCGCCGTCTGCCAGCTCAGGAGAGTTTTCGATGTCGTAGTAGTAAGCAACGTTCAGAAGACCGAAGCAAGGAACTGCGGAACCGGGCCAGATCTTTTCAACGATGTCGGATCTGTTCAGGCCGAGGTTGAATGCATGACGGAATTCCTGGATTGCGAGGATACCGTTGTTGTTTTCGCTGTTCTTCAGAGTAGAAAGGTTGGAGTACAGCTGCATACCGAAGGTACCGGTAGAGGTAGAGGTGAAGTAAACGTACTTGGAGTCGAGGTAATCAGCGACGTTTTCGGTCTGGAGGGACGCGTCATCGTAAGTACCGTTCAGGAAGCCCATCCACTTGGTAGCGAATTCTTCAACCTTACGGCAGTTGATTGCGCTGATGTTGTACTGGTTTGCATATTCAGTCATGTTCCAGCCGTACCAGTTCTCGTTCTTGACGAGCTTGTAGTGAGAGCCTGCCTCAAACTCTGCGAGCTTGTAGGGACCCCAGCTTGCGGTGGTCTCGAGAGAAGAGTTGTAGTTGGAAGTCCAGAGGGTAGCACCGTCAGCGGGAGCGATCTTGGAAGCTTC
>JAZRGR010000281.1:0-3144 GCA_045644345.1 Faecousia sp. | reverse complement strand
TTTTTGGTTGCAGAGAGTGTAGCAACGACTCAAAAAACCAAGATCAAAAGGCTAATATGCACATGGGTTTTGACCCTGTTCTTGCTGATATTTACCAATATTCTGTGGTTAGAAATATTTATACACGCATACCAGGACTACAATAAACGCAACGATCCTCACATAGAGGAAGAAGTTGAAAGTGATGAAAAATGGAAAGATGTATGATTTCGGGAAAACTTTCAAGGTCGGAGATCGAATCCCTTATCGATGAGTGGATTATCGGAAGAAATGCACAGAGGGACAGACAGATTATAAAGAGAAGGCTGATTGACGGAATATGCTTCGAGCCATTAGCGGAAGAGTTCGAGCTTTCAGTTCGGCAAGTGAAGAATATCGTCTATAAAACCGAACGCATAATCTTTTCGCACATCAAAATAGAATAATTGCACGAAATATGCACGAAATTTGCCATGCAAAATGCCTCTTGACTTCATCGTCAAGGGGCTTTTTTTATTTTACCATTTCCTTAACGGAGGAAATGACAATGTGGGTACAGTATAATCCGAACCCGACAGGAAGAAGCGTGGACGATTGCTCGATCAGAGCTGTTGCAAAGGCACTCAATACCGATTGGGAGACAGCATATATAATAGTCTGCTCAAATGGACTTGATATGGGAGATATGCCTCATGCTGATTCGGTCTGGGGATCTGTGCTCAGGGAGAAAGGGTTTTACCGTAAAGCCATCCCCAATTTATGCCCGAACTGTTACACGATCAAGGATTTCTGCAGAGATAATCCTAAAGGGATATTTGTTTTAGGAACCGGAACTCATGTTGTTTGTGTAATAGATGGTGATTGGTTCGATTCTTGGGATAGCGGACGTGAAATACCGATATACACATGGTACAGGAAGGAGTAAATCATGGCATTTTATAATTCGTATCAATACCCGCAGTACGGATATCAACCTCAGCAACCTCAAATGCCTCAGCAGATTCCTCAGCAAATGCCTCAGCAGATGGCACAGATGCCACAGCAGCCTGTTCAGCAGATTCAGAATGGCGGATTTTTAGCAGCTCCAAACGAAGAGTATGTACGCAGTTACCCGGTTGCTCTCGGAAATTGTGTGACATTTAAGATCGAGGGCAAGCCTTACGTCATGGAAAAGTCAATGGGCTTTTCACAGTTGGACTCCCCAAAAATCGAAAAGTATAAGCTTGTGAAAGAAGAACCGGAGGAAATGCCTGATTTGCCCGAAAACGGCAGGAACGAAAACATGGCAAATATCCTTGATGGATTAATTAACGAAATTGAGGCGATCAAAGCTGATGTAAAGGTGATCAAGGAGAAACTGAAGAGCATGACAAAGCCGGTTTCTAAGAAAGTCCCAAGAGATGAGGAGGAAGATGATGATGATTGATATCTTTTCTCTATATCAACAGTTCCGGCAAAACCCGTTACAAATGCTGGCGAGACGGTTCAATATCCCAAATAATGTGAATATAAATGATCCGGGCAGCATTCTTCAGCATTTAATCAATACAAATCAGGTTTCTCAGCAGCAGATCAATCAGGTTATGAGCATGAGAAACAATCCCATGATACAGCAACTTATGAGAAAGTAAGGCAGACGTGCCTTATATACGGACTACACAGCGTACGAGTGTATTCCCTAACCTAACAAAATTTATAGGAGGTAAAATTATGGCACTTACAGATGAAAATGGCGGAATTGGCGCAACTATGCTTGTTTCACCTACCGGCGGAAACGGAGGAGGTTTCGGAAACGGATTCGGTGGCGATTGGGCCTGGATCATTCTGCTTCTGCTCCTGGGATGGGGTAACAATGGTGGCGGCTTTGGCGGTGGCTTCGGCGGCGGTTTCAGCGCAGAGTACCCTTGGCTTTCAAACGGACAGCAGAACATAATGACCAATACCAACAACGGCTTCAGGGATGCGATGATTAATGACGGCATCACTTCTATCCGCGATGGTATATCAGGTCTTTCAACACAGCTTTGTGGATGCTGCTCCGATATGCAGATGGCACTTGCTAACGGCTTTGCCGGAGTAGAACAGGGGGCTAACGCACGTCAGATCGCTAATATGCAGACCGCGTTTGCCGGACAGACTGCAATGAATCAGGGATTCAATTCCATACAGTCCCAGCTCGCTCAGTGCTGCTGTGACAACAGACTCGCTACTTGCCAGACTCAGAACATCGTTCAGAATGAGGCAAGTGCTACAAGGTTTGCTGATGCAAACAACACAAGAGATATCATTCAGAGTCAGGCAGATGGCACAAGGGCTATCCTTGATAAGCTCTGCTCTCTCGAACTGGAGGCAAAGAATGATACTATCGCCCAGCTTCGTTCCGAACTGCTTTATGCAAGAGGACAGGCATCCCAGGATGTTCAGACCGCTCGTATTCTTGCGGGCCAGGTAGCAGAGACTGATGCGATTTATAACCGCCTCAACGAGTGTCCTGTCGGAACCACTCCGGTTTTCGGAAGGACCCCGATCTTCCAGTGCAACGGCGGCTGCGGATGTAGTGGAAATACCTTCATCAATTAAGGAGGTGTGCTATGGCAGAATATGTAACAATCAGCGATGCGTTAGTTGCCCTCAATGGCACCATACCATTCAGCACAGTTTCTATCCCTTGCAACACTGGAAACGTAGTTCCTCTTGCAGTAGGGGTTCTTAATCTGAAAGGTAGCACATCCGGCAGATTTGCAAGATACAATGTAAGGGTACAGGCGAATGTCCAGATTCCCGAAGATGGCGAGGTCACTCCCATTGCTATCGGAATCACGATAAACGGCGTGATTGTTCCTGAAAGCATAGCAATCTTCACGCCACAGGCTGTTGAGGAATACGGACACATTAATACCGAGATTCCTGTTACTGTTCCTTGTGGCTGTTGTGTCTCTGTATCAGGAATTTACTTCGATGGTACCGAAGATGACCCTGCCACTACACCAACACCTTCGATCACAGTAAGAAGAGGAGCTTCTATTACTGTTGAGAGAACAGCGTGAGAAAGGAGAAAGCTATGCACAAACTGATCGAATTTGTCTGCAATGAATTGGACGACCTTGAGCGCAAGGCTGAGAAAAACGGCAAACTGTCAATGCAGGAGGTTCAGTATATGGACAC
>JAZRGR010000280.1:0-4399 GCA_045644345.1 Faecousia sp. | reverse complement strand
GAAAGCTGGCATTGGATCAGCGACTTATGAATCCTCTTTTGCCCGAAAGCGAAACGGGAAAAGTAACCGCCTGTGCGGATCGCGTCTTCTCAATCTGGCAGGCACATGAAGATACAAAGTCTGCCCAGCTTGTATTTTGTGACCTTTCCACGCCTCACAATGACGGCAACTTCAATGTCTACGATTCACTCCGCACTGCTTTGATCCAGCGGGGAATGCCGGAAGAAGAAATCGCCTACATTCACGATGCTTCTACAGAAGCTAAGAAAAAGGAACTTTTCTCTAAAGTACGATCCGGTCAGGTGCGAGTTTTGCTTGGTTCCACACAGAAAATGGGTGCAGGCACCAATGTTCAAGAAAGACTTGTAGCATTGCATCATCTGGATTGCCCATGGCGACCTTCCGACCTCCAACAGAGAGAAGGCAGAATTGTCCGACAAGGCAATATGCACGACCAAGTAGAGATCTACACCTATGTTACAGAGAATACTTTTGACAGTTATCTGTATCAGTTGGTGGAATCCAAGCAAAAGTTCATTGGACAAATCATGACCAGCAAATCGCCTGTGAGATCTGCAGAGGACATTGACGAAACTGCCCTGTCCTATGCTGAAATTAAAGCTTTGTGTACGGGAAATCCCCACATAAAGGAGAAAATGGATCTTGATATTGAGGTACAGAAACTTCGTCTCTTGAAGTCCTCTCACCAGAGTCAGCAGTATGCTTTGGAGGACCAGATCCTAAAAACATTCCCACAGCAAATACGAAGTTTTGAATTGACCATTGCCGGCTTGGAGACGGACATTGCAACTGCGGAGCAGAATACCCATCCCAATGAGGAGAAATTCTCTCCCATGGTTTTGGAAGGCAAAACCCATATCGAGAAGAAGTCTGCAGGCTCGGCCATCTTGGAGATCTGCCATAATATGCAATCTCCCGATCCTGTCCCTTTGGGAAGCTACAGAGGTTTCGATATGCAGCTTCACTTTGATACCTTCTACAAGGAATACAAAATCACCCTGCAAGGTGCTCTCAGTTACAGCATTACTTTGGGCACGGACATCTACGGCAACATTCAACGACTGGATAACATGATCGACAGTTTCCCGGAACGATTGGAGAACTGCAAGGTGCAGTTAGAGAATGTGCAATGCCAGCTTGCTACTGCCAAATCAGAGTTGGGCAAAGCCTTTGCAAGAGAGGATGAGCTACGACAGAAGTCTGCTCGTCTGGACGAACTGAATATCTTGCTCAACCTCGACAAAACCGAGAATGAAATCGTAGATGCAGATGTAGGCGACGAGGACGACGAGCCCATGCCCATAAGAAGCACGCAGGAAAGGGGGTGACTTCAATTGACAGAACAAGAAGTCAACAAACTGCTCTATGAGAAAATGTGTGCGGAACACGAAGCCTACAAAGAGTATCTCCGAACCTGTACACCCGATCTCATCATGGCTCATTCTGCAAGGTATGTACAGCATGACCAGGTTTTACGCTGTTTTGCAGAAAGAGATCTCCCCAAGAAGCAGGCGGAAATCTTGCTGAAATGCAAGTATCCCATTAGTAAGCTGTTGGGGAGGTTAGGCTTCCTGATTGAAATGAAACCGGATGAGGTATATGCTGCCGCTGAAAAGACAGCACAGTACCTTTTGAAATATCCGGGTACGATCCATGACAGGGGGTGATTGCTATGGGCTATGTTACCCCGGAGGACATTGAGGAAGCCCGAAAGATAGATGTCCTCACATATCTAAAGAACTACGAGCCTCATGAACTTGTGAAGTTCTCAAGGGACACCTACTGTACCAAGGAACATGACAGCCTGAAGATATCCAACGGGAAATGGTATTGGTTCTCCCGAACCGATGGAGGACATACTGCTCTGGATTATCTCATTATTGTTAAGGGCTATACCCTCCCTGCGGCAGTAGAGTTGCTGTTGGGACGAATAGCAGCCAAGCCACCCAAATCATATAAGCAGAAGGATCGAGCAGTAAAAAAACTGCTCCTTCCTCCTCGTGCAGGCAATAACGAAAAGGTCAAAGCCTATCTGATCTCCAGAGGGATTCACCCCGAAATTTTGGATTACTGCTTTGAGCATGACCTGATCTTTGAAAGTCTGCCATACCACAATGCCGTTTTCGTTGGCTACGACGAAAGCGGCATTTCTCGTTACGGAGCCCTCAGAGGTACATCCGGATACTACAAAGGAGAAGCCACCGGAAGTGACAAGCACTTTTCGTTTTCTATCCATGCAGAAGAAACCTGCAACACCGTCCACGTGTTCGAGTCAGCAATTGATTTATTGAGTTATGGGACTATGGAATACACGGCAGGACGGGACTGGAAGAAGGAACACCTGCTGTCTCTTGCCGGAGTCTTTCAAATCAAACGAAAGGAGGTGGTACCCGTTGCTCTGGAACGATTCTTAAACCTGTATCCGCAAATCCAATGTATCTGTTTGCACTTGGATAATGACCCCATAGGAAGATCTGCTACCGAAGGAATCATCCTTGGATTAAAAGACAGATACTTGATTTCAGACCAGCCACCTACAAGAGGTAAGGACGTGAACGAAGCCTTACTTCTGAGCCAAAGTGGCTCAGCCTATGTTCAGGAGAACGGAATTTGAGCCAATTTGGCTCAGAAAACGATCACTGAATCCGAGAAAAAGTGATGGCAGTTTCGGGCAGAAACGATGGCATGGTGACTGCAAAAAAAGCCACTTTTTGCAGTCTTGCGAATTTCTACGAAAAAATGACTGCGATTTGGAACGAAAGTGAAGTCACTGTGCCATCAAAAAAGCCTGTTTTTACCATCATAAAACAAGCTACGAAAGTGTCCCTACTTTTGCTCAAAATTGGGGGGCACTGTGGGGTCAAAATGGCTAATTTTTGTCCCCATGAAATTTTGCGAACAAAAAGTGGGGACACTTTTTCGCCAAAGTGTCCCCATGTGGTTCCACATTAGCACGAAAGTGGAACCACCATTGCCACAACACTATAGAAAGGAAAAAGTTATGGAAGTAAAGTTGTACCAAATCAACTTCGACCGGGACAAAAATCTGCAAATGTTCCGAAGTCTGGATACGTGGCCCAAGGAAAACGGGAAGTCTGCCGTGGACAGCAGTATCTACGACATGGTTTACGAGGGAGAGATCGAAGGGCATGATCCCGAAGATGCTTTTGCAACCTTCAATTTAGACAGACCTGTAGGCTACCGAGGACGCTCCATGTCTGTATCGGATGTAGTAGAAATCACAGGAGAGAATGTTGCTGATCCCGGTTTTTACTACTGCGATACCATCGGCTTCAAGAAGATCGACTTCGATCCCGAACAGACGAAGTCTCTGAAAGAGACGATCCGTGTGGTCCTCTGTGAGCCCGGAAAGTATGCGAGGATCGCAGACATTGATAGCTCATTGGAAGGCTTGCAAGCCGCAGTCGGTGGGGGCCTTATCGAAGCAGTATATCCCTTTGACGAACCTGTGTGCATTGTTTGCAACGAGGAAGGAAAAATCAACGGCATGACTCTGAACCGATCCATTAAGGATAATGGAAAAATTCTGGACATCATTGCCGGTCCCTTCTTCATCTGCGGATGCAGTACAGAACGCTTCGATAGCCTGACCGAGAAGCAACAGAAAACCTATTTGCGACAGTTCCACTATCCTGAACAGTTCGCAAAAATCAATGGAGAGATTCGATCCATGGCCTACAAGCCTGAGCGAGATCCCAACCGTTAAATGAAATCTATAACATCAAGAAAAGGAGAAAAACACTATGAGTAAGTTTATTATCAGCGTAGAGAACATCTACAAGAAAGACTATCTGATTCCCGAAGAAGACATCGAGGCAGCGATCAAGGACGCTGCCGAAACCACTGTTGACCACATGATCAAGCATCCTCTTGAAGGCTTGGCCGTTGCCAATTTCTACATCCGTGAGGATTCTGATCCGGAGAGTAAGAGGCATTTGTTTGGCTCTATTACGGTGGACAAATGCAAGAACCGCACCTGTCCCGGCTGTACCGATAAGGAGAACAGATGCTGTGGCGAGATGTGTGCCGCATGTGATGAGGACTGTGACAACTGCCCCTTTGACAACATCTGCGATATGTATGAGGAGGATTCCGACGATCTTGAAGATGATGAGGTCGAGAGTCCCACTGAGGAAATTATGGCTTATCTCGCCCTGATTTCCGATCAGATCGAAAGCCTCACATCCCTTCTTGAGAAGGTCTGCAAGGTCTCCCCGGAGAAGTAATCGTAGGGAAAACGGCAGGGGCGGTAGCCTGTGGCGATGTCTTAGCAAGCACTGGATTTGCTTGTGCAAACCCGCTTGTCCTGGGCCTGCCGCCCCTGAAACCCCAGCGAAAGGAGGAATCCATGAGGAAA
>JAZRGR010000279.1:0-3558 GCA_045644345.1 Faecousia sp. | reverse complement strand
CAATGGTGTAAAATCGATTTTGCCTCTTATGACTCTAATCCCCTGTACTGTGCTAAGGTACTGTATCTAAACGGCACACCCATTCATGATCTTGTCATTCCCGACAGTGTAACCTCCATGGGAGACTATGTCTTCTCGGGTTGTACCGGGCTGACCTCTGTGACCATTCCCGACAGTGTTACCTCTATGGGAGACTCTGCCTTCCGGGACTGTACCGGGCTGACGGGAGTGTATATAGACGACCTTGCCCAATGGTGTAAAATCGATTTTGCCTCTTATGACTCTAATCCCCTGTACTGTGCTAAGGTACTGTATCTAAACGGCACACCCATTCATGATCTTGTCATTCCCGACAGTGTAACCTCCATTGGAGACTATGCTTTCTCGGGCTGTGCCGGGCTGACCTCTGTGACCATTCCCGACAGTGTAACCTCCGTGGGAACCGGTGCTTTCCGGGGCTGTACCGGGCTGACGGGAGTGTATATAGACGACCTTACCCCATGGTATAAAATCGACTTTGACTCTTATGACTCTAATCCCCTGTACTGTGCTAAGGTACTGTATCTAAACGGCACACCAATTCACGATCTTGTCATTCCCGACAGTGTAACCTCCATTGGGGACTATGCTTTCTCGGGCTGTGCCGGGCTGACCTCTGTGACCATTCCCGACAGTGTTACCTCTATGGGAGACTATGCCTTCTACTACTGTACCGGGCTGACCTCTGTGACCATTCCCGACGGTGTAACCTCCATAGGAAGCCATGCCTTCCGGGGCTGTACCGGGCTGACCTCTGTGATCATTCCCGACAGTGTAACCTCCATGGGAGACCGTTCCTTCTACAACTGTAATAAGCTGACCTCTGTGATCATTCCCGACAGTGTTACCTCTATTGGAAACTATGTCTTCTGGGGCTGCACTAAGCTGACCTCTGTGACCATTCCCGACAGTGTTACCTCCATTGGAGACTATGCCTTCTCGGGCTGTGCCGGGCTGACCTCTGTGACCATTCCCGACAGTGTAACCTCCATGGGAAACGGTGCCTTCCGGGGCTGTACCGGGCTGACCTCTGTGACCATCCCCGACAGTGTAACCTCCATGGGGAGGGATGCCTTCTACAATACCGGATATTATAATGATCAAAGCAACTGGATCGATCAGGTGCTGTATATGGGAAATCACTTAATTGAGGTAGATGAATCTAAATCCGGAAGCTGCTCTGTTAGGGAAGGTACGGTTACCATCGGAGACTATGCCTTCTACTACTGTACCAAGCTGACCTCTGTGACCATTCCCGACGGTGTAACCTCCATAGGAAGCCATGCCTTCTACAACTGTATCGGGCTGACCTCTGTGACCATTCCCAACGGTGTTACCTCCATTGCAGACTCTGCCTTCGCCGACTGTATCGGACTGACCTCTGTGACCATTCCCGACAGTGTTACCTCCATAGGAAGCGATGCCTTCTACTACTGTACCAAGCTGACCTCTGTGACCATTCCCGACGGTGTAACCTCCATAGGAAGCCATGCCTTCTACGAATGTACCGGGCTGACCTCTGTGACCGTTCCCGACAGTGTGACCTCCATGGGGAGGAATGCCTTCTACAATACCGGATACTATAAAGATCAAAGCAACTGGATCGATCGGGTGCTGTATATGGGAAAGCACTTAATTGAGGTAGATTCATCTAAATCCGGAAGATTCTCTGTTCGGGAAGGTACGGTTACCATCGGAGGCCATGCCTTCCGGCTCTGTTTCATGCTGACCTCTGTGACTATTCCCGACAGTGTAACCTCCATTGGAGAAGATGCCTTCGTGGGCTGTACCGGGCTGGAAAGGCTTTATATCTTAAATCCTCAATGTGTGATTTATTCATCACCATATACCCTTGGTACAAGCTCTTATGGGGAGATCTGCGGATATCCTTCTTCTACTGCAGAGGCATATGCAGAGGCATTCGGTTACACCTTCTATCTGCTCTGTGCCTGTCCCGATTATGCCTGTAACTACGAAACGGAAGCCATAGATCCTTCCTGTGAGAGCGCGGGTATCAACAGATTTACCTGCATAGAATGCGGATATTCTTACGAAGTAACAACCGCAGCGCCTACCGGTCATCAGTATGTGCTGAGGGAGACTGTAGAAGCGGAGTGCGAATGGACCGGACTCAACACCTATGTTTGTACCCAATGCAGTCATACGAAAACAGAAACCCTTCCCGCAACGGGACACTCCATGGACAGCGGTGTTGTTACAACCCCCACCACCTGCACCGAACCGGGAGTAAAGACTTACACCTGTCTTTCCTGCGGGCTACAAGAAACAGAAACCCTTCCCGCAACGGGACACTCCATGGACAGCGGTGTTGTTACAACCCCCACCACCTGCACCGAACCGGGAGTAAAGACTTACACCTGTCTTTCCTGCGGGCTGCAAGAAACAGAAACCCTTCCCGCAACGGGACACTCTATGGACAGCGGTGTTGTTACAACCCCCACCACCTGCACCGAACCGGGAGTAAAGACTTACACCTGTCTTTTCTGCGGGCTGCAAGAAACGGAAACCATTCCGCCCAAGGATCATGATTATTCCCGTTACCGCAACAACGGACCGGATCACAGTGTCCGATGTATCTACTGTACGGATATGTACACAGAGCCCCACCGTTTCGTGAACGGTCAGTGTGTCTGCGGTGCAGTGGATAAGCCGGAGCCTGTTGTGGATGAAGCCATCATTATCAACCACACCCTGAATCTTGCCGGCGACATCTCCGTGAACTTTGCTGTTCGGGCAGATATGGTGCAGAGTTATGTAAACCATTATCTGGTCTGTGAGATCCCCGTATACGAAGGAAATGTACAGACAGGGACACGGACCGTTACCATCGAACCCACCCTGAACGGCTATTTCTACTACTACACCCTCACCGGCCTTACCGCCGTGAATATGGGCGATGTAGTTTCTGCCCGGCTCCATATGGAGAAGGACGGACAAGAATACCTGTCCAAGGTAGACACCTACAGCATTGCCCAATATGCTTATTCCCAGCTGAATAAGGTAGGTGCAGATCCCAAGCTGAAGGCCCTCTGCGCAGACCTCCTCCGCTACGGCAAGGAGGCACAGATCTTTAAATCCTATCGCACCGATGCCCTCGTAGATGCCGATATGACCCATAGCCATAGAGCATGGCTCAGTGACGTAGAGGCTGTAACCTTCGGGAGCAACAATCAAATCCTTGGGGATTTGCAGACCCCTTCCGTTTCCTGGGTAGGCAAGGCACTGGACTTAGATTCCAAGGTCTGCCTCAAATATGTCTTTACTCCCACAACCTATACAGGTGCGGTGGAGGATCTGGTGCTTAAGGTACATTATGTAAACCACGATGGACAGGCGACCGAGGTCGTGGTGACAGACCCCGTCCTGTACAATCCTGCCATGAACAGCTACGCCTTTTCCTTTGACGGACTCTTAGCCGCAGAGCTGCGGACCGTGCTGGATGCCGCTGTGTACGCAGGAGATACCCGTCTGTCTCAGACCCTGCGCTACAGCCCCGAC
>JAZRGR010000278.1:0-16166 GCA_045644345.1 Faecousia sp. | reverse complement strand
TGAATGGGTGTGCCGTTTAGATACAGTACCTTAGCACAGTACAGGGGATTAGAGTCATAAGAGGCAAAATCGATTTTACACCATTGGGCAAGGTCGTCTATATACACTCCCGTCAGCCCGGTACAGCCCTCGAAGGCAGAGTCTCCCATAGAGGTAACACTGTCGGGAATGGTCACAGAGGTCAGCCCGGTACACTTGTAGAAGGCATAGTCTCCCATGGAGGTAACACTGTCGGGAATGGTCACAGAGGTCAGCCCGGTACAGCCCGAGAAGGCATAGTCTCCCATGGAGGTAACACTGTCGGGAATGGTCACAGAGGTCAGCCCGGTACACTTGTAGAAGGCATAGTTTCCGATAGAGGTAACCCCTTGGGCGATAATGACCGAGGTAATACTATAATTGCGCCATGGTGCAAGACTATAGGATTTATACTGTGCCATGGCGCCTGTGCCGGAAATGGTAAGTGCACCTGTAGAATCATCAAACGTCCAGGTCAAATTGTCCCCGCAGGAGCCGGAAGAAGCAGCGGCTTCAGCAGTCGGCGTCCATTGTGTCAAAAAGCATCCTATGAGACACAAAGACAGAAGTAAAATCAATATTCGTCTTTTCATATGGGTATTCCTCCTTTTTTATGTCGCTTATTTGAAGTAGGCCTTGGCGGTGTCACTGTAGGCGAAGAGGGCTTTACACAGGGTCAGGAGCTGACCTGTCTTGCCGTTGCCGTAGGTGTCGGGGCTGTAGCGCAGGGTCTGAGACAGACGGGTGTCTCCCTCATAAACAGCGGCATCCAGCACGGTCCGCAGCTCTGCGGCTAAGAGTCCGTCAAAGGTAAAGGCGTAGCTGTTCATGGCGGGATTGTACAGGACGGGATCTGTCACCACGGCCTCGGCAGTCTGTCCTTCGTGGTTTACATAATGCACCTTAAGCACCAGATCCTCCACCGCACCTGTATAGGTTGTGGGAGTAAAGACATATTTGAGGCAGACCTTGGAATCTAAGTCCAGTGCCTTGCCTACCCAGGAGACGGAAGGGGTCTGCAAATCCCCGAGGATTTGATTGTTGCTCCCGAAGGTCACAGCCTCTACGTCACTGAGCCAAGCTCTATGGCTATGGGTCATATCGGCATCTACGAGGGCATCGGTGCGATAGGATTTAAAGATCTGTGCCTCCTTGCCATAGCGTAAGAGGTCTGCACACAGCTTCATGAGGTTATCTGCGGTGGTGTCCTTGTTCAGCTGGGCATAGGCATATTGGGCAATGCTGTAGGTATCCGCCTTGGACAGGTAGGGCTGACCCTGCTTCTCCATATGGAGCCGGGCGGTGACCACATCCCCCATCTGAACAGCGGTGATCCCTGTCAGGGTGTAATAATAGAAGTTGCCTACTAAGACGGGCTCGATGGTTACGGTCTTACTCCCCGTCTGCGCATTGCCTGTATTCACAGGAATCTCACAGACCAGATAATGGTTTACATAATCCTGTAGGTAATCCGTCCGAACCGCAAAGTTGATGGAGATATCACTTGCCAAATTCAGACTGTGATTGATGACCAAGGCTTCGTCCACTATAGGCTCCTTGCTCTCTGCTTCACCGCAGATACAAGTGCCCTCTTCGTAGGAATGGGGCTCTGTTGCGGTGTAGTCGCAAGCCTCACAGCCAACGGCATGGTTCACGCTGTCCATAGGATCATAGGTGTAGCTGTGACCCGTTGCAGGGACTACCTCCTGTGCAATCAGGACAGTGCCGCAGATATCACAATGGGAGCCTGCTGTCAGACCGCTCTCGGTGCAAGTGGGCGCAACGGCGGTGTCAATCACGACAGTATGCTCCGCAGTCTCGGTGGTATAGGTACAGCTATAACCGCAGTCGGTGCAGGTGTACTTGATACTGCCCCCGGAGGAGCAGGTCCCCTCTGTAACGACCCTTGTGCCGTGCTTATGGTAGCGGATGCCGTCTGCTCCCATAAAGCCCTGAGAGGCAAGTCGTCCTTCTGCCTCCCCTACGGAGACAAAGTGCTGTAGAAGAGCCAGCTCTGTAGTCAAAGACTTGGTATCTGCATAGGTACTGCCGTAGTAAGCACAGTCAAAGGTGGGAGAGAGCAGCTTAGGATTGTTCTGTCGCTCATTGGTCTCGTAAACATACTTGAGGAAGTGGGCAAAGGCAACGGTATAATCACCGTGGCAGTGCTCTCTCAGACCCTCGCCGTTGTTGTTCATGTAGAAGCGAACATCGAAGTAGGGGCTTGCACAACGGCCTTCTTCCACACCGTAGTTTACATAATGTTCGTACAACTTGACCTCATCCATGCCGTAGGCGGCCTTCAGTTCGGGATATCTCTCGGCATAGTATTCTGCATTGAATACCAGGGCCTTGATCTCCTCGGGGATAGAGACGGGGGTGGCACTTCTCTTGGTTGCAAAGGTGAATACCTGAGGACCCTCATAGGAGAAGTAAATGGTAGAGCCCAGCTCTGCGATCCACTGCAAGGGGTAGTCGGTCCTGCCGTTGTTGACGCCGGCCTTGGGCAGGGGCCACAGAACGGCATCGGGATCAATGGTCTTGTACACAGACTTAGACAGTCCTCTGCGTGCACCGTGGTGAGCCATGGTCACATAGTCGGTCTTCAGGGAATAATACTTACTGCTGTCGGAGGCATGGGACTTGTGATACCGCTCCAGCATAATGGTGCTGACGGTAGAGGCATCACCTGTGACCATGAGGGTCTTGCCGCCCACAGTGAGACGGAAAATGGTAGAAGAGTTATTGAAGTTCTCGGATACCAGCTGCTTGGGGGCCTGATTGACATGGTCGGCATTGTGGGTCTCCCAGGTGGCGGTATACTTGGTAGAAATATTATCGGCTGCCCAGAAGATATCCTCGATGGTCAGGAGCACATCTACATGGAGATCGTCAAAGTCGAAGGTAGAATTGCACTTGCCCGTGTGAATGGCATTGAGGGTCACGACCTCGGGGGTGCCTCCCTGTGCATTCTTGAACTTCCCTACTGCCCCTAAGATCGCCTGAATATTGGTATAAGTAGCCTCAGGCTCTACGGCGGCAAAGTACTTATTCAGCTGCGCCTGGGTGGGGAAGCGGTGATAGAAGGCATCCAGGGTCAGCTGAGATGCATACTTGTTGGCGATGCCGATAATGGCGCCATGGTGATCGGAGTGGGCATGGGTCATGAACCAGGCATCTACATGGGGCGTGCTGTCCCCCGTAACACGCTGGAGATACTTGAAGAGATAATCACTGTCGTAGCTCTTACGACCGCCGTCGATGACGATGGTCTTCCCTTCCCCGGTACGGATCACCAGAGACAGGTTCTGCATATAATCCCCGGTCTCAGCATCAGGAACAACGCTGGGGAGCTGGTGAACGGTGGTTGCCGATGCCATATCCAAAGCAGATACACCGGGAACCCGGGGTGCAATGGCCGCGGCGGCAGTTCCTGCCCAGGTCATGGAAGCATAGGACTCCGGGAGCATGCCGTACCGTGCATAGTAGTCCAGCAGGAAGGCATACATATGGACACAGTAGCTGTACTGCATCTTGCCGATAGAACTACTGGTAGCATAGTTGGGCACCCGACGGGAGGCCTCGATATTGGCAATGATGCCACGGGCCATAGCAATGTAATCCTCCTTCAGTACGGTTCCAACTCCGGATCCGGAGGGGGAGGAGGCGGCGGCAACATCGGAGAAGCTGAGAGCCTCCTTGGGAGTACCGTTCTCAATGTTGATCAGGAGCTTACATGCCAGATCCAAGAACTGCTCAAGGGTGCAGACCTTGCTACCGACGGTTACATTGGGAGGCAGGACCTTGGCGTCCATATTGGCCTTCACGTAGGAGGCCGCCTCCAGCACACTTGCGGCATCTGCAGTATAGGTGGGAGCTGTGGCACCGGTAATGCCCAGCTTGTTACCGTCGATGTAATAAAGCTTGTTGTCAGAGGTGCACAGGATATACAGGCGGTCATTGCAGTATTCAATGGGGCCTGCGGAGGCTCTGCCGATATTGGTAATATAGGCAAGCTTTTCGTAGGTGCCGCTCTTGTTCATCCTGCCGATGGCAGGGGTCTCACCGGAGTTGCCACCTGCAAGAAGGATGGTATTGAAATTTGCCAACTCCACACCCTGGAAGGAGTTGTTGGGGATGACACGGACAGCCTTCTTCTGCTTGAAGTGGTAGACAAAGCCACTGCGAACACTTGCGCTCTCCATGGCGATGAGGGTGCCACTATCGAGAGCCTTGTTCAGTGCCTTGGTATCATAGCAGGTGTAGCAAGTGGTTCCGTCCTCTAATTCAATGCGGAATACGGTATAGTTCTCGTCTGCGCCCACTGCGGCACGGACCACGGTGCCAAGGGTACTGCCGCCTGCGGTGCTGTTGGCAATATGGCTGAAGCGGTTGAGGGCGGTGTAGGTATAGGTTTTCCCCGGTTCGTACTGTACTCGGGCGATCTGGGTGGAATGGTAGCTCGTTGCCTCCAGCCCCTTGGCACCTACGAAGAAGTACAGCTTCCCATTATAGCGGTAGCCTGCCAGGGATTCTCCGTTTCCGCATTCCGTCAGGGTCATATGATCCACATAGGTGGCTGTGCTGCCCTCAATCTTGAGACGGGAAAGGTACTGTGTTCCTGTGCTGTTTCCTTGGGTCACATAGAGATAGTCGGTGTCAATAAAGAAATTCTGAATGGTCTCCGTAAACTTCAGCCCTACCAGATTGTATCCCGGGGTAGCAGATGTATGTACCGCCTCGGGAACTCCGACCTTGGAGCCGAGGAAGGAGTAGATCTTCTGTCCGTTTACATTATCGCTTGCAGGTACAGCGGCGATGTATACGCGGTTCCCCTTGATGCCGATGGGACCGGTAGAAACAGTGCCGATATTGGTAATGTTGACAAGGGACTGATATGTGCCGTTCTGACTCATTCTGCCGATGGCAGGAGGCTCTCCGGAGTTGCCGCCGGAGACCAGGATCATGTCGGAGTTAGCAAGCTCCAGACCCTGGAAGGAGTTGTTGGGGAGCACACGGTTATCTTTGGTCTGGGTGAAGGAATACAGGAAGGCATTGAGGACAGCAGGGGTCTCCATACCTAACATTTTGGTAGAATCCATAGCCTTGTTCAGATCCGCAGTATAGTAGCAGGAATAGGTAATGGAATCATCCGTGGTCTGGATGCGGAGAACTGTGAACAGGTCATTAGCCGCACAGGCTACGCGATTGGCAGTACCCACGCTGGTGCCTGTAGCCGTACTGCTGGACAGGTGGATGAAACGGGTCAGATCCGTATAAGTATAGGTCTTGCCTGCGCTATATTCCACTCGGGCGATCTGGGTAGAGCCATAGCTCGTAGCCTCCAGACCCTTGGCACCGATGTAGAAGTACAGCTTGCCGTTATAGCGGTAGCCGGCCAGAGACTCACCATTACCGCAGTTGGTCAGGGTCATGTGGTCCATATAAGTGGCATCGGTTCCGTTGATCTTCAAACGGGAGAGATAGAAGGTGCCGGATCCACCATTCTGGGTAATATAGATGTAATCCGTATCAATATAGAAGTTCTGCAGGACGCCGCTGAACTTCAAACCCTTGAGGGAATAGGACAGATCTGCGGTTACGCTGACCGTAGATGCAGGACTGGGTGCGGCGAGGGCTGTGGGTACAAGACCACAGATCATAGCCAGCACCAGTAGTATTGGGAGAATTCTTTTTGACATACTTGTGTGCTCCTTTCATTTATACAGACCCCAAAAGCCTGTATATCCTTTCGATTGGTAATAAGTCCATTATACGGTCCGCAGGAAAAATTTGCAAGGGATTTTTTCTCTCCTCCAATTCCGATTTATCGGTGAGTTTACAAACGCGCAAATTGTCAAATTACGCAACATCCCGTAGGGGCGATGCCACGTCATCGCCCGTGGCACTCTCGTCACACGTACAAATTCCGTTATTACGTATGCACTGCCAAGCATATTCGTAGGGAACGACCCTGTGTCGTTCCGTGGAACCACCGTAACCTGTACATATTGGTTATGTTGGGAAAGTCGGGCAATAGTCGATAACATAGGAAATTTGTAGGATATTCCTTTTGAAATTTATGCCACCGTATATTGGCACCATAGCGGAACGACACAGGGTCGTTCCCTACGAACAAATATGATTGTTTGTACGTTTCACGAAAAATGCCTACGGGTGACGATAATGCCGTTTTCCCTCTCAGTCCCTTCGGGACAGCTCTCCCGGAGGGAGAGTCAAGAGCCCGGTGGATCATCGGAAACAGCTCCATAAATCGGTATTTCCCCACACAAATGGCCCCGTTGGAATTTTCCAACGGGGCCGGATGGTTAATTTGCGAAGAAGGCTCTTGCGCTGTCGCTGTAGGCGAAGAGGGCCTTGCACAGCTCTGCGAGGGTGCCTGTCTTGCCGTTACCGTAGGTATCGGCGCTGTAGCACAGGGTCTCGGAGACTTGGGTCTCACCGCTGTAGACTGTGGCGGAAACCACTGCTCTCAGCTCTGCGGCAAGGAGGGTGTCCAGCTTGAAGGAATAGAGCCCTGTGGCCTCGTTATAGACCTGCAGATCCTCCAGCTCCAGCTCTGTGGTAGTGCCGTCGATGGCTTCATAGGTCACACGGAGGCGGAGATCCTCTAAGCTACCTTCGTAGCCGTTGGTATTCAACACATAGACCACGGTAACCTTGCTGTCTAAGATCATGGACTTGCCGGACCAGGTGATTGCAGGCTCTGCCACATCCCCCAGGAGTCGGTTATTGCTGCCGAAGGCAACCGTATCTGTATCCGTGAGGTAGCTCTTGTGGATCTCGGTCATTTCCTCATCTGCCAAGGCATCGGTCTGATAGTTCTTATAGAGCTGTGCCAGACTGCCGTAACGCAGGAGGTTGGCGCACAGGGTCTTGATGCTGTCCGTTGCTTCCGGCTTGTTCAGGGTGGTGTAGGCATAGCAGGCAATAGAGTAATCATCCTCTACGGAAGTGAATGTCTCGTCACCCTTGATCAAATGGAGCACAGAATGGATGTTCTCGTTCATCTGTGTTGCCATGAGACCGTCAACAGTGAAGTAAACCATGCCATTCTTCACCTCTGCCGCCGGGTAGAAGGTCTTGCCCGCTGCGGTGCATTCCATAACATAGCGATCATAGCCCTCCAGAGCTGCTGCGGGGACGATCAGGTTCACGGAAATGTCGCTCTGCAGGTTCAGAGAATGGCGGATCACCACATTCTCGTCTACTGCGGGCAGCTCCGCCTCACCGCCGAAGGCCTTCATTGCCAGTCGGATCATACGGCTGTCTACAAAGGGGTGCAGGGAGCCCTCTGCGGAGGCGGTCTTTAGGTTGCACAGAGACAGGATGCCCGGTCCTGCATTCTTGATCATGACTGTGCCGTCATTTACATAGTCCGTCAGGTCGAAATACATCTCCGTATCGGATCGGTAGTCTGTCAGCAAGGGAATAGTTACGAAGGCGGAGCCCTTGTATGCCTGTACGGTCACAGCCTTTCCGTCTACGGTCTTCATGCTCATGAAGACCCTTGCATCGTCGCTGTCGACCTTGAATGCTACACCCTGATCCTTGCTGAGGTAGACCTCCTTGGCGGGGCCGATAGCCTTGTAAGCGGAGCTGTAGTAGACGATCTCTTCACCGTTGCCCACATACTTGCGGATCTCGGCCTCAGTGAGCGGAACCTCTGCATTCTTGCTGTCGGTGCAGTAGAATAGGGTGCGCCCCATGGGGCTGAGTCTGTAATAGATTCTTGTCCCGTATTCATCATGGGTAATGTATTCCAGCTCCGGTGTGCGGACATAGAACTTGTTATTGTCCCCGGGGTCTGCCTCCTCGTTGAGGGAGCCGTTCATGCCCAGGCAGTAGCCGTGGGTGGTGTTGGTAATGGTTTCGTCGGAGCCGGTATCTCCTTCCACATCGGAGTTCGTCATCTTGGGAGCCTCGATGAAGAGCATGCCGCTGATCTCTGTGTTGTTGGTCCAATTCACCTTCATGCTCACATCCACGATCCGGTCGTTGATGTTCAGAATATTGGCATCCTGCTCCCCTGCCAGGGAGTAGATGTAGTCCCGGATCCCCTGTGCATCCGCTGTCAGGGTGTTGTATACGCGACAGCCGTCTACATAAACATTGTATGCCCCCATAGGCTCATACGCACGGGTAGCAGGTGCCACAGAGGGAGAAGGAACAAAGGTGAAGTCCACCGTCTCATCAAAGCCCGCAACAGCCCGTGCCCGATCCTCTGTAATGGGAGCAAAGCCCTTCTTCCCATGGTCAAAGATCATGTCGTAAACGGGGATCACATGGACCTTGTACTTGGCAGGCGCCTCCCCGGACAGGAACTGCACAACGGGGATCTGATACAGAGTCTTGTTTGCCAGGTAGGTATCTACCAGATAGCCCTTGTCTGCGACCACACCGTAGGTGCCGTCTGCCTTGGCCTTGAAGATCTCCACCACCACGGTGCCGCTGTCGGGAGCGGTACGGGACAGGAGCTCAAAGCCTGTGCCGTAGAATTCGAAGACCATCGGTGCCACATCGGGATTCGTCGCTCCCACACGGGCAACGGTAGATGCGCCGTGGTAGTCTCCGGTGGTTGCGAAGTTCTTGTCATATCCATGGGCCTGCTTGCTCTCGGGAAGCTGTACATCGTTACCGTAAGTGCCCAAACGGACCCACTTCCCCACAACCGGCTCCGTAGCCGTCTTATCCACCACAGCCTCTGCATGGAAGCCGAAGAGGGTGTCGTCGTAGGAGATCACATTGCCGGGGAGAACATAGACCTGACGGGAACGGACATCCACACCGTCCTTGGGCACATTGATGGAATCAAAGGTATAGGGAATGGTGACCCATCCGTCCATCATCTTCCTTGCTTCCTCTGAGCCGTAGGTCTCACGGAAGTCAAATTTTACATGGCCGGTAGAGCTGTCATAACCGCCGTTGGTAGCAGTAAAGGACAGACGCTCTGCATCTACCTCTCTCTGCAGACTGACAGATCCCTCGGCATCAAAGTCTACGACCATAAATTTGGGTGCATAGTAGTTGGCAGTAAGGGGATCGGAATACACGGTGTTGTATTGCTCTCGATCTACGGAGTCCTTGCCGGAATACTTATGGCTTACGGTATAGTAAACCTCCATTGGCTGGTCCGTTGTAAAGTCAAAGGCACTTTCCAATGCAGATACTTTCTCTGTAAACACCTTGGCACCGGCGGAAGCAGAGCTTCTGTAGACTTCCTTTCCGTCTGTGGTTTTCACCACGATATCCAGGTTCAAATAATCCAGTCTGCTCCTATCGTTTCCGTTGACCAGTGTTACATCGGAGCTTGTCATAGCCTCAAAAATTTCCCCGGAGGTATTCAAGCCCTTCTTATAGATGGTTGCCATGGTAGGCAGCTCCAGGAAGTAATCATGGATCCGGAATTCGTACCGAGGGGAAACATTAGCCTTGGGAACCTCATACTTAACAATGGATTCCGTTCCCATTGCCGTGTCGGCTTTGTTAGAGGGATACAGTCCGGATTTCGATGTGTTCGTAGGGATCTGATTGCCGCCCAAGGTGTTCTTTCTGTCGACTGCAATAGGCAGCTCCAGAACGATCTTGTAACCAAAAGGCGTACTCGCAACCGCGCTGCCTGTGGGCATATTCGTATTGCGTAGGTATGCCTTCTTGCAGTCCGTCCACTTCAGTGTTACCGTTGTTAGCTCTCCATCGGCCCGGGGTGTACAGGAAATAGCGAAAATATCCGTGGCATAGGTCTGGGGGCTGCCGTCGGGGGCGATAGCATAGGAGCTCAGCAATATATCGTCCCCATAGGTACCGTCTCCGTTATACGGCTTGGCATAAATCCGAATAGGCCGTTTCGGATCCAGCTTGTACTCTCTGGTGATCTCGTCGTAAATATAGAGGGTCCCTGCCTGGCTCAACTCGATCTCCGGGACCTCGCCGGTCATAATGGAGGTGAATTTATTGCCCAAGTCGCTACCCGCCGAGTCCGCCACCATGTAGTATTGGGTAGAGGAGCCGGCAGCATTGGCAGCGAAGCCTGTAGCCAAGTTGGGAACGGTCTTCTCTACATCTTTGCCGCCTACCTTAATCTTTACTGTTTTAATACTGTAGGTCGCCCAGGACCCGGGGTAGTTTGAGGACATCAACTGGAGGAAATCGTTTGCCTGCTGTTCTTCATACTTATCGGTACGATCCAACATGTTCGTTCCGCTATAGTCAGAGACAGATGTAAGACCCTCGATGTATCCCAGAGTATAGATCTTTACTCCGTCATCTTTCAATACACGGGCTGACCGGATGCAGATCGCTGCCGTCAGGGGAGAGAAGAGCGTTCCTACGGGAATATTGCCCGTCCAGGCATTCTCTGTGGGACAGCCATCGGTCAACAGAACGACCGTCCTGTTTCTTCCCGTCTTTTTTGCCGGGAGATACTTTGTCTTATCCAGGACCGGACTTATAAATCCGGCTTGGATCTCGATCTGTGACATTCCCTTATCTTCATAAGAGCCGCTCGTATCGTTATTATTGGCAAGGGCCTTAAAGGCCGCGTCTGTTCTGGTTGCACCGAGGAGATAAAGACCTCGGGCCGTATTGATCAGCTTCGAATAGCCCGATGCATTCAGCGCCTGAGATTCGCAGGTACACCCGGAATAATTATAATCGGTTTTTTTATACTTAGGGTCCGTAGTGCTGTTGTTATAGACATAGGGATAGCCCTTGGTATATATACCGGCACCGTAGCTGAGGATCGATACCGTATGATACTCGCCCGGCTTCAGATTCTTGTTGCTGGCATAAAGAGCATCCAGGAAATCCTCGATCGCCTCCACAGACTTGCCGTAACGGGAGACATACACCTCGAACTTGAAGGATGTACGGTTAACGGTTATAGTCTGACTCTTGTCATTTGGATCCGGATAGGTTTGCGATAGCCCGCGTCTGTCGTAGAAGTATGTGTCGATGTTCTCAAGGGTGAGCTCTACCCAGGTGACACACTTGCAGGGTGCAGCGTCTATATCAACGCGGATGCCATGGGCTCTGAGGTATCTGCTTACCGTTCCGTTACTGTTTTTCACTACGCAGCCATCACAGGTTTTTACCTTGACCGTTCCGTTCTCAATATAGCGCACCACTTGTGTCTGGACCGGCATATACCATTTGCCATACATATAACGCAGAGGTGCGCCGTATGCTCGATTTGCTAACTTGCCACTGGAATTATATGTATTATGTGTGGTGCCTGCTCCGTGTTCTACCCAAATCGTGGCGCGGTAATAACCGGGGAACTTGGTGGTGTCCAGAGCCTCTATTACATGTTTCAAATCATCCGCATTATCCTTCTCGACCGTCCACTTCTCCTCATCCGATGTAGAAGCGTATCCCGCCATAGAACCGGAGCGGTCCAGAACGATGGTAAAGTCTTGGGGCGTAGTATAGTGGGCTTCACTGATCTTTGCGGTGCTGACGGCATCAATGGTCAGGGTGAAATCATCGTCATCCAAATCACTGCCGCTGGTAAGCTTCTTGGTAGAGCCAACATCCATATCGGCAGGTAGTGAAAGCTTGGTGAGAATGAATCTGGTATCATTATGGGTAACACCGGCATCTATGGGGTCCAAGTAGAAGTTGCCGGTTTCCGTAAAGCTTGCACCATAGGTTTCTTTCCAGCCCCAAACCTCATTGGCACCGGCTTGCGTTCCCTTAATATTCCCCTGAATATTATTGTAAGAAACGCCACAACCATAGGGAACATAGAAAGTCGTATCGGTAATATAGGTCTTCGTATCATCATAGAATTGGACCTTCAAGGGTTTCTTTTCTTCGGGTCCGATATAAATATGCTCTATATAGCCGGTAATATAGTTGTCCCCGATGGTACTGGCCATTTCACCCGTGCCGACTTTGACAGTCGATCCCGGTGCAGCAGTCAGATTGAGGAAGTCAAAGCGAATGCTCTTCAAAACATTGTTTCCGCTTACTCCGGCAGCCGTCAGATCTGCACTGGAGAAGCGAAGGAGCTGGTCTCCTGTTTTATAGACCAGGGAGCCGTTAATCTCTACGCTGGGATCATCCTCGAAATACAGACAGACAGAGCAGCTCATGGTGGCGGTTCCGTTTTCTGTAATGCCAAAGTAGTCTTCTACTCCGTTCACTTTTGAGTCATCGATTTGGACATTGACCCAAACAACACTGTTCTCGGGAATGGTGAATTTCTCGTTATTGGGACCCACGACCATCTGGCTCTGCACATTCGCATTATAGCCGCTAAAGTAGCATTCCATGCGCCCCTGCTCGATTTCGCTCCATCTTACAGGTTGCTCCGGGCTGACCTGCCAGGAGTTGACATACCAACCCCAATCTCTCTCCGGAGAGAGGGGCAGAAAATCTACAAACAGAAATTCCTCCCAGTTTCCGCCGGCTCCGGTACGGGTCGCAGGCTTTCTCTCGGGATGGGGATCGATTCCCGCATCCTCCAGGATCGGGCTCATATCGTAAGGATTTTCCCTCTCGGAGTCGAATTCCAATGCATAGTCGGTCTCATCCACGATCTCCTCTGCCTCTTCCCGGGAGATAAACTCCTCTCTATAGACAGCATCCTCCGTTTCCTGTGCAAATGCACCTGCTGTCAAAGACAGGATACTTGCCACGATCAGGATCATAGCGATCAACGAACGATAAAATTTACGGTTCATCATGCTCCTCCTTTCATATTACGATCCAAAGATCTGGACCTGGCCCATATGGTAGCAATATATATGGGACATGGGATCGCAGGTGCCCCAATGCTCTGCAAACAGGTTATAGGTCTGTGTGGTGTACTTGCCCTTGTATGGGTAGGTGCACCGCTGGAGCTCGTCGAACAGGGGTGATTGGGCCGCACATCCGCACAGCAGCTCCTCGGGACGAAGGTCCTCGCAGAGCAGTGCAGGTTTTTCATAAGGTTTCTTCATAAGCTTCCTCCTTTTATGATACGGTTCCCAACGGAACAGAGGGTATCATAACAGTGAATAATATGCTTCGCTACCGATTTGCCGTATAAAGTGTAAACTTACAAACAGTATACCACCGTCAACATTCTGCTGTCAATATAAAACTTCCTCATTTTTCTTCAACAAATCGGAAGATATGACTTGCAATTTTTCTGCTTATATGGTAACATGATGATGAACCCCTATGGGTAATGACCAATAGCAAGGAGAACCCTATGACACATACCATCGCAGTTGCCGGCAAGGGTGGCGTAGGCAAGACCACCGTCTGCGGCATGATGATCGATTATCTGATCAAAGAAAAGAAGACCCCTCTCCTGGTTGTGGATGCAGATGCCAACTCCAACCTTAACGAGGTCCTGGGCATCGAGGTAGACACCACCTTAGGCACCGTCCGTGAGGAGATGGCACAGGCTGAGCTCCGGGGCGATGTGATCCCCAAGGGCATGACCAAGGCCGACTATGCAGAGTACCGCTTCAATACCGCATTGGTAGAAGAAGACGACTTTGATATGCTGGTTATGGGTCGGACTCAGGGCAAGGGCTGTTACTGCTTCGTCAACGGCATCCTCAAGTCCCAGGTAGACAAGTATGTAGGCAACTACAAGTACACCGTCATCGACAACGAGGCAGGTATGGAGCACATTGCCCGTGGCACCCTGCCCAAGGTAGATACCCTGCTCCTGGTATCAGACTGCTCCCGTCGTGGCATCCAGGCCGTGGCTCGGATCGCCGAGATGGTAGAGGAGCTTAAGCTCAATCCCACACAGATGGGTCTCATTGTCAACCGTGCTCCCAATGGCATCCTTAATGAGGGTGTCCGCGAGGAGATCGACAAGCACGGACTCAAGCTCTTGGGCGTTCTGCCCCAGGACGAGGCCGTATACGAGGCCGATTGCATGGGCGAGCCCAGCAGCAAGATCTCCGACTCCAGTCCTATGAAGCAGGCCCTCGGTCAGCTTCTCAGATCCGTGGGGATCTGATTCATTCCGTTAGCCAAAGTTAGCAAACTTTTTATATTTTATTCAGGAGGTATATCCATGGCTTTCGAACCCAAGACCCAGGCATTTAACGCTTCCATCGCCAAGGTTACCATCGGTACCGGCGACAAGGCCGTTACCCTCGGCGGCGTAAATGTCCTCCCCTTCTATTCCTTCGATGCTCCCATCGAGAATGCACCCAAGATCGGCGTAGAGATTCCCGACAGCGGTATTTCTGCCTTCACTCAGCCCGAGTTGCTGAAGTTCTACGAGGGTTGCACCACCCCCGCTGAGATGGCTAAGCGTGCAGAGTCCATGCCCGGCGCTTCCTTCCTCTGCCTGCGCATGGAGAGCGCAGACCCCAACGGCGAGAACAAACCCACTGCTGAGTGTGTCGAGATCGCCAAGTCCGTTGCCGATGCTACCGACATGCCCCTGGTCATCATGGGCTGCAAGAACATCGAGAAGGACGCAGAGCTCTTCGGCAAGGTTTCCGAGGCTCTCCAGGGCAAGAACATCCTGGTCCTCTCCGCTCGTGAAGAGAACTACAAGACTGTCGCCGCTTCCGCAGTTCTGGCCTACGGTCAGAAGGTCGGCGCAGAGTCTTCCGTTGACATCAACCTGGCAAAGCAGCTGAACGTCCTGGTCGAGGGCGTTGGCGTCAATGCTTCTTCCATCGTTATGAACGCCGGCTCCGCTGCAGCAGGCTATGGCTACGAGTATGTTGCTTCCACCCTGGACCGCATCCGTGCCGCTGCTCTGGCTCAGTCCGACGATCAGCTCAAGATGCCCATCATCACCCCCGTTTCCACCGAGACCTGGGGCGTTAAGGAATCCGTCATGTCCGAGGCTGACATGCCCGAGTGGGGCAACGCCGAGGAGCGTGGCATCAACATGGAGATCACCACTGCTGCTGCCTGTCTGGCAAGCGGCTCTGACGCTGTGATCATGCGCCATCCTGCAGCAGTTAAGGCAATTGCTGACATGATCGACGCCTTGGTCTAATAAGGAGGTACTGACACATGGCACTGAAAGGCTTAGATATTTTCAAACTCTCCCCCAAGAAGAACTGTAAGGAATGCGGCAGCCCCACCTGTATGGCTTTCTGTATGAAGGTCGCTCAGGGTGCTGTTGAGCTGAGCAAGTGTCCCTACTTCTCTGAGGACGCTATTGCAAAGCTGTCTGAGGCTACTGCACCTCCCATGAAGACCCTCACCGTCGGTGACGGCATCCAGCTCGGTGGCGAGACCGTTCTCTTCCGCCACGAGAAGACCCTGGTTTCCCGTAACCGTTTCGCAGGTTGCGTCTGCTCCTGCATGGACGAGGCTACCGTAGATGCCAAGCTGGCTGACCTGCAGAAGGTGGACTACGAGCGTATCGGCGAGCGTGAGTATGTTGAGTTCGTCCGTGTTGCTCTGTGCGACACCCAGGCTACCCCCTATGTAGACCTGGTCAAGAAGGCTATGGCCACCGGCCGTACCCTGATCCTGGATTGCCCCTGCCCCGAGACTGCCAAGGCAGCTCTGGAGCTGTGCAAGGACGGCAAGCCCATCCTGGCAGGTGCCGATGCCTCCAACTACGCCGATATGAACGCTGTTGCCACCGCAGCAGGTGTCGTTCTGGGCGTTAAGGGCGAGAACCTGGCTGAGATCTATGACACCGTTACCAAGCTGGAAGCAGCAGGCAACAAGAACCTGATCATCGACGTGACCGGCAAGACCATCAAGGAAACCTTCGCCAATGCAGTTCTGGTCCGCCGCACTGCTCTTAAGGATGGCGACCGTTCCTTCGGCTATCCCTCCATCGTCAACCTCTGCAAGCTGGCAAAGGGCGACCTGCGCCTGCAGAACGCTCTGGCTTCCGTATTTACTCTCAAGTACGGCTCCATCATTGTTATGGAAGCTATGACCTACGCACAGGCTCTGCCTCTGTACGGCCTGCGTCAGAACATCTACACCGATCCTCAGAAGCCCATGAAGGTCGCTCCCGGCATCTACCCCATCAACGGTGCAGGTCCCGACGATCCCATTGTTATGACTGTTGACTTCGCTCTGTCCTACTTCCTGGTCAGCGGCGAGCTGGAGCGTGCAAATGTTCCCGTCAACCTCCTTATTACCGATGCTTCCGGCATGTCCGTTCTGACTGCATGGGCAGCAGGCAAGTT
>JAZRGR010000277.1:0-4281 GCA_045644345.1 Faecousia sp. | reverse complement strand
CCCTCCCGGCATGGCTCCGCCCTCATCGTTCCCTTGTGTCTTGCAGAGACCATCATTTGTTCAAATTCCGGTTTGTCGTTCTGTTGATTTCCGAATTTGTTCGTAGGGGCGACCTGTGGTCGCCCGCAAAATGTTTCGATTTCTTCGGAAAACTCGTGATAATCCCGTAATTTCGTAATTGTCGTTTAACGACAATGACCGGGGGACCACAGGTCGCTCCTACGGTGTTATACGATAAACAGCTCCATAAATCGGAATTTGCCTCTCCAATTGATATGGGGGAGCCTTTTTCAACCCATGCCCTAAGGCATACCGTCCCTCATCACCGATCACTCGAATTCGCTATTGGGGGGGACAAATCCACCGTGCAATTCTCTATCAAGCTGAGCTTCTCCCTACGGGGGAGCTGTTTGATGGCGTATTCCCGTTTAAGGGCGGTGGAGCGGTCGGGGCAGTGCTCCGTATACACAAGCTCTAAGGGTCCCCTGCCACGGGTGTACTTGGCACCCTTGCCCTGTCGGTGTGCCTCCAGCCGTTTGGGAAAATCGTCGGTACTGCCCGTGTACAGCGTCCCGTCCTTACAGCGGAGGATATAGACACACCACTGTTTCATGGGTCAGATCTCGAAATCGATGGCGCTGCGGGCAGTGCGGATGGACTTGCACAGGGTGGAGACGGCTACATGACGGGGATCCTTCTTATAAGTCTCTACGTCCTCAAGGCTATCAAAATCGGAAATGAGGATGGCATCATAGGCGGCATCCTCTACGGCACTGCGGTGGATCTCCATATGGCGGATCTGGGGGATCACACCCTCTAAGGCTCCCAACCCCTCTAAGAAAGGGGTGGGATCTGCATCCTCGCGAAATTTCCACATGACAATATGTCTGATCATTGGTTTCCCTCTTTTCTTTTTGTTCTGTCTATGATATAGTAGAGAATATTCGGGAAAAAGTCAAGATTGTTCACAATTTCTACACCACTTTTCCCAAATAAAAATGTAGAATACAAAAAATACTTGTTATGAAAGGACAGTCCTATTATGAAACGAATCATTGCCACCCTGCTGCTCCTGTGCATCATGGCAACCCTCTGCAGCTGCACCAAGGATCAGCCCCATACCTCCGACAGTCCCTCCCTGCGTCACGAGGGCACCACTGCCTACTATACCGCAGGAGAGAGTACCTGCACCATGGATCTGCAATTTCAGCAAACCGTAGCAGCCAACAGCAAGGTCAGCCTCCTGCTGGAGGAAGAAGAGATCCTGACCTTTACCACCGAGGCAGACCTGTCCCGTCTGCAGATCTCCCATCCCCGACTGGAGAAGAACAAGACCTACACCCTCATGGTCAACGGCAAGATCCAGAAGCATGGCTCCCGTCCTCTCCCCATTGTACCGCCCCGTCCCGGTGATATCCCCGATCCTACCCAGCCCACTGTTCCCGTAGAGCCTATGGGTCAGATCGCAACCGTTGCCCCCTCTGTCACCGATGAGACCCGGGGCAATGAGGATTCCTCCTCCCTTGAGATCCCTTCCATCGTCCCCATTGACGGTGACATCCCCTCGCTGACCCCTGTTGAGGGCAGCGGTATACTGCCCTCCGAGAGCTTTGTCCCCGGGCAGAGTGAGGAGCACAATGATCTGATCATCCGCCCCGCTCCCCAGATCAGAGGCACCGGCTTCACCCTCACAGGCACGGTAACAGAATTTACCGCTGTGGCAGATGCAGAGGCATAACACTTGCATTCCTCCCCACTTTGTGATATACTATTTGTCTGATCAAATTTTGAAAGGAACCGTACTCATGAAGAAATATTTGGCAATTCTACTGACCCTTGCACTGGTAGCTGCCCTGTTTGCAGGCTGCAGCACCACGTCCGACGACCCTACCGAGGGCACCACTGCTCCTACCCAGGGTACCACCCAGCCCGCCGACGAGCCTTCCGAGACCCCCTCTGAGGACAGCACCGAGCCCACTGTTCCCCTTGAGCTGCCCGAAATGGTCCTGAACGGCAACCCCGGCTACGGCAAGAACGACGTTACCGTCTACAACCACTACACCGTAGAGACTGCCGATCCCACCGACAGCAACATGACCGCTGTACTGGCAGTGGACGGCATCGATCAGGCCCCTGTTTTTGAGAACCGCCACCTGCAGATCGCCTATTGGACAGAGTACCTCAACTTTATGGGTACCTACGGCTCCTATGCCGCTATGATGGGCATGGACACCACCAAGCCCCTGTGGGCACAGGAGATCGACCAGGGCAAGACCTGGGAGCAGTATTTCCTGGAGTTTGCCGTACAGGGTCTGGCACGGAACTACGCTATGAGCCAATATGCCGCTGCCAACAACATCACCCTCAGCCAGGAGGATCTGGACGCTCTGGATGAGATCCTCAGAACCGACGGTGGCTCCTTCTACGAGGAATACACCGCTCAGGGCTTTGCCGATGCAGACAGCTACATCCGCTACTACTTCGGTGAGGGTACCGATGCCCGGAGCTATCAGGAGTATTACGAGATGTACCTCCTTGCCGCAACAGCCTACCGCGCACAGCAGGAGCTCATCAAGGAAGGTCTCAGCGAGGACCGTGTTCTTGCTTACTATGCAGAGAACAAGGACACCTTCGAGGCGCAGGGCAAGATCCAGGTCAATAACGTCAATGTCCGCCACATCCTCATCCAGCCCCAGGGCGAGCAGGCTAACTGGACCGATGCGGATTGGGCAGCGGCTGAGGCAGAGGCACAGGCTATTTATGACGAATGGCTGGCAGAGCCCACAGAGGAGAAGTTCTCCGCCCTGGCAATTGACAAGACCATGGACCCCGGCTCCGCAGAGACCGGTGGCTTATACGAGGAGGTTGCACCCGGAGACATGGTCACCGAGTTCAATGACTGGTGCTTCGATGCCGCAAGACGGATCGGTGATCACGGCATCGTCAAGACCACCTACGGCTACCATATCATGTATTACGTCGGTCAGACCGAGACCCGTGCATGGTACGATGCCGCCGCTGAGAAGCTGCTGTACGATGACCTGCAGACCTTCATGGATGCCTGCCAGAAGGAATATCCCCTCCTGGTAGACTACAGCGTAGCCCGTCTGTATGATGTTGCTACCGCCAACGCCGCTGAGGCAGTAGGATAAGCTATGAATACCCATTATCAAGTTCTGATTTTAGGCGGCGGTCCTGCAGGCTATACCGCTGCCATGTATGCCGCCCGTGCAGGGCTCACCACCCTCGTTGCAGAGCGGATGACCGTAGGCGGTCAGATGTCCCTGACGGATCAGATCGACAATTACCCCGGCTATCCCCAAGGGATCGACGGCTTCTCCCTGGGACAGGCCATGAAGGAGGGAGCAGACCTTGCAGGTGCCACCTCCCTCTTTGCCGAGATCCTGTCCGTAGAGCTGACAGGCAGGGTCAAGACCGTAGTCACAGACGCAGGCACCTTCACTGCAGACACGGTGATCCTTGCCACAGGCACCCGTCACAGTCACCTGGGCATCGAGGACGAGGAGGCTCTCACCGGCAGAGGCGTCCACTACTGTGCCACCTGCGATGCCATGTTCTACCGTGGCAAGACCGTGGTGGTGGTAGGTGGCGGCAACAGTGCCGCCGCTGCTGCCCGTGTCCTGTCCCGTCTGAGCAAGAAGGTGATCTTAGTCCACCGCAGAGACACCCTCCGTGCAGGCAAGGCAGAGCAGGCCGCTCTGGATGGGGTAGAATTCCGCCTCAACAGCCGCGTGGTCAAGCTCCTCCACGACAACAGACTCCACGGCCTTCTCCTGGAGAACGTCCTTACAGGGGAGCAGGAGGAGCTGCCCTGTGACGGTCTCTTCGTCAGCATCGGTCAGAGCCCCAATACGGAGCTGTTCAGAGATCAGCTCCACTTAGATCCCCGGGGCTACGTCATGGCAGGAGAGGACACGGAGACCAATATCCCCGGTGTCTTTGCCGCAGGAGATCTGCGTGTCAAGTCTCTGCGCCAGGTAGTCACCGCCACCGCCGACGGTGCTGTAGCCGCCACTGCCGCCGAGCAGTACCTCACAGAGCATCCGGTATAAAATAAACCCCCGTAAGAAGCACCTGCTTCTTACGGGGGATTTCTTATACTACTTTCTGATAGAAATATTTGATTTCTATCAGAAAGAGCACCGCTAATACTACTATTCAATTAAAAGTAGACACTTTTAATTGAATCTTATGTGCCCTGTAGGGCACATAAGTCGTCTTGTACGAGTTCCTACGCCCTTGTGGGCTATAAAAAGTAGC
>JAZRGR010000276.1:0-37940 GCA_045644345.1 Faecousia sp. | reverse complement strand
AGAGCTGAAAATCGACGATCTGATCCTCCTCTGCCGCTTCTACGGTGTTTCCGCCGATTACCTGATCGGCCTAAAGGACAACAAATAAATAACTGTCAAATTCCAATTTGTCGAGCTGTTTATCGTATAACACCGTAGGGGGGACCTGGGGTCGCCCGGTCATTGTTGTTAAACGACAATGACAAAATTGAGGGATTATCACGAGATTTTCGACAAAATCGAAACATTTTGCGGGCGACCACAGGTCGCCCCTACGAACAAATTCGGAAATCAACAGAACGATAAACAGGAATTTGACTGCCGGAAACTTTCAACTTTCCATTTTCAATTTTCCATTTGCAACAGCATAACAGTCGAAAAATCGGATCTGCCGAAATTGGCAGATCCGATCATTTTCTCTATTTTAGGAGGGCTTCGCCTGCTTTGAAGATATCACCTGCACCTACGGTGAGGATCAAATCGCCCTCTTGGGCATTTTCCTTGAGGTAGGCAGTAACCTGAGGCAGAGTATCAAAGGCAACGGAGCCGGGGATCTCTCTTGCCAGGTCTGCAGAGGAGATACCGTAAACATTCTGCTCACGGGCAGCGTAGATCTCTGCCAGAACCACTTGATCCACAGTCTTTAGCTCCTGCACAAAGTCCTCGAAGAGGGCCTTGGTACGGGAATAGGTGTGGGGTTGGAAGGCAAGCAAGATCCGCTTATAGCCACGGAGCTTGACGGATGCAATGAGATTCCGCAGCTCACTGGGATGGTGGGCGTAATCGTCATAGATATCCGCACCGTTGAACTTGCCCTTGAACTCCATACGGCGACCCGCCCCTGTAAAGGTAGCAAGACCTGCGGCAACGAACTTGCCCTCGATGCCCATAACATAGGCAGAAGCCGCGGCGGCCAGAGCGTTATAAACATTGTGTCTGCCGTTCACAGCTAAGTCCACATGACAGTACAGCTTCCCCTTGGCGATGATGTCAAAGGAGCTATAATCCGAGGAAATATTGTCTGCGTAGAAGTCCCGCTCCTTCTCCAAACCGAAGGACAGGTATTGCAGATCCTTGAGGGTCTCGACGGTATTGAGGTCGTCCCCGTTAGCAATAACGAAGCCGGTCTGAGGCACCAAACAGGCAAAACGACGGAAGGACTTCTGCACATCAGCCAGATCCTTGAAGAAATCCAAGTGGTCTGCTTCCACATTGTTGATCACAGCCACAGTGGGATAGAAGTTCAGGAAGGAGTTGCAGTACTCACAGCTCTCCATAATAATGGTATCTCCCTGTCCTACACGGTGTCCCGCATTGAGCAGGGGGAGAGAGCCGCCGATCATAACCGTGGGATCCGCCTGTGCTTCCATAAAGATATGGGTAGTCATAGCGGTGGTCGTAGTCTTGCCGTGGGTGCCTGCAATGCAGATAGCGTTCTTATACTCCCGCATAATAACACCCCATGCCTGTGCGCGTTCAAAAACAGGGATCCCCTGTGCTCTTGCGGCAGCGATCTCCGGGTTGTCATTCCGGGCAGCAGCAGTACGGACAATGCAATCCGCACCCTGAATATTCTCTTCTCGGTGGCCGATATGGACGGTGATCCCCTTGGACATCAGCTCATCTGTGGAGACAGAGGCGTTCATATCCGATCCCGTGACCTCCATGCCCATACCTCGGAGCACCAACCCCAAAGGTCGCATAGAAACACCGCCAATACCGATCAAATGAATATGTTTGCCGGGAACCAGATAGGTCTCCGGTCTGTTCTTTAATGCCATAAAATACCTCCAAATGGGAAAGTATATCTATTATACACGAAAACGATGAAAATTACAAGAGAGCATTTATTCCCTTGCGTTTTCCGTATTTTATGCATACCTCAGCAAACTTCCGATTTATGGAGCTTGCAGGTCTTCGTCTATTCAATTGAAAAGGAAATCTTCTGCCCCTTGGGGTGGGTGATCTCCAGGCGATATGCCTCCAGAGCTATGGGACAGGTGGTCTGGGAACCGTACTTCTTGTCCCCCTTTAGGGGCATACCACGGGAAGCAAACTGGACACGAATCTGATGGGTTCTGCCGGTATATAGACGGATGTGGAGGGTGGTTTCCCCCTGCCCCCGTTCCAGAATGCGGTAATAGAGCTTGGCGGCCTTGACTCCCTTCCGTTCCCGTTTGACCACATAGGTCTTATTTCTGCCTCGGTCATGGAAGAGGAGATCCTCCAAGTAGCCCTCGTCCTCCTTGGGACACCCCTCACAGGTGGCACGGTACTCCTTCCGGAGTCGGTCAGGCTGAGAGAGGAACGCCGCAGTGGCAGGATCCTTGGCAAAGACCATGAGCCCCGTGACTTCCCGATCCAAACGGTGAACAGGGTACACATGACGGGGTTCCAGCAGATCCTCCATACTTCCCTTGCCACTTGCGTCCTTACAGGACAGGACGCCGCGAGGCTTCACACAGACCAAGAGGAGGTCATCCTCGTATTTTATATCCGTTCTTCGATCTTGCTGAGGATCCTCTCGCATTGTTCCAAAACCCTTCCTAAATCATGATGGAGGAACACGCCCTTTTCCAGTATGGGCTTTCCTGCAATGTAGACACTTTGGATCTGTTCCCCGTTTCCTGCATAGAGGAGATTGGTGAGGATCCGATTGCGGTTGGTGGTAGACAGGGCATCGGGCTTTACCAGAGAGAAGTCGGCGGTATAGCCCACTTGGATCTTGCCCAGATCCTTGTAGCCCAGCGCCTCCATCGCTTCCCAAGTCAGCATACGGTAGCAATCCTGTGCCGGGAGAGCGGTGGCATCCAAGGTCAGCACCTTCTGCAAATAGCTGCCGTGGCGAGCCTCCCGCAGGAGATCGCGGTTGGCACTGGATGCCTCACCGTCACAGCCGAAGCCTACACGGACACCTGCTTTGCGCATCTGTGCGATCCGGGGAGCACCGTCCGCCAGCTTCATATTGGTAGAGGGGCAGTGGGCAACCACAGCACGGGTATCTGCCAGAAGTTGGATCTCATCATCAGAGAGCCAAATGGAGTGTGCAAGAATGGTATTCTCGTCCAAAACTCCCAAATAGCCCAGTTCCTCTGCCTCTCCCCTGCCGGTCCAGGAACGAATCCTGTCTGTCTCCCGTTTTCCCTCTGCCAAATGGGTATGATAGACCAGACCCCGCTGCCGGGCAAAGTCCTTGAGAGCAACCATAAGCTCCCCTGTACAGGCAGGTCTGCCCTGAGGTACAGCGGCAGTGCGTAAGAGCCCCTTGCCGTGCCAGCGGTCATAGAGGTACTCTGCCTGACGGAGGCATTCGTCGATACTCGTAACCTTGATCTGCTCGTTCTCTGCAATGTCTGTAGCTCCGATGCCGAAGGTGGCACGGATGCCTGCATCTTGGTATGCCTGTACCACAGCTTCGATATGGGGGAAGTAGGTCATTTCATTCACAGCGGTCACACCGTTACGGAGGCTCTGCAAACAGCCTAAGAGGACACCGTAGTACCATTCCTCTTCATTGAGGGACCACTGCGCCTTCAACATCTTCCCCAGCCAGTCCGTAATGTTCAGATCATCCAGAGGACCCTTGGTCAAACTCTGGACCATGTGCGTATGGATATCTGCCATACCCGGCAGGAGAAGCATTCCTTCTCCATCCACGGTTCTGCAAGGACGGTGGATCTCCGGGGCAATTTCTGCAAACATCCCATTTTCCACATACACATCTGTAGGGCGGGTCGTAAGGGTCTCAAAATCCGGCAGGAGAACATTTTTTAATACAAAGGTATTTTCCATAGTCATTCCTCTCTTACACCGTAATAAGGGCCTTGGCGGCTGCTTCAAATAGAGCCTTGCGGCTTTCTTCTCCCTGTTCTGCCCTGATGCCCGTGGTATAGTTCTCAGAGATCATGGCAAGAGAAGCCGCCTTAACCTTGAGAATGGAAGCAATGACCAACATAGAGCTGGTCTCTCTGTCTATAACCTCTACCCCAAGCTCTGCCCACATAGCCAGCTTCTTCCGTCCACTCTCTGTGGCAGGGGTTTCTAAGGAAAGGAGGTCATGACTGCGGAACAGGGCAGTGCGGCAAACACCGCCACCTATCAGGCGGCTCATAAGTTCCATATCGGGAACAGCGGGATAGGAGACATGGATGTACTCCCGACTTGCAAACTCTCCCCGTACAGCCCCTGTAGCGGCACAGATCACATTGGGTTCCAATTCTTCTCCAATAGCAGGACAGAAGTCGATCTTAATGATCTCCTCCACACCCAAATGATTCAATTCTTCTACAGCAATGGCCATAGGCATACAGCCGAAGCCACAGCTCATAATCGTAAGGGGTTGTCCCCCGTAGGTTCCCGTATAGGTCACATATTCCCGATGTTCTCCCATTTTCTGAGGGTTCTCCAAATACATTGCATACAGAGGGATCTGCTGGGGATCCGGGATTAGGATCACCTTCTTGGCAACCTGTTCCTCTTTCACACCCAGATGGTACATGGATCCGTCTCTCTGAGTCAGTTTTACACTCCGGTAATTCATAGCCTACCCTCCATCAGCTCTGCGGCTCGCATGGCAATACGGCTCGCTCTCTCAATACGTCGGGGCATAAATTGGGGATCTGCAGGATCTCCATAGGGATTGGTCCCCTGTTGCTCTTGGGTCAGGAACATATTGGAGAATACCACACAGATACAGCCTGTACGGAGTCCTAAAAGATGTCCGTAGGGGAAGAGAGTGCCACTCTCATTCTCAACGACCTGTACGCCGCTTTGGATCCACTGCTCCATCCGCTCTCTCAGCCCGGGATGCGCCGCCTTGGATTCCATGTAGAAGGCATCGTGGCTACGGTACAAGCCTACCTTAACAGGCTCCCCCAGCTCCTTGGCCGCCTCCATAAGCGCCGCTACCAGATAAGGGTCTGCCACAGCAGGATATTCCGCAGGTACAAGCTCATAGCTCGCCCCCTCTCCACGGACGCACCCTGATGCAATGACGATCTGCCCCGGCATCAAATCCGGCTGTAAGCCGCCGCAGGTTCCCACACGGACAACAGCCTTGGCTCCTGCATCTGCAAGTTCCTCTAAGGCTGTAGCAACACATGCAGCCCCCATACCGCTGCTGGTAACTCCAATGGGTGTCCCCTGCTCCGTATGACCGGAGAAAGTAGCAAAAGTCCCCCGATGTGCCGTAAATACACTGTCACGGAAGTACCCGGACAGGGTCTTGCTCCTCCCGGGATCTCCCGGCAGAAGTACAAAAGGACTGCTTCCCCCGGGTGTTAGCCCCGTAGCAGGCAACAGTCCGTCTGCCCCCAAGGACAGGTTGGACGGTAAATATCTCTTCATAACAGCCTCCCTCTCAAGTATGTGTCTTTGTTCCAAGTATAACATAGATTCACCCGCATTGCAAGCAGGAGGATTTTGCTGTCGCAAGTGGAATTTGCCCAGTGTGGGCTCCTCTCACCCGTTCAGGCTCTGCCATTGTCTGTCTGCCATAAAAAGAGACCCCTTTCGGTGGTATTACCCATCGAAAGGGATCTGCAAACCTATTCATCGGACTCTTTATCGTCCTCTACAGACACAATGGTCATAGCCTCTCGCAACAAAATGTTGATCAGCTCATTACGGGATCGGTTGGTCTTAGCCGAAAGGCTCTCCAGTTGCTCTACCAGCTCATCCCTCATACGGACAGAAACGATCTTATATCCGTCTTCACCCTTGGGACCGGTCTTTTTTGTAATTTTAATTTGTCCTGCCATTTATATCACCTCATTTATGATGATTATAGCTTGACAAGAACAATAAATATATATTATAATCTTGTAGTTATTATATACTACTTATTCGTAGTTATTCATTAGGAGGACAGAATGGAAGAAGAACTTTACAAGAAGATGTATGCCATTCTTTGCTGTGCTGCCTCGGATGCCATTGACCGGCTCCGGCATATACCAAGCTCTGAGGCGGTTTCCGATCTACTTCAAGATGCACTATGGAAGGCAGAGGAATTGTATATAGATTCCCGGGATTAGCCAAAAGAACACCCTCACAATGTGGGGGTGTTCTTTTGATCAAATAAGGTTCATGAAGGAGACTATACCAATCTTGCGCCGGCGGGGACGGAATCATCCAGCATGACTACCTGGAGCTTGTCGCCACGCTCCGCAGACAGGATCATACCACAGGACTCTCTACCCATCATCTTGCGGGGAGGCAGGTTGGTAACAGCTACCAGAGTCTTGCCGATGAGCTCCTCGGGCTTGTAGAATTTGGCAATGCCGGAGAGGATCTGACGGGGGGTGTCGGTACCGTCGTTGAGGGTGAACTTTAAGAGCTTGTCAGACTTCTTTACATTCTCACACTCCAGGACCTTGACTACCGTCATCTCTACCTTGCAGAAATCGTCGAAGGTAATGGGGGGCAGGGGTTCGGGAAGGGGATCCTCTGCAGGAGCCTCGGGCTCAGCGGGCTTGGCATTGAGAGCATCCAGCTCCTCTAACTCCTTGGCGGCGTCAATACGGGGGAAGAGGGCGGGACCGGCAGTAACGGTAGTATCAGCCTTTAAGCCGCCGTATACACACAGACCATCCCATGCACCGTTGTCTGCACCGATACGACGGAGGATCTCCTCAGAAGTAGCAGGCATGAAGGGCTGTAAGAGACCTGCACAGATGCGGACGGTCTCCAGAAGATTGTACATGACCTTGGCAAGACGGGGCTTGTTGGCCTCATCCTTGGCAAGGACCCAAGGAGCGTTCTCGTCGATATACTTGTTGGCACGGGAGATCACATGGAAGATCTCGGACAGGGCATTCTGGAAGGCATAAGCTTCCATCTGCTTCTCGTATCTCTGCCACAGGGAGGCTGCCATGTTGACCAGCTCGTCGTCCTTCTCGGCATCTGCGAGCTGCTCTGCAGGGAGAGTGCCGCCGAAGTACTTCTGTACCATGGCAACAGTACGGGATACCAGGTTGCCAATATCGTTGGCAAGGTCTGTATTGATGCAGGAAATCAGCAGTTCATTGGAGAAGTTGCCATCGGAGCCGAAGGGGAAGGTCCGCAGCAGGAAGAAACGCAGGGCGTCCACACCGTAACGGGCAGCCAGGACCTGGGGATCTACTACGTTGCCCTTGGACTTGGACATCTTGCCACCGTCCAGGAGAAGCCAGCCATGGCCGTAGACCTTCTTGGGCAGGGGCATCTCCATGCTCATGAGCATGGCGGGCCAAATAATGGAATGGAAACGTACGATCTCCTTGCCCACAAAGTGGACATCTGCAGGCCAGTACTTGGCATAATCGTCGTACTTGTCGTTGAGGAAGCCCAGAGCAGTGGTGTAGTTAAACAGAGCATCTACCCAAACATAGACCACATGACCGGGATCGAAATCAACAGGAACACCCCAAGTGAAGCTGGTACGGGATACGCACAGATCCTCCAAACCGGCATCGATAAAGTTGTTGACCATCTCATTGACACGGCTACGGGGCTCCAGGAAATCCGTATTGGTCAGCAGATCACGGACAGGCTGTGCATACTTGGAAAGGCGGAAGAAATAAGCCTCTTCCTCTGCAGGCTGACAGTCTCTGCCGCAGTCGGGGCACTTACCCTCCTTAAGCTGGCTCTCGGTCCAGAAGGACTCACAGGGAGTGCAGTACATACCCTGGTACTTGCCCTTATAGATGTCGCCCTTGTCGTACATCTTCTTGAAGATCTTCTGGATAGCGGCAACATGGTAGTCATCGGTAGTACGGATAAAACGGTCATAGCTGATGTTCATCAGCTTCCACAGATCCAGTACACCCTTCTCCCCGGCAACGATATTGTCAACAAACTGCTGAGGAGTGATCCCGGCATCCTTGGCACGGGTCTCGATCTTCTGACCGTGCTCGTCGGTTCCGGTAAGGAACAGCACGTCATAGCCACGGAGTCTCTTGTACCGAGCCATAGCATCGGTAGCTACGGTACAGTAGGTATGTCCGATGTGGAGCTTGTCAGAGGGGTAGTAGATAGGGGTAGTGATGTAGAATTTCTTGCAGGAATCACACATGATCAATATGCCTTCTTTCGTGGTTAATTACTTTATTTGCCTTTCCGCAGGGCATGGATCCCCCAGAAAATAAGGATGCCGATCACGGCACCGCCGAAGTCCATCCAGATGTCCATAACCTCGCTGGCACGTCCGTCTACATAGAGCTGCAGGGTCTCGTCCCCCATTGCTACCAGGACGGAAAACAGCATGGGCTTGGCTACCTTAAAGGACTTGGTGTTAAAAAACATGCTCACAGCAAAGGCACCCAGGATGAAATACTCCACACCATGAGCGATCTTACGCAGATTCTCGTGGGAGAGATCCTCCCAAATGGTGTGCAGAACTTCCCAAACGCTCTTGCTCTGTGCGCTGCTGACCTCACCGGACATGGCAGACAGGATATAGATCACCGCTACCCACAATGCCGTGAAGACAAGCCAAAAACGAAATTTCGAATTTCCCATAATGATTATCTCCATTTTTGACAGAATTTACAACATTATATCATAAGATCTCGGAAAGTGCAAGGCAGGAACGGTGAAAACTTTGCTCACCCTCCAAGTTTTTCTTCCAGCCAAGCCACAACGGCGGCAATGGTTCCCTCCTTACTCGGGACCGTCGGTATGATCCCGGGCAGGTGCAAAATCTCCGGATTGCAGTCCGTAGGGCAAAAGGCATAGTCTGCGTCTAAGAGCATCGGGGTGTCATTGGGTGCATCGCCTGCGCAGATCAGCGTATGGCAAGCAAGAGTCTCCATCAGCTCCCGTGCGCCCGTTGCCTTGGTGCAATGGGGATTGCCGATCTCGATGACACGGGGCATGGAGCAGGTCACGTAGTAGCTGTCACCGCAGAGCTCCCGCACCCGCTGCTCCAGCTCCCGGAAGAATGCACGCTCCCGAGGGTCTACCTGAGAGTAGCTCTCTAAGATGGTTCCGGACCTGCCGCATAGGACGATCTTCATCCAGGGCCGAGGCGGCTCCTCTGTGATCACCGTCTCCATTCCTGCAGCACGGAGCATAGGCTCACGGGAGGGGATCACTGCGGAGCTGTAATGTGCCTCAATCCCCTGGATCTCGATGCCTACTCGGGGATCTGCCAAAAGAGGCAGTAGCTCCCCCGCTTCAAGGGGCAGAGCATGGGCAAAGATCAGCTTGTCCTCCCTGTAATCATAGCATGCTCCACCGTTATACAGCAAGCAGGGTGCATTACAGGGGACCTTGCCCGCTTGCCGCCTTGCGGCAGGAATGCTCCTGCCTGTGTTGAGGCAGAATTTCCCACCCTCTGCAATAAAATAACGGATCGCCTCTAAATTTCTCTCCGGCACATTACCATCGTGGTCCGTAATGGTATGATCAAAATCGCTGGTAAACAGCATTCCTGAAAACTTACCCATATAGATATCTCCTTTCTGTTGGGAATACGGGAAAAATGACATTCTCCGTGGGAAGAATGTCATTTCATGCTATTGTCCCTTATGATACTCGAATCGGTCTGTAAATACAAAATATCGCTGACCAAAGTAGTTCAGCAGAGCATATACCACAGCACAGGCTGCCATCTCGCAATTGGCTGTGACCTTGGCACCACCGCCGAAGGTGAACCACCCATAGATCATCTCGCTCTGTAGCAGAAAAGCAGCCGCAACAGGAGCGAGAATATAGTAGGAAACACCGTAGCACAGTAGTACCTCCAGCCCGAATCGGACACACTGCTGTACGCCTGCCCCGGACCGTGGAAAGATCAGATACTTAGACCCTAAGAAGGAGATCACACTACCCAATCCGTAGTTGACCAGAGGAGCAACATGCTCACTGACCCCACAGGCATTAAACAGGAAGAACATCAGCCCGGTGCAAAATATGAAATTGGCTATCCCCACAGCACAGTAGAGTGCCAAAGTGCGGTCTACCATATTCTTGATCCTTCTCATGGCAACTCCCTTAAAATACGAAAATATCCCGAGAATTATACCATGATTACCGGAAAAATGCAAGATTTTCTTTTCTTCTTATTTGCCTGCCAGCTCAAAAATCTCGTCAAATCTGCCGATAATGAGAATGTGGTCTCCCTCCCGGAAATGGTAACCCGGTCCGATATTGGGATTCATCGTCTTGCCATTCTTAACCGCAATTACGTTGATCCGATATTTCTTGCGGATATCCAGCTCTACAGGAGTCCTGCCGATCCAGTCCTTGGGAATCGGTAGCTCATACATGGAATACTCATCCGTCAGAGGAACGTAATCGAAGATATTGTCTGAATTGTAGCGCACAGCCAGATACTCTGCAAGCTCCTCCTCGGCATTTACGATCTCGTCGGCGCCTATGGTACGCAGGAGCTCTGCCTGGATATCCTGGTTCGCCTTGGCTACGATCTTCTTGGCGCCGTTCTTCTTTAGCAGGCTGGTGATTACCAAGGAGGATTGGAAGTCTTCACCAATGGTAACAAAACAGATATCGAAGTTATATACCCCCAGTGCGCGGATTACCGCCTCGTTGGTACAGTCGCAGATGCTGGCATTGGTAAATTCCTCGCTGATCGCATCAATGATATCATGATGGGAATCGACGATCATCACATCATTGCCCAGACTCTGCATCTTACGAGCAAGGTGCTGTCCCATTCGACCCATGCCGATAATCAGAATAGATTTCATGTGTATATCTCCTTTCGGTCAGCCAATGAGCAGCTTGCCTACCGGTCGGTCAATAGGCGGTTCGGGCTGCTTACGGGCAAAAATCAAGGTAAAGGTCAAGCCTCCCAGCCGTCCTGCATACATCAGCAGGATCAGTAGATATTGGGAAGGAATGCTCAATGTCGGTGTCACACCTAAGGTCAAGCCCACAGTGGCTATGGCAGAATTGATCTCGAACATAGCCTCCTTAATAGTAACAGGGTCCAGTGCACACAGGAACATAATAGAAGCAATTGCCATAGTGAGATAGATCATAAAGATGGCACTTGCCTGTCGCAGCATATCACGGTCCAGGCTGTAACGGAACAGATGATCCCGTCTGCGCCCCCGTGCCGAGGTCCATGTCCCCAGGAGCAGAACCGCCACTGTGGTAGTCTTCATGCCACCTGCAGTAGAACCGGGAGATCCGCCGATGAGCATCAGCACATTGGTCAGCAGGTTGCCGGATTCAGACAGTGCACTCAGATCCAGGGTATTAAAGCCCGCCGTACGAGGTGTCACGGATTGGAAGAAAGCTGCAAGAAGTTTCTGGGGGAAGGTCATCCCCGCCATTGCAGCATTCCACTCAAAGACCAAGAACAGTACCCACCCTCCGAGGAGCAGGATCCCGGAGCTGACCAGAACCAGCTTGGTATGGAGCTGATACTTAGAAAAATGCAGACCGTTGCAGCTCATGTCCCTCCATACCAGGAAGCCCAAGCCACCAATGATGATCAATGCAGAAAGGGTCAGATTGACCACCGGATCCGTTAAATAGTGGGTCATAGAGGAGAAGGGCATCCTGCCGCCCATTAAGTCAAATCCTGCATTGCAGAAGGCGGATATCGAATGGAATACAGAGAACCACAGTCCCCTCCCCCAACCGAATTCCGGAATGAATCGGGTAGCCAGCAGTACCGCACCCATCCCCTCGATCACAAAGGCAAAGGGAATGATCCTGCGGATCAGATCCGCAACACCGCTGAGGGTCATATTGCCCGCAGACTGCATCAGCACCAAGCGGTTATACAATCCCAGCCGCTTGCCCAGAGCGAAGGAGAACAGGGTGATCACCGTCATGAGGCCCAGTCCGCCAATCTGGATCAGAATAATGATCACAGCCTGGCCGAATCCCGACCAGCTCGTAAAGGTATCACGGACAATCAAACCCGTTACGCAGGTGGCACTGGTGGCAGTAAACAGTGCCTGAGTGAAGGTCGCAGGCTCTGTCTTGGATGCTATGGGGAGCATCAATATCAGTGCCCCCACTAAGATCAATATCAAAAACCCCACTGCAATCAGTCGCGTAGGGGAAAGACGGAGCTTCATAAACTCCCTCCTAACTATGATTATTCTACAGGAACAGGAAACCGCAGAGAATGCCTGCTCCTGCAGAGCACAGGATCAGAATAATGGGGCTGACCTTCTTAAGTGCCAGCACCAGCATAGGTAGGAAAATCGCAACAGAGCACAGGAACTGCGGTGTCAGCAGACTGCTCCAGGCAATCCCTGTACTGAGGAACACCGTAGGCAGCATACCAAAGACCGCCCCTGCCATCAGTCCAACCACCGTAGCACGGAGTGCAAACATGGCACCGGAGACCAGTTTGCTGTTCTTGAAACGGATGTAGCATTTGGCAACAATAAGAATCACCAGGAATGAGGGCAGAACAACACCCAGTGTTGCGCAGATGGAACCTAAGACCCCACCCATTTCTGCACCTACGTAGGTAGACATATTTACTGCAAAGGGACCGGGTGTAGACTCGGACACAGCCACAAAGTCCACGATCTCCTCAATGGTCATCCAACCCTTTTCCACTACCTTCTGTTGGATCAGGGGCAGCATGGCGTAACCGCCGCCGAAGGTGAACAGGCCAATGGTAAAGAAGGTAATAAACAGCTCTAAATAGATCATTCCATCCACCCCTTCTTTCTTGCAATCGCACAATAGATCATACCTGCAAGGGCACACAGGGCGATCAGTGCAATGACGCTCCAATCCAGGATGGCAGACCAGAGGAACGCCGTGAGCATAACCGTAATGCCGAATACACCGTGATCCGCTCGCTTGTAGAAGTTCACCACTGCCTTGACGATCAGCGCCAGGACACCTGCACGGATGCCGAAGAATGCATACTGTACCACAGGATAGTCGATCACCTTACGCAGGAAGAATGCAATTGCCAGAATGATGATCAGCGACGGGAGCACCACGCCCAGAGTCGCCATGGCAGCTCCCAAGACTCCGCAGCTACGGAATCCCACAAAGGTAGCGGAATTGATGGCAATGGGACCGGGAGTAGATTCTGCAATTGCCACAATATCGGAGATCTCCTGTTTGTCGATGAGCTTTCGACGCTCTGCAGTCTCATGTTCGATCAATGGGATCATGGCATAGCCTCCCCCGAAGGTGAAGGCGCCGATTTTGAAGAAGATTCCGAAAAGCTCCAGAGCCTTCTTCCATTTTTCTTTGAAAGTCATATATGTTTGCCTCCTTTTTTCCACTGTTAGTATACTCAAAAATGTGCAAAAAGGCAATACTGAATTGAAGTTCGGTCAAAAAATTGAAAAATTTTAAAAATTTTTTGAAATTTCAAGAAAAACAGTTGAATTTTGGCTCAAAATATCATAGAATATCACGGGCAAACTTTTTTCTTACTCTAAGCCCTATAGAGGTCGTGTTTATTTTATGATAAATATTGTTCTGGTCGAGCCTGAGATCCCACAGAATACGGGGAACATCGCCCGTACCTGTGCCGCTACCGGTTCCACCCTCCATCTCATCGAGCCGCTGGGCTTCGATATCTCCGCCTCTGCTGTCAAGCGAGCCGGATTGGATTACTGGAATTTGGTGGAGGTTAGGACCTATCCCTCTTTAGATGCCTTCTTTGCTGAAAATGCCGTGCAGCAAATGCGGCTATTTTCCACCAAGGCACCGAGAGCGTATACAGAGGCAGATTATGAGGATAACTGCTACCTCTTCTTCGGCAAGGAGACCAAGGGTCTGCCCGAGAGTTTTTTGGCACAGCACTACGAGGATTGCGTGCGGATCCCCATGCGAGAAGAAGCTCGGAGCCTAAATCTGAGCAACAGCGTTGCCGTAGCTGTCTTCGAGGCCCTGCGCCAACAGAATTTTCCACACCTAAAGGACTACGGGAAAATGGGTGAGGCTACATCCCCCACTCCCAACCTTTAACAAAATTGGAGGGTCAATATGAATTACAACAAGAAGTCTGTAGAACAGATCGATGTCCGTGGCAAGCGGGTCCTGTGCCGCTGCGATTTCAACGTCCCCACCAAGGACGGCAAGATCACCAGCGACAAGCGTATCGTTGCCGCTCTTCCCACCATTGAGTACCTGATCAAGAACGGTGCCCGCGTGATCCTGTGCTCCCATATGGGCAAGCCCAAGGGTGAGTGGAAGCCCGAGCTGTCCCTTAAGATCGTCGCTGACCGTCTCAGCGAGCTGCTGGGCAAGGAAGTCATCATGGCTACCGACGTGGTAGGCGAGGGCGCCAAGGCTAAGGCTGCCGCTTTGCAGGACGGCGATGTTATGCTCATCGAGAATGTCCGCTACATCAAGGGCGAGACCAAGAACGATCCCGAGCTGTCCAAGGAACTGGCTTCCATGGCTGATATTTTTGTCAACGATGCATTCGGCACTGCTCACCGTGCCCACTCCTCCACCGCAGGTGTCGCTGACTACCTCCCCGCAGTCTGTGGCTACCTGGTAGAGAAGGAAGTTTCCATCATGGGCAAGGCCCTTGCCGATCCCGCCCGTCCCTTTGTTGCCATCCTGGGCGGTGCCAAGGTTTCCGACAAGCTCAACGTCATCAACAACCTGCTTGAAAAGGTGGACACCCTCATCATCGGTGGCGGCATGGCATACACCTTCCTGGCTGCCAAGGGCTACGGCATTGGCAAGTCCCTCATGGATGCAGAGAAGCTGGATTACTGCCGTGACATGATGGCCAAGGCAGAGGCTAAGGGCGTTAAGCTCCTGCTGCCCATCGACACCGCTATTTGCGAGAGCTTCCCCTCCCCCATCGATGCTGAGATCGAGGTAGGCTACTGCGCCTGCGACGTGATCCCCGAGAATATGCTGGGTCTGGACATCGGACCCGAGACCTGCAAGCTCTTTGCCGACGCTGTTAAGGAAGCCAAGACCGTTGTTTGGAACGGACCCATGGGCGTATTCGAGAACCCCACCCTTGCCAAGGGCACCATCGCTGTAGCTCAGGCTCTGGCAGACACGGATGCAGTCACCATCGTCGGTGGCGGCGACAGTGCAGCAGCCTGCGAGCAGCTGGGCTTTGCACAAGAGATCACCCACATTTCCACCGGTGGCGGTGCAAGCCTGGAATTCCTGGAAGGTCTGGAGCTCCCCGGCATCGCATGCCTCTTAAACAAGTAATTGATTATAGAATAATACAAGGAGACTATTTCCACCATGAACAGAAAGTATCGTAAGACCCTCATCGCCGGCAACTGGAAGATGAACAAGACCCCCTCCGAGACCAAGGAGTTTATGACCAAGCTGAGAGCTATGCTCCCCAAGGGTCGTTGGTGTGATATCGCCCTGTGCGTTCCCGCCATCTGCATTCCCAACGCTGTCCGCGTCATGCGCGAGAGCCGTGTAGGCATCGGTGCCGAGAACTGCAACGCCAATGCTTCCGGCGCATACACCGGTGAGATCTCTACCGGCATGCTGGTAGACGCAGGCTGCAAGTACGTCATCATCGGCCACTCCGAGCGCCGTGAGATGGGCGAGACCGACGCAGAGGTCAATGCTAAGACCCACGCCGCTCTCAACGCAGGTCTGATCCCCATTGTCTGCTGCGGTGAGACCCTGGAGCAGCGCGAAAAGGGCATTACCGAGGAATGGATCGCCATGCAGATCAAGCTGGCTCTGGACGGCATCAGCGAGGACAAGATCCGCAAGGTCGTTATCGCTTACGAGCCCATCTGGGCAATCGGCACCGGCCGCACCGCTACCCCCGACCAGGCTGAAGAGGTCTGCCAGCACATCCGTACCGTCATCCGCAAGCTCTTCGGCTCCAAGAATGCCCGTGCAACCACCATCCTCTACGGTGGCTCCATGAACGAGAAGAACGCCTATGAGCTCCTGGCTCAGCCCGATATCGACGGCGGTCTCATCGGCGGCGCAAGCCTGGTTCCCGAGAAGTTCGTCAAGATCATCGAGGACGCAAACCAGCCCACCGCTTAATTCCATTGTTGTAAGAGACATCCCTTGCCGCGTTGCGGCAAGGGATGTCTTTTATGAACGAAATCCACCCTGTGGGGGTGGATGAAATCATCTTCGATGATGAAATCCCCTTCCGGGGATGAAATCCGCCTCGACGGCGGAAGGGTGGATTTCATTCCATTCGCAAAGCGATTTCATCTGCACAGCAGATTTCACTCGATCTTGCTCGGATTTCATTGCCAACGGCGAATTCATATCCCAAAAACACAAAATCCCGATTTATCGAGCTGTTTCAGATGCTCCACCGGGCTCTTGGCTCTCCCTCTGGGAGAGCTGTCCCAGAGGGACTGAGAGGGGAAACGGCATTATCGTCACCCGTAGGCATTTTGCGTGAAACGTACAAACAATCAAATTTGTTCGTAGGGAACGACCCTGTGTCGTGACCCGAGGGTCACAATATACGATGGTATAAATTTCAAAAGAAATATCCTGCAAATTTCCTATGTTACCGACTAATATCCGAATTTTCCAAACATAATTCCTGCATACGGGTTACGATACTGGCACGGAACGACACAGGGTCGTTCCCTTCGAACACGCTTGGCGATGCATTCGTTGTAACGAAATTTGTACGGGTGACGATGGTGCAATTTACCCTCTCCGTCGCTTCGCGACACCTCTCCCAAGGGGAGAGGCAAGGGGCGTGTACGAATTTTAAACAGCTCGATAAACTGGAATATGGCTGTTCTTTCGGCACTTGACATTTCCACGTTTTTCTGCTAATATTGTTGTAGATATATATCAGCAACTATTTATGGAGGTACATTATGGCACCTAAGGTTAAGGTCACTCGAGAGGATATTGTCACTGCCGCAATTGAACTGGTGCGACAGCATGGCATCGGTGCTGTTAATGCCCGGTCAGTGGCAGAGATCCTCAATTGTTCCACACAGCCTGTGTTCTCTAACTTTCCAACTATGGAAGCACTCCGCACCGCTGTATGGGAAGAAGCTATGGCAATCTATGATGCATACCTGCGCAGGGAAGCTGAGGAGAACACCTCCCCTGCTTACAAGGCAGAGGGCATGGCATACATCCGCTTTGCCAAAGAGGAACGGGAGCTCTTCAAGCTCCTATATATGCGGGATCGCAAGGGGCAAGAAACCGAGACCGAGTCCAATTCTTTTAGCCGTATTGCTACAATCGTTCATCATGTGACCGGATTAGATATGGATACTGCAGCACGTTTCCATCTGGAAATGTGGGCTCTTGTCCATGGGATCGCAACCATGTTTGCAACAAACTATTTAGCCCTTGATTGGGATCTGGTCAGCGGAATGATCAGTGATGTCTATATAGGACTACGGAATCGATACGGATTGGAGGCGTAGATATGGAGGGCATTCAAATCCAAGGCCTGACCAAGGTCTACAAAGACATCGTAGCAGTAGATCATCTGACCCTCTCTATCCCCATGGGTGAATTATTCGCCCTGCTGGGTGTCAACGGTGCAGGGAAAACCACCACCATTAAAATGCTGTCCTGTCTGACAGAGCCTACCGAGGGAACCGCCAATCTCAACGGAAAAAGCATCATAGAGGATCCGGCTGCCGTAAAGTCCATCATTGCCCTCTCCCCTCAGGAAACCGCCGTGGCTCCCGGCTTATCTGTTTACGAAAATCTTGAGCTCATGTGGGGGCTGTACGGGTTCCCCAAAGCCGGGAGAGAGGAAAAGATCACACAGCTTGTAAGCTCCCTGGGCTTGGAAACCGTTATAAAGAAAAAAGCAGGAAAGCTGTCGGGAGGCTATCAGCGGCGGCTCAGCATCGCCATGGCTCTCATCAGCGAGCCGGAGATCCTCTTCCTTGACGAGCCCACTTTAGGCTTAGATGTCCTGGCCCGTAGCGAGCTGTGGGATCTGATCCGCTCCCTTAAAGGAAGCGTCACCATAGTCCTCACTACCCACTATATGGAGGAAGCAGAGGCTCTGTCCGACCGTGTAGGGATCATGAAGGATGGCAAGCTGTTGGTCTGCGACACGCCGGCCAATATCAAGAAGCTGGCAGGAGCAGACCGATTTGAAGAAGCCTTCGTCCGAATTGTAAAGGGGGTAACACAATGAAGCTCCGTTCCTTTGCAAGCAGAAACACCAAGGAGATCTTACGCGATCCTCTTACTCTATGCTTCGGATTAGGGTTCCCCCTTGTCCTGCTCCTCCTGCTCAGTGCCATCCAAGCCAACATTCCTGTAGAGATGTTCGAGATCCATCACTTAACTCCCGGGATCACCGTCTTCGGACTGGCCTTCGTTTCCCTGTTTTCTGCCTCTATCATCTCCAAGGACAGGAGCTCCTCCTTCCTGCGGAGATTGTACACCACACCTATGACTCCGGGAGATTTCATCCTCGGCTATACACTGCCCTTGATCCCTATGGCACTTCTCCAAGGTCTGGTCTGTTATATGACCGCCATTGCTTTGGGATTGGAGCCTACGATATCCATTGTGTATGCACTTCTGCTGCTTCTCCCTGTGTCCCTCCTCTATATTGCACTGGGTCTTTTGTGTGGCAGTCTGCTCAATGACAAGCAGGTAGGAGGCATCTGTGGCGCATTGCTTACCAATCTCTCTGCCTGGCTGTCCGGTATTTGGTTCGATCTGGAGCTGGTAGGTGGTGCGTTCAACAAGGTAGCCCATGGACTCCCCTTTGTCCATGCCGTAGAATTGGAACGAGCTGCCCTTGCAGGTGACCTCTCCGCCATATTCCCCCACCTGTGGTGGGTCTTGGGCTACGCTGTGGGCCTACTGATCCTATCCATTGCCGCCTTTCTCCGTCAGATGCGGAAACAATAGTGAAATTCAAATTTATCGATCTGTTTATCGTATAACACTGTAGGGGCGACCTGTGGTCGCCCGGTCATTGTCGTTAAACGACAATGACGAAATTACTGGATTATCACGAGATTTCCGACAAAATCGAAACATTTTGCGGGCGACCACAGGTCGCCCCTACGAACAAATTCGGAAATCGAACTGCTCCATAGATCGGAATTTGGTTCGTTGGACTGTGATACGGCACGGTACAACAAAAGAGACCTTCTGTGTATTCACAGGAGGTCTCTTTTGCAATATCTGTGGGGACATAAAAAAGGGAGGCGGACAAGTCCGCCTCCCGGGGGTAAGTAATTTAATTACTTGATGTTGCCCTGGTAGTCAACAGTGATGTTAGCAACAGCGGGCTCTGCGTCGATAGCACCGGAAACAGTGATGGTGCCATTGAACATGTCAGCAACCAGAGCTGCGTAGTCAGCCTGAGTGAACTGGCCATCAGCGAACTGAGTGGTAGCGGGCAGCTGAACGAAGTTAGCCTCGAGATCGGTACCGGAAACCAGACCCAGGGTCTCAACCTTGGTGCCGTAGTTTGCCCAGTTGCCAGCCTTGAGCTCGGTCAGAGTAGCCTTAACGGTTGCGCCCAGACCCTTCATAGCGGAAGTGACGGTCAGGCCTTCGCCATAGGTGCCGTCGATGATACCCTTCTGGTCGACGTCAACACCGATGACCTTGCCACCGACCTTAACAGCAGCCTCAGCTGCGGAGGAGTAGATGCCGCCGCCGCAAGCGAAGACAACCTGAGTGCCCTCTGCATACCAAGTGTCCATGTAAGCGGTGATGTCAGCATCGCCGAAGAACTGGTTGCCGTAGCAGTACTTAACGTTGACCTTAGCACCGGTCAGGCCTGCAGCATAGTCAGCGCCCTGAACGAAGCCGTAGCCGAAACGCATAACAGCGGGAACAGCAATGCCGCCCAGGAAGCCCAGCTCGGTGTAGCCCAGCTTAACTGCAGCAACGCCAGCCATGAAGCCGGACAGCTCTTCCTGGTAAACAGCGCAGTAAACGTTGGAGGGAACAACGTAGCCCTCGCCCAGGTCAGCAGCGCTGACGTCCAGAGCGATGTAGTATACGTCGGGGTTCTGAGCAGCGGTCTCAGCGATAGCGCCGCCGAATGCGAAGCCGGGGAGGAGGAGGGTGTTGTAACCCTGCTCGATAGCCAGCTCGATGGAAGCTACACGAGCTTCGAGGGAGTCGTTGGTGGGCTTGAAGTAGCTGAATTCAACGCCATTGGCTTCACACCATGCCTTGCCAGCCTCGTAAGTGGTCTGGTTGAAGGACTGGTCGGTGATATCGCCGTAGTCGGTGACCATAGCGACCTTCAGAGCGGTCTCGTTCTTGCTGGGTTCAGTGGTGGGGTCTTCCTTGGTGTCGTCCTTGCCGCAGCCTACGAACAGGCAAGCAACCATAGCGACAGCCAGAAGCAGTGCGATGAGTTTCTTCATTTTCTTTACCTCCATAAATTTTGTTGCGGATATCCGCTTGATACAGTATTACATAAAATTGTCAAAAAATCAAGTGTTTTTTTTAATTTTGTGAAATGTTCCAAATTTACCCTTCCAAATTAGACCCGGAGAAGCTGAAAGGTAGCATTTCGATCAAAGTTGACTCTACGTATGTGCCAACACCTGTTCCTAAGTAGATCTTAAAGTCATCCTTACAGAACTCTCTCATAACCTGACGGCACACACCGCAGGGTGCACAGGGGGAGGAAACAGGCTTGCCGGCAGGACCGCCAACAACGGCAATCGCCTCAAATTCACGCTCACCGTCATAGACCGCCTTGAAGAATGCGGTACGCTCTGCGCAGATGGTGGGGGTGAAAGACACGTTCTCAATATTGCATCCCTGGTAGACCTTGCCGCTCTTGGTCAGCAGGGCAGCACCTACGGCAAAGCCGGAATAGGTGCAATAGGAATGCTCTCTTGCCTCGATGGCAAGGTTGACTAATTCAGCAGCCGTCATCATCTTGCCCTCTCAGTCCAGGATCTCCTTGGCAAAGCTCTTGCCGGGAGTCTCGTATTCTACGCCCAGGAGCTCGGTGACCGTAGCTGCAATATCTGCAAAGCTCATACGAGTCCCCAGGTTCACGGGCTTGACCTTCTTGCCTGCGATCAGCAGGGGTACATACTCACGGGTATGGTCGGTAGTAGCAGTATAGGCAGGGTCACAGCCGTGGTCAGCAGTAATCATGACCAGGTCATCTTCGCCCAGCTTTGCCATAAACTCGGCAAACCACCCGTCGAACTCGGTCAGAGCCTCGGCGTAGCCCTCGATATTCCGGCGATGACCGTAGAGCATATCGAAGTCAACCAGGTTCACGAAGCACAGGCCGTTAAAGTCACGGTCTGCATATGCCATGGTCTTGTTAAGACCGTCGGTGTTACCCTTGGTGTATACATGCTCCGTAGTGCCGTGACCTGCGAAGATATCGTAGATCTTGCCCACTGCCAGCATATCCTTGCCTGCTGCCTTAATAGCATCCAGCATGGTCTGTGTGGGAGGCTCCAGAGAGAAGTCATGGCGGTTGGTAGTACGGTAGAAGCCGTCCTTGGAATTGCCCAGGAAGGGGCGGGCAATAACACGACCTACGCCGTGCTTGCCTACCAGCAGCTTACGGGCAGTACGGCAGATCTCGTACAGCTCCTCGGGAGGAACCATTTCCTCATGAGCGGCAACCTGGAAAACAGAATCCGCAGAGGTGTAAACGATGAGCTTGCCGGTGTCCAGGTGCTCCTGGCCGTATGCGTCCAGAACAGCGGTGCCGGACCAGGGAGCGTTGGCAAGAATGCCGCGGCCGGTGGCCTCGGAGAAGGGCTTAAGCAGCTCCTCGGGGAAGCCCTCGGGATAAGTAGGTAGGGGATTCTCGGATACGATACCGGCGATCTCCCAATGACCGATGGTGGTATCCTTGCCCATAGAAGCCTCGTGGAGACGGGCATAGGCACCCTTGGGAGCCTCTACAGTACCCAGGTAGTCCACGGAATCAATGTTGCCCAGACCATAGGAGATCAGGTTGGGAATATGCAGCTTGGCAGAGGTGGCACAGCTCTTGAGGGTGTTGACACCCACATCACCGAATTTCTCTGCATCGGGCATAGCTCCGCAGCCGCAGGAGTCCAATACAAATAAGAAAATACGCTTCATAACTTACTTCTCCAGCTTGATTGCAGTTTCCAGAGCGACGGTCATCATCTCACGGAAGGAGGTCTGACGCTCCTCGGCAGGCAGCTCCTCATGGGTCAGCATATGGTCGGAAATGGTGCAGATGCACAGAGCATTCTTGCCCCAGCGTGCTGCGGTAGCGTAGAGGCCGGATGCCTCCATCTCGCATGCCATAACGCCCATTCTCTGCCACATGGGAACGGTCTGCAGAGCCTCGGGCAGGCCTGCGTCGTCGTTGTAGAAGTTGTCGGTGGACAGGACATTGCCTACATGGTAGGTTGCGCCCAGCTCCTCGCAGGTCTCAACAGCCTTGCGGAGCATGTCGAAGGAAGCGATGGGAGCATAGGTGCCATCGATATGATACTGGTGCATAAAGTTGGAGTCGGTGCAGGCACCCTGTGCGATCACGATATCACGGACATGGATATCGTGGTTGATGGAGCCTGCGGAGCCGATACGGATGATGTTCTGTACACCGTATGCGTTGTACAGCTCATAGGAGTAGATGCCGATGGAGGGGTTGCCCATGCCGGAAGCCATGACGCTGATCTTTACGCCCTTGTAGGTGCCGGTGTAGCCCTGAACACCGCGGACATTGTTGACCAGTACGGGGTTCTCCAGGAAGTTCTCTGCGATGTACTTGGCACGGAGGGGATCGCCGGGCATAAGGACGGTCTGACCGAAGTCACCCAGCTTGGCATTGATGTGGGGGGTAGGACAATTCATAGTTTTTCTCCTTTCAAATATCAGAAAATTTTTATTTTACCTTTTTATGCTCCCGAATGTTACGGATCCAGCACTTATGACACATGGCAAGATAGCGGTCATTGCCTCCCAGCAGAAGCTGATCCCCTTCTGTCACAATATAGCCCTCGGGATCGATACGGGCATTGGTGGTAGCCTTTGCCCCGCAATCACAAACAGCCTTGATCTCAGAAATGGTATCTGCAACCTCGAAGAGGCGTCTGGAGCCCTCAAACAGGGTGCTGAGGAAGTCAGTACGCAAGCCGAAGCACAACACCGGGATGTTATGTACATCCACGATATAGCGCAGCTCGTCGATCTGTGCCCCGGTCATGAACTGACATTCATCTACGATAATGGCATCTACATGGGTCTGGAAGGCAAAGCGGTCCATAATACGGGTGTCAGGAGCTATAACCTCTGCGGGAGCCTCCAGCCCTACACGGCTGCGGAGGATCACTGCCCCGTCACGAGTATCGGCAGAGGGCTTGATCAGCCACACAGACATTCCCTTCTCATTATAATTGTATCGGGTAATCAGAGCCTGTGCAGTCTTGGACGATCCCATGGTACCGTATTTAAAATATAATTTCGCCATAACGATCCCTCCCGGTCATAGTGATGTATTTGCCCACGGCATAGCCGCTCAATTTCTATTATACAAGATTCTTTCCATTTATGCAAGAACTTTTGTGAAATTCCCTACACAAGGATTTTCCGCCGTATTTTTGTCGACTTTTGGCATATTTTGTCGAATCCGTTGACAGGTTGACATTTTTTAGCTACAATACCAACAGATACCCCAAAAGGAGTGGATTTCTATGGAAGAACGGATTCAATACGATCCTTCAAACCTGTGCTCAGATCATCGCTTTATCCGGGTCATCACCCCGGAGGGAGCCTTTTACGACCTGGTTCCCAAGTGGCGCAGCCGTGCCCACGTCTTTGTTCTTAAGCAGCAATACCCTAATGCCACCCCTGTGTTCCGTGCCCATGTACCGCCCTGTATTTTCCGGGACTTTACGGAGCTCAACGGGCCCGATATCTACCGTGAGGCCATCTGGCGCAACGGCACCGATTTCCTACTTCCCCTAACAGAAGAGGAACAAGCCCTATTCTCCCGAGAGGAGTAACAGAGCCAAATTCCGATTTATCGAGCAGTTTATCATATCACACCGTAAAACGGTGTGACGCAAAATTGCAGCATCACCGTCACCCGTAGGCATTTTACGTGAAACGTACAAACAATCAAATTTGTTCGTAGGGAACGACCCTGTGTCGTTCCGCTGTATGCACCATCGCCACCTGTACGAATTTCGATTTATCGAACAGACCGAAGGCATGGTAGGGGCCAAGGCTTCTCCTTGAGGAGAAGCTGCCGAGCGGAGCGAGACTGATGAGGTGTGCGGTAAAATGTTGCGTATTTATAGAAATCTACGGCGAATTCGAAACATTTTCCACCTCATCCGCCCCTTCGGGGCACCTTCTCCTCAAGGAGAAGGCTTTGGTCTGTGCAAATTTCAAACAGACCGACAAATCGGAATTTGAAACTCTATTTCTTGGAGGGATCTTAATGGATCAATTCAAAATCGGCTGTGTCATCATGGCGGCGGGGAACAGTCGACGGTTCGGTGAGAATAAGCTGGCGGCTACCGTGAACGGTAAGCCCTTGATTCGTCATGCCCTGGAGGCAGTGCCTCCGGAGCTTGAGACCGTTGTCGTGACACAATACGGGGAAGTAGCCGCTATGGCAGAGGAATTCGGGTTTGCCTGTGTTCGGAACGAGCATCCGGATTGGGGTATTAGTCACACCATTCGTTTGGGGACGGAGCACCTCTGCCACTGTGACGGCATATTATATATGGTGTCGGATCAACCCCTGCTGCGTAAGGCTTCTGTGCTACAGATCGTAGAAACCTGGTGCTCCAACCCTACATTCATTGTCAGTGCATCCCACAAAGGTGTCCGCGGAAGTCCCAATCTCTTCCCCCGAGAATTCTTCCCCTCCCTGCTGTCCTTGCAGGGAGACCGTGGTGGGAGCCCCATTATCCGAGCCAACGAGGACCGTCTCCTTCTTGTAGAAATTCACAAAAATGAATTGACCGATGTGGATACAAGGGCTACTTTGGCTGCAATGGAGAGGGAGCACCCCTCTGCCGTTCATGAAAATATTTTCATATAATTATAGTAATTATTCCTATTATTAACTTGTAAACCCTTTCATTCTTCTACTTTTTTCTCTTTTTTGGAAAATTAGGAGCCGGTTTATCTTTTTCGATTGTTTTTGTTCATTTTGACAATTTTCTAATAAGTTCCCATTTTTATTTTGTCCATTTCAGCGAAAAAACCCTTGCATTTTCCTCGTTCCTCTGCTATACTGCAACCATGGAAGCGGATCATCCGCAACCAAGAATATTTTATTAGGAGGGACACATATGGAAAAGTTCTTTAAACTCAAAGAGCGAAACACCACAGTACGCATCGAATTTTTCGCCGGCTTGACCACCTTTATGGCTATGGCATATATCCTGATGGTCAATGCAGACATGTTCGCCGCACTGGGTGACGGCTACTACAACGCAGTTTACATCGCAACCGCAATTTCCGCCGTGGTAGGTACGATCCTCATCGGCCTGCTGGCCAATCTGCCCCTCGCACAGGCTTCGGGCATGGGCCTCAACGCATTCTTTGTTTTCACTGTCTGCCTCGGACTTAAGTTCTCTTATGCAAATGCTCTTGTCTTAGTCTTATTCGACGGTCTTCTGTTTATCCTCCTGACCCTTACCGGTCTGCGTAAGATGATCTTCGAAGCCATCCCCAAGGCTGTCCGCGGTGCTATCGCCGCCGGTATCGGCCTGTTCATCGCCTTCCTGGGTATGCAGAATGCGGGCCTAGTCGTTGATGACTCTGCTACCTTGGTCAACATGCACTCCTTCAATCTCTTCGGCGAATCCACCACCTGGGCAGAAATCATGCCCATCTTAGTCACCATCTTCGCTGTATTTATCATCGCCATCCTCAGCAAGCGTAAGGTCAAGGGTGCCATCCTGTGGGGCATCTTAGGCAGTGCAATTCTGTATTATGTACTGGGGCTCGTTACCATTACCGGCTTCTATGATGCCAGCGTTGCTCCCAAACTGACCACCGACGTCTTCGGACCCTTTAAGGATTTCGCAAAGATTGGCTTCGGCAAGGTCTTTACTGAGGGCTTCAACTTCGATCCCTATATTGATGCCAACGGCATGGGCAACTTCATCATTACTGCCGCAACTACTGCCCTCGCCTTCTGCATGGTGGATATGTTCGATACCCTGGGCACCCTCTACGGAGCCTGCTCCGTAGGCGGCCTGGTCGACGAGGAGGGCAATATCCCCAACATGGACCGTGCCATGCTGGCAGATGCTATCGCCACCTGCACCGGTGCTATCTGCGGCACCTCCACTGTTACCACCTTCGTTGAATCCTCCGCAGGCGTTGCAGAGGGCGGCAGAACCGGCTTGTCCGCTATGTTCACCGCACTGTTCTTCTTCATTGCCCTGTTCCTGGCTCCTGTAGCCGCTATGATCCCCGGCTGTGCAACCGCCGCCGCTTTGATCTATGTTGGTATCCTCATGATCGGCGGTGTCAAGGACATCGAATGGGGCGATCCCTGTACCGCAGTTCCCGCCTTCCTGACCATGACCCTGATGCCCTTCACCTACAACATCTCCTACGGTATCGCCTTCGGTCTGATCTCCTACATCTTCATTAGCGCCTTCACCGGCAAGTTCAAGGAGATCAAGCTGGGGACCTGGATCATCGGCATCCTGTTTGCCATTATGTTCTTCTTCTCCAGATAAACGCACACCTCCCTGCCCCTACGGGGGCAGGGCTTGAGAAGCACCTACTCCCTTGGGCGCAGTGCGTACCCTCTCTTTCACCCCTCTTTCACCCCTCACTTTCCCTTCCTTTCTGCCGCTGTCACTCCTTTACCTGCTTTTCTTTTCCATTAGACGCACTGCGCCCCTTTTCTAAAAGAAAGCTTAAAGGAGCTCAATTCTAAGGAGCTGCCCTTCCGGGGCAGCTCCTTTGCATACTATCATATAAATATCGGATTATTCATAAAATTACACTTGCAAAAACCGGCCTCACGGAGTATAATAGCTGAGCTTTTGGATTGAAAGGCATATCATATACCGAAAAGAGGCTACACATCATGAATCTGACTCCCGAACAACTGCGAGAATTATTGGGCTACATCGGCTCTGCTCTGACCATTATCTCCATGCTCATGACCTCTGTCGTCAAGCTGAGAGTCATCGGTACCGTTGGCAATGCTGTAGGACTTGTTTATACACTGATGATCGGATCCTATCCCGTTGCCATCATGAACGTATTCCTAATCATTATCAACATCTACAATCTGACCAAGCTGTTCCGTCCCACCAAGCACTTTGAGCTAATTTCCCTCGAACTGGATGATACCTTCCTCCGCTACTTCCTCAGACACTGGAAGGACGATCTCAAGCTCCATTTCCCCGAGTTTGACCGCAAGGCTGTCCAGGCGAACAGAGCCTTCCTGGTATGCTGCAACAGTATGCCTGCCGGTGTGGTTCTGGGCAAGGAGGTCGAAGCAGGTGTGCTGGACATCGCTCTGGATTACTCTACACCACACTTCCGTGATTGCTCTGTTGCCAAGTTCTTCCACACCCAGCTCCCCGAATCCGGTATCCACACCCTGCTGTCCTCCCAGAGTATGACCAAGCAGCATGTTGCCTATCTCAAGAAGATGAACTTTTCCGAAAAGAACGGTATCTATGTCAAGAAGCTCAGAGGCTGATACCTCCCTATACCGCTCAGTCAATATTCTAATCCAATCGCCCTTTCCGACCTACCGACGGAAAGGGCGATTTTAGATCTTTTTCTATTCTGATTTGCCGGTGAGTTTGACATTCTGACACTAAAAGGGCTGTCTCACAGACGTAAGACAGCCCTTGCGGTATATGATGTGTTAGACAAAAATGTAGGAGCGTTATTGGACTCTCTGTCCCCCAATATATACAGCCTTTCGGTTCAACTCCCCGTCGCAGATAATGAAGTCTGCGATCTTGCCCTCTGCAATGGTGCCAACCTGATCCAGACAGCCGATCTGTCTGGCAGGATTCCGTGTGGCTGCCAGGATGGCATCCTCCTTGGGAATGCCGAAGGACACCGCTCTGCGCATGATCTCATAGAGGTCAATAGCAGAGCCTGCAATAGTGCCGTCTGCCAACCGAGCCAAGCCATCTTCCATAAACACAGCCTGTCCACCCAGTTCATACTCTCCATTGGGCATACCGCAGCAACGGAGGCTATCCGAGATCAGTACCACACGGTCCGCACCGAAGAGGCGGAACACCAGTCGAACAGCCGCAGGATGAACATGAAGCCCGTCACAGATCAGCTCTGCGCTGACCTTCTCATTCTCTGCCGCCGCCGCAATGGCACCGGGCTTGCGGTGATGGATGGGAGACATGGCGTTAAAGGTGTGGGTCAAATGGGTCACACCAGCATCCACACCTGCACGGGCTTCTTCGTAGCCTGCATCAGAGTGGGCAATGGATACCGTACAGAGCTTGGATGCTTTCTCAATAAATTCTACACTGCCGGGAAGCTCGGGAGCAACGTCTACGATGGTAATCAAACCGCCGCAATCGTCATAGAGCTTTTTAAATGCCTCAAAATCAGGGTTCCGAAGGTACTCGCCATTCTGTGCACCCTTTTTCTTTTCAGCGAAGAAGGGACCCTCCATCTGAATGCCCCTAAGAGCAGCAACGCCGGGGATCTTGGCATCTACAAAGGCTCTGGCTGTACCGAATGCCTTGCTGAGAGTCTCATAGGGCAGTGTCATGGAGGCAGGAGCGAAGGATGTGACACCACAGCTTCCGTAATACTTTGCCATCTTCACAAGTCCCTCATAGTTACCGTCGGAGAAGTCCTCATTGGAATTTCCGTGGGTATGTACATCAATGAGACCGGGGATCACATATGCCCCTTCCAGGTCCACAGCCCCATTCTCGTCTGCAGTTAAGATATTGGTAAATTTGCCATCCTGGACTTCAAAGCTGCCCATTTCAAAGCTGCCCTTCTCCGTAAAGATCATTGCATTCTTGAATTTCATGGTAATTGCCTCCGAGCTTCGTTTTCATTCCCCATGATTTTACCTCTGTTTTGAGGAATTGTCTATGGTTTTTCTCCAAATGACTGATTCAGGCAAATTTATCGTAGAAAAGGGATAGTTTCCCAACCCCTAAAATCCTTCAAATTACGATTTGACTGTCATAGATCCCTTTTCGCTTTTTCACTGTCAGCTCACGCCATAGACCTCAGTATACAGGACTCTCTTAAGGTTTTCAAATGCCTCACGGGTAAGCATACTTCCCGTAGTCATGAGCTGCAATGGAACAGGTGCTCGCCCTTCTCCCAGGGAAGGCTGCTCATAGGGATAGGGATTCAGATAAAAACCGTTCCTTTTGTAGAAAGCAACTCTACGACATGTCAGCCCATTCCGGGGCAATTCTACCTCCAGGCAAATAGGCACTCTATACAGCTCCTTCAGCTCCCTAAGCATAGCAGTACCTAAGCCGCCATTACGTTCTGTGGGAGACACCGCAAAATGCTCCAGGAAGCAATATCCCTCCAGCTCCCATACCGCCATAAAGCCCAGCAGTTCCCCTGTATCAGCCATTTCCCCATAGAGTCTGTAGTTTGCCCTCTCTGCCAGAGCAAGCTGCCCTTCATAAGGGCGGTACTCCTCCTTCGGGAAGCTCTGTTCCATAATTTCATACACCCGAGGATATGCCTCCCGGGTTAAAATCTTTAACATTCCCATGTATCTTTCCTTATTCATAATATATTTACTTGACAAACAGACCTTTTTCTGCTATGATTCATCTCCAACAAGGTCCTGCATAGGATCCGAATTGAAAGGAGATTTCCCATGGAAAAAATGATTCCCTTTGAAAAGCTTTCCAAAAAAGAGCAGAAGAAGCGCAATGCCGCCAACCGTGGCACCTGGGGTGCTATCAAGCCCATTACTCGCAAGCCGGAGAACCCCAGAGCCTACAACAGAAGAAAGGCCCGTAATACCTATTCCTATGATCGGAACGGTGTTACGGGTTCTTTCTTTATTCCTCGATTCGTTGGAAGCGAGGCATAATCTTCCCATCCCGCTCCACCGTTTCCAGCCACATGGAAGCAGGCCGCACCCAAATACGAAAATCTCCGTAGAGGGCACGGTAGACCACCATCCACTCCTCTGTCTCAGAATGGCGGGCTAAATGGAGGACTTCATACTCCTTGCCCTTAAAATGCCGATACCGTCCCGGCTGAATCTCCATAGGGATCCCCTCCTTTTTCTTTAGCATATCAAGAATTTCCCCAAATTGCAAGATGATTTTATTTTCCCTCTTGACTTTTCAGTCTACATACTGTAGACTATAATCAGTCTACAAACTGTAGACTTAATACCTGTTAGAAAGAAGGTACAATTGTGAGTGATTTACAGTTAGGTGTTGTAGAAGCCCGTTTTGCAGATTTGATTTGGGAGCATGAGCCTATCGCCTCCTCCGAGCTGGTCAAGCTCTGTGAGGAATCCTTCTCCTGGAAGAAGTCCACCACCTACACCGTTTTAAAGCGTCTGTGTGACAAAGGTATCTTCCGGAATGAGAAGGGCACTGTAACCGCAGTCCTTTCCAGAGAGGAGTTCTATGCCCGTCAGAGTGAACGCTTCGTAGAGGATGCCTTTCAAGGCTCTCTGCCTGCATTCCTGGCTGCCTTCACCAGTCGCAAGCAGCTAAGCCCCGTGGAGGTCTCTGCGCTCCGCCGCATGATTGAAGATTACGAGGAGGGCTGAATATGTCTGCTGTCTTTCTGAAGCTGCTAAACATGAGCATTACCGCAAGCTATTTCGCTGTCGGTGTCATGATCCTACGGCTGATCCTGAAGAAAGCTCCTAAGTGGATCTCTGTTCTTCTATGGGGGTTAGTAGGACTGCGACTGCTGCTCCCCTTCTCCGTCGAGAGCAAGCAGAGTCTGATCCCCAATACAGAGCCTATTACATCGGAGCTCTTGACCTACACGCCAAGGGCAGTGCAGGTGCAACCCATAGTCCTCCCTCCCATAGTCAACCGGTCTCCCGATATTCTGCCCCCTACTGTCACTACACTTGCACCTCCGGCCCGGGACTACACTGCCATAGTCACCAACATATGGATCCTCGGTATGATCCTAATGCTGGGATATTTCTGCTTCAGCTATCTCCGTTTGCTCCGAAAGCTGAGGGAGGCCGTACCCCTGGAAGGGAATCTCCGGCTCTGCGATCATATTCCCGCTCCCTTCCTCTTGGGATTCTTCCGTCCGAGGATCTATCTGCCCTCGGATCTTACAGCAGAGGATCTGACCTATGTCATCGCCCATGAAGAAGCCCATCTCAAGCGGAAGGACCACTGGTGGAAGCCCCTTGCCTTCCTGCTCCTGACGGTCTATTGGTTCAATCCCATTCTCTGGGTCGCCTATCTTCTCCTTTGCAGAGACATTGAATTCGCCTGTGACGAGAAGGTCATGGCACTCTTAGGTGCCGAATCCAAGAAACCCTACTCCCAAGCCCTACTCCGCTGCAGCAGTCCTAAACTCCGCCTTTCTGCCTGTCCCCTTGCCTTTGGAGAGGGCAGTGTAAAAAAGCGTATTTCCTCTATCCTCAGCTACAAGAAGCCCACATTTTGGATCATTGTTGCCTCTCTGATCCTCTGCACTGTCCTCTCCGTAGGCTTTCTCACCGACCCAAGCTCTGCAGAAGACTATTCCAAACCCATTCTCTGGTTCGACGAGTTGGAATATGAGGATGATTGTGCCATTGACGCAGAGAGCTTCCGTCTTTCCGGCTTCCCCGACATCCTATTCCGCCGTACAGGAGAAGCCATTCAAATAGAAAAGAATAGCGGCCCAATCAGTATCGGAACTTGTGTGAATGCCTATTTCTCCGATCTGAACCGGGACGGCATCCCGGAATTATGCATGACATTTTGGCGGCACTTCCATACCAATCTTCAAGTCGCTGTGTACGACATTCTTTCCGATTCTACATACATCTCTGATCAGTGGACCTACGGGAACTATTATTTCCGACAGGAGGGCGATGCACTGCGTGTTATCTGCCTCGATCCATCGGGATTGGCTCAATACACCTCTACGGAGGCTTTTGTATGCTTCCCGACTATGCCGGATCTGGGTAAAGCAGTGGAGAAAATCCAATCCTATAAAGAAGTGGCGCAGATCCTTCACGCAGGGGAACCTCTCCTGGTCCGAGATGACCGTTCCGGTGACACGGTCTTTGCATACAGGACGCAGGATGCTCTTTACCCCTTCTATTTATCCTGGGAGGGGAAGCGTCTATCGGAAATGGATGACGAGGAGCTGACAGCCTTCCTGTCCAAATCGATCCCCGATACAACCCACATTTCCGCCTATGACTTGAATGCCGCCCGATCTGTGATTCACGAAGTCGAAAGAGATCCCACCACCTCCCTCATTTTCACCGTTGAAGAAGAGTCCTGGGCGCTGAAGGTACGCCGTGCCGCCTTAGAATACTACGGTCATCCCCTTGCAAGCCGCCTGCCCTTCCGTACGGAGGAGCTGACCCTTGCCCGTGTCATAGAACTGTCTCACAAGGGAAATACTCTAACCTGGGAAGATCTCTATCCCTTCAAGGGCACGGATATAGGTTCCGGCCTGTATGTTTTGGAATTCCCCATCAACGACCGCTATACATTGCGATGCAACGGAGGCAGTGTGACAGGTAGTCCTTGGTCCGCCATTCTCACAGATTGTCAAACGGGGTTATCCATAGATATTCGGAGTAATTTCGTGGAAGGTTTTTTGTCTGCACCTATCTATGAAAAATGGTTCGATTCTCCGGACTATGCCGGGATCCTGACGGCGACCCATCCCACGATCCCGGGTCTTCGATTCACCTTCGATCGTGGGAAGGCGACGATCTCCATTGAGACAGAGGGTAAACACACGGATATCATCCTTAACGACGGGATCAGGAATGCCTACTTCGCAGATGTGACCTTAGACGGTGTAGCCGACCTGTGCTGTAGCTATATTCTCGGCTACGGAATCTCCACCGCCGGCATCCTGTACTACGATCCCGTGAATATGACCAGTCATCATATCAGCGATATCAGGGGTTATCAATATGCTCTGGCGGAACGGGATGGGCTCCTACAGATCCGTGTCACCACCTATTACGCCCCGGAGCAAGTAAAATATTATGATCTCCGCGCGGAAATCACAGGTGCTCTCCCGGATCCCATGGAAATTATGTCCCTTATAGATAGCTATCCTCAATACTTTAATCTGGATACGAGCCACGGTCTCACACTATATGTCAGCGAATACGAAAGAGGGGGATTTGCATGCAGACTTACCTCCTCCCCGGGTCCCATGCCCACCATTGTTGCAACGGATCTGAGCAGTTTGGCACCATGTAGCCTCTCCGAGATGCTCCGTATTCTTTATACCTATCAGCTCAGAAATATTCCCTTATATTTATCCGCCGTAGAAACCTCTTATTCCTCCGCAGCATATGCCACCCAAGAAGACTACTACCAAGAAGTCCTATCCCTTTTTGCCCAATACGATCCCGTAATACTCCATGGTTGACGAAAGCCCCTTCTTGATTTATAATATAAACAGGAGGTGGTATGATGCCCTTTCAGATTATTCGGAATAACATTGCAGAGGTAGAGACAGATGCCATTGTGAATACTGCCAATCCCCGTCCTATGATCGGCTCGGGAACGGATGCCGCCATTCATGAGAAGGCAGGCCCGGAGCTTTTGGAAGCAAGGAAGAAGATCGGCACCATTCCCGTAGGCCAGTGCGCCCTTACCCCGGGCTTTGGTTTAAGTGCTAAATGGGTCATACACACTGTCGGTCCCATATGGCAGGGTGGCACAGAGGGCGAAGCCGGTCTGCTCCGTCAATGCTACGAGAATACTCTCACCATGGCTGCTGACTTGGGCTGTGCCTCTATTGCCTTCCCCATGATCTCCACGGGGAATTACGGCTTCCCCAAGAAAGAGGCACTAAGCATTGTCATGGATACTGTCAGCCGATTCCTCATGAATCACGAGATGCAGATCTATCTGGTGGTCTGGGATAAGGAAGCCTTCCTACTGTCTCGGAGCTTGTTCTTCCATGTGCAATCCTACATTGATGAGCATTACATAGATGAGGAAATCACCCGTCAAAAGGCGCGGTTCTCCACATCCTCCTACCTGAGACGGCAGAGGGATCGAGACATTTCCTACGACTGTCTGATGGAGGCGCAGAGGTGCTCTCCATGTAGGGAAGCCATCCTTTCCAATACAAGCCGGGAGGACAGTGTACCCATTCCCCCGCCTAAGGCGGCCATGGTCTGCTCTAAGACCGAAGCCGCACCGTCCCTCTCCTTAGATGAGCTTTTGGCTAACACGGATGCAAGCTTTTCAGAAACGCTCCTTAAGCTCATCGATCAAACAGGGAAGAAGGATTCATACATCTACAAGAAGGCCAATGTGAGCAAGCAACACTTTTCCAAGATCCGCAACAACCCGGATTACAAGCCTACCAAGGCCACTGCCTTAGCCTTTGCTATCGCACTGGAGTTGGACCTTCCTCAAACCGAGGATCTGATCGGACGAGCAGGCTATGCCCTTACCCGGAGCAGTAAATTCGATGTGATCATCATGTACTTCATCTCCCGTAAGAATTATGATATGTTCGAGATCAACATGACTCTCTTTGAGTTCGATCAAATGACCCTGGGTGTATAAACAAACTATGGGGCCATCTCGTTTTGAGATGGCTCCTATCCAATTTTAGAAAAAGTCCCCTGCGAGTTGACCCTTTTTCCTCTTGAGCATGGTAGTATATTGTCACAAGGAAAACCAATACAACTTACAGGAGGAACACAACATGAGAAAGAATTTGACCGAGATCGTATTTATCTTAGACCGTAGTGGCTCAATGTCCGGACTGGAGAGGGACACCATCGGTGGCTTCAATGCCATGATCGAAAAGCAGCGGAAAGAGCCCGGTGAAGCCTACATCAGCACCCTGCTCTTCGACAATGAGACCCAAGTGATCCACGACAGAGTGGCTCTTAACAAGGTGCCTGCACTCACCGACAAAGAGTATTATGTTCGGGGCTGCACTGCACTGCTGGATGCTGTAGGTGGCGCCATCCACCACATTGGCAATGTCCACAAGTATGCCCGTGAAGAGGACCGTCCCGAAAAGACCCTTTTCGTCATTACCACCGACGGCATGGAGAATGCCAGCCGTACCTACACCTACGATAAGGTAAAGGCCATGATCACCCGACAGAAGGCGAAATACGGCTGGGAATTCCTCTTCCTGGGAGCCAATATTGATGCCGCTAAGGAAGCCGGTCGTTTCGGTATTGCCCCGGAGCGTGCCACCAACTATCATGCCGACACCAAGGGCACCAATGTGATCTACGAATCACTCTCCTGCGCCATTGGCTCCTACCGTTCCGCCCCTAAGATGTCGGATAACTGGAAGTCCGATATCGAAGCCGACTACAATAACAGACGCTGATGAAACCACTCACGGGGTTGCCTACCATTTCAAGGCAACCCCGTGTTTCTATATGCGCTAAATTCCGATTTATGGAGCAGTTCGATTTCCGAATTTGTCCGTAGGGGCGACCTGTGGTCGCCCCCAAAATATTTCGATTTTGTCGGAAATCTCGTAATAATCCCACAATTTCGTCATTGTCGTTTAACGACAATGACCGGGCGACCACAGGTCGCCCCTACGGGGTTATACGATAAACAGCTCTACAAATCGGAATTTTACAAATTCATGTAACGAATTCTGTCTCCTTTTAGTATAATAGATGAAACAACACCGGAAGGAGGGATCGACTTGCAAGAGGAATTTTATAGGGAGCATTACAAGACGGTATACGCATATTTACTGTCCTTGTGTGGTGATCCCTATCTTGCTGAGGATCTTACATCTGAGACCTTTCTGAGGGCCTTTAAGAAGATCCACACCTACGATCCCCGATATGCACCCACTACATGGCTGTGTACCATCGGTAAGAATCTCCTGTACACCCATTACAGGAAGGAAAAACGCTATGTTCCCTTAGAGGAGCATTTACCCATTGTCACCCCGTCCCCGGAAAGCCTGTATCTGGAGAAAGAGCAAGAAGATCTACTCAGACAGGCCGCCTCTATCCTGTCACCCATTCAACGGCAGGTACTGTATATGCGGTTGGAAGGCTTGTCCTTCCGTCAGATCGGCGAAGCTATGGATCGGAGCGAGAATTGGGCAAGAGTCACCTTCTTCAGAGCCAAGAACCAAATCATAGCAGAAATGGAGGGATCCTTATGAACCATTGTGAGATCGTCCGTGATCTTCTTCCCTTGTACATAGAAGACATCACCGCAACGGGAACCGCAGAATATATTCGTGAACATTTGTCCTGCTGTCCGGAATGTATGGAGGAATACCGTCGAATGACCATCCCTGCACCACCCCTCCCCGACCCTAATGAGAAATGGAAGGCTGCATTGGAGGCACAAAGACAGGCTGAAAGGAGACAGAAACGCCGTAGCATCATCCTATGGAGTATTCTCCTTTTGGCTATTCTGGCATTGAGCGTTCCACAGCTCAAGCATTATATCAATACCCACAAAGCAACTACCCATAAGGTCCCCACCATAGAAGCCGAAGAGATTTTGACTCTTTGTCCAACAGTGATCCCCACAGAAGAAGAGCTGTACTTCTTGACTCGGATATCTGCCCTCCCCATTCTCACCGAAACAGGCCGCCCCATTCCGGAGGAGTCGCTTCTGCCCCTCTGTGCCGACCTGCTTCCCCCGGAAGCAAGGCTCGGAGAGGTTGATGGGAGTAAATATTATCTGTACATCGACTATTTTGCAGAAGACCGATATGTAAGCTTATCCTACACAGACAGGGACATGGACGGCACTTTCGAGTTCCTAACGAAATATGTTCACCCAAACCACCTAGATGTCAACAGCACTCTCTACTACTCCGCAACCTACTGCTCCCACACTGCAACCACCATATATGAAAAGCATCAATAGACCTACCGCCATTACACCCCAACAATTCCCACAAAAAATATCATTTTCAAAGGAGGTATCATTATGAATCTGTTTTACAATGCATGTAAGGTCATCCTTCCCCTAACCCTGATCCTTGGGATCCTGCTTGCCCTTGGCAACGGCCCAAATGCACAGGATACCTCTCCGGAAGGATCCCCAAATGAAGCCACATCCTATATTTCCGTAGAGGAGCTTGCGGATCTACAGATGGACTTTGACATAGAGGATGAGGTGCAACAGCGTGATGCCGTTCTCCAAACCTTCGCTCCCAAAGACCCCGACGGATTCTATGTCTTTCCCGATCCTCGGGAGATTGCCGCCCCCTATATTCCCGAGAATGCCTTATGTACAGAAGTGTGTATCATCGGCTATGTCGTAAGCTTCGATTATCGACTGAAAAATATCCGATATATCGCAAGCTACTGCTTAGATGGCACCGTCAGACTCACCGCCTCGGTTTATGCCGACCCGGTAGACTATGTTTATGAAATCACCTCCGACGATCCCCATACCGTCATGCGTTTGCATTGCAGTGCAAATGAGGTAAAATGGAATAACCCCTCCGCCCAGTAACCGCCCCATCTCAACCCTACATCATTGCAGAAAGCTCCCACACCCTATGCACCGCAATCCCTATCTTCCAATTCCGATTTGTCGAGCTGTTTCTGATACTCCAAGGCACTCTTGGCTCTCCCCTTGGTGAGAGCTGTCTGGGTGGGACTGAGAGGGGAAACGGCATTATCGTCACCCGTAGGCATTTTGCGTGAAACGTACAAACAATCAAATTTGTTCGTAGGGAACGACCCTGTGTCCTGACCCGAGGGTCACAATATACGATGGTATAAATTTCAAAAGAAATATCCTGCAAATTTCCTATGTTATCGACTAATATCCGAATTTTCCTAACATAATTACTGCATACGGGTTACGATACTGGCACGGAACGACACAGGGTCGTTCCCTACGAACACGCTTGGCGATGCATTCGTTGTAACGAAATTTGTACGGGTGACGATGGTGCAATTTACCCTCTCCGCCTCTTCGAGGCACCTCTCCCAATGGGAGAGGCAAGGGGCGTGT
>JAZRGR010000275.1:0-14374 GCA_045644345.1 Faecousia sp. | reverse complement strand
CCGGTCATTGTCGTTAAACGACAATGACGAAATTACGGGATTATCACGAGTTTTCCGACAAAATCGAAACATTTTGCGGGCGACCACAGGTCGCCCCTACGAACAAATTCGGAAATCGAACAGCTCCATAAATCGGAATTTTCCTTCTTGCTTCCGCACATAAAAACAGGGTGCTGTCTGTACAACAAGCACCCTGTTTTCTGCATATTCAATTAGGATCGGCTACTGATGGTATACAGCAGACACACTGCCTCTTCACGGGTCAGATACTCTGCAGGCTCTACAGAAAGACCTGCCTCTCCCAATGCCTGTACAGATGCCGCAGACCACCGAGGCTCTGTGCTGTCCTGTGCCGAGGCACTTACAGGAAGCTGTAACACATTCTGCAGGATCACTGCCGCCTCCCTGCCCTTGATGGGGTCATTGGGACGGAATACCAGGCTGTCATTGCGCAGTTCTCCTCGAACAATGCCTTTGCGCACTGCGGCTGCCAAATAAGGACGCAGCCAAGGTGCCGCTTCCTCTCCGTCTGCAAAGGCCGATGCTGTCACCTTCTCATCCACGGTCTGCCCTGTCAGCTCCATGACCATGGCAAGGAACTCTCCGCGACTTACTGTTCCGGCAGGGCAGAAGCAGGTCCTGCCTGCGATCTCCATACCGCCGGTCAGTGCCACCTCTCGCGCCCACATTGCCTCAAATTCTGCAGGATTCCCTTCCATATCTGCAAAGGTTCTTGCCTCCGACGGCTTCATAATCCTAACCTTGACCGTTCCGGGCTGAGACACATTGCCTGCCTCATCCTTTGCCGTAAAGGTAAATTGGTCTTCACCCACCTTGTTCTTGCCGGGGATATACAGGAAGCTCCCGTCTGCCTTGATCTCTACCTTGCCGTACTTGGGCCGGTCTGCCAGGGCATATTCCAGTGTTGCTCCCTCCGGGTCAACTGCAAGGAGCTTGCCGTTATTGGCTATATTCTTGTAGGTCTCTATTTCCATATTTTCCGCTTTGGGTGCTTCATTCTTGCCGGATCGAATCTTGATCACAAGAGTGGAACCCTCCCCCAAGCGGTTGCCGATAATAGGACTGTAGCTCAGCACTGCCTCGCAATTTTCGTGGCAGGTAGGGACCATTCGCAGCTCAGATAAGCGGTCTGCGCTGAGGACATCACCGGGGCGAAGCACCCGATCCTCCAGACAGAATACGCCGATCTCTTGATCGGGAACAGAGCGAATCATGACTCCCTCTGCATCCTCCTCAAAATTTTCTGCACTAAAGCAGTATTCCCGGTCATACAGGGTCTCTCCTTCCATTGCACCTACAGGCAGACACACCAACCCAAAGAGCAGCAGGAAGCACATTACACGAACAATGGATCTCATGGACATTTCCTCCTTTATTTGCTTCCCTCATAGGATGAACCGAAATCTGCAAACTATGCAAAAAATTGAGAAAACAGCAGGCTGACTGTCGTCATCCTGCTGTTTTGTATGGAAATTAATCCTCGATCTCCTCGACCAGCTTGCAGAGTCTCTCCACATCCTTCTTGGACAGCTTCTTCTGATCGACCAGAGCGGCGATCAAGAGGTCTGCGGAGCCCTGGAAGTTGTTCTCCAGCAGTTCCTCGGTCTCCCAGTGGGAAACCTCTTCTCTGCTGACCTTGGCACTGCACACATAGTGAGGATCCTTGCGAACCAGATAGCCCTTGTTAACACAACGGGTGATCATGGTGTAGCTGGTGGTCTTGCTCCATTGAGCGGTCTCACGCAAGGCTGCAGCAATGTCCTTGGCAGTCATGTCTCCGCCGTCCCAGACAGTCTCCATCACCTTACGCTCAGCGATTGTCAAATGCATAACTATTCCCCCTTTGCATTTACTCTACTCTAATTCTATTGGAATAGTAATCATTTGTCAAGTATTTTTTCCAAATTTCAGTAATTTTCTAACTTTACTCTTTTAATATACCTATACCACACAAGAATGTAAGAGTTTTCATAGAATTTTCTCTGATCAATTATCCCTTTCCCATCTCTCCCCATGGGTATATCATATGCGGGCTCTCCGCTGACTGCCGATCATGCACTGCAAGATGCTATTAAGGATTCAGAATTTTAGCGATCACGGTTCGGGACACCTTCATAGCTCCCTTGGGACAAAATTCCTGACAACAGAAGCAACGGATACACGCCTTGCGGTCAATGACCGCTTTCTTATTCACGATGCGGATCGCATTGGCAGGGCAGACCTGCTTGCATACACCACAGCCTACACATTCCGATGGCTTTAGCTTGGGCTTAGAGCGCAGGCAGAGTCTTGCCACATTGCCGAAGAGCTCCCCCATTTTCCCCGGGAACACGTTACGGAACTGGGTGCTCTTAGGCTGTCGCACCAGATCAAAGTCTTTGACCTTCAAGGGTTGCAGATCTCCCGCTATGGAAATGTCTGCTCCCGATTCCTGCAAATATCCGTAACGGACCGCCGCTTGCAGCGTGGGGACTGTATCGGGATCTAAGCCGATCAGCTCTGCGCAGACCCTATCCAGCTTATGGCAGTCGGTTCCTGCCAATAGCGCACCTACATAACGGGGAGTACCTGCAGTGGGGCCGTTCCCCTCCATAGCCATTACACCGTCAACCAGAAACAGTCTGGGACGGAAATATTCATTCAGATCCAATATCATCCCGGCAAAATCCATCGGATCCGGATAGCGGAAATGGTACTCCGGCTTGGTGGTGCCGGGTACTGCACCGAATAGATTCTTGGTCGCCGCAGACAGTGCCATCATACCGTGAGACTTGAGCTTGCAGAAGCTGATAATCCCATCCGCTCGGTCTAAATAGGCGGTATACAGGAATTCTCGCACGACCTTTCCCTGTGGGAACCGTGCTACCTTTTGAGAGAAATCATGATTCAGCTCTGCCCCTGCTTCAACAGCCTCCTGTAATCCGGTCGCCTTATACACACGACTTAGGAAGGCTTCGTTATACAATCCTCCGGGGCTGTCTCCGATGACAACCTGTGCTCCACGAGCCTTTAGGAGCCTCGTAAGAGCCGCCAAGAGAGTAGGATGGGTCGTTGCCGCCTGATCCGGGCCGTAAGCTCCCACCAGGTTCGCTTTGATCACAATGCACATCCCCGGTTTCACCCATTCCAGTCCCCCTAAAGGCTCCAGAACATCCATCAGTGCTTTCTCGCACACCTCCGGCTCATACTTGTCGCAAGGAACAATCGATACCTCTGTCATAGCCCGATCCTCTCATACATCGTAGTTGTGTAAATGCCCGATACTTTCTCTTTTCACCGGGGAAGCTCTGATTTAATCGCCGAGAGCAATCGGCGAGAGATTTTGTTCCAAATTGAGGTTTGGAAAACGCAGGAATACTTTGTGTATTTCAAGTTTTTCAAACCGAAAAGTTGGGACAAAAGATTCGCTGAGTGCTGACGGCTATTTATTCAGAGTTTCCCTAAATTATAGGAGGATAACCCCATGAGTAAAAAGCATCGTATTTTATCCGTGCTGTTGGCTCTGGCACTGTTGCTGTCTATGTTCGGCATGCTGACTGCCTCTGCTGCAGCCCCCGAATCTCTGGATGTTGCAAAGATTGCTGCAATTTCCGGTGATGTTGTTAATGCCTTTAAGAGAGCCATTGAAGAGGGTTCCAAGGACGTTGACGGTATATATTTCGACGTTACCTTTCCTGCACTGAACTTTACCGAGTTCCAGATGGGTTATGAGGATTACATTCTTATGGCTGCCAATGCACTATATGCATTGTCCCAGGGCAAGGCAAACACCACCCAAATCTCCTACAAGGAAATTACCTTTGCCACCAATGCCGTTAAGAACGGTAAGGGCAATTCCCTCAATAAGGCACAGTACCTGGAGCTGGCTGAGCGTGTTGCCAAGTACGGCAATAACATGGCCAAGCTGCCTGCCAGCTTTAACCGTCCCACCGACGGCACCAATGTTTATGATGGTCGCGTGACTCTGTACTCTATCGGTCACATCTTCGCACAGGCTATGGCTGCATATCACACCGGCAAGGCTCTGCCTGAGACCATCACCTTCCTGCCCACTCACTTCGGTGATGTGGATGTTGAGGCTGTTCCTTCTGCTCCCACAGATTGGTTCAAGGCTGTTATGGATGCATCTCAGTTTGTTAAGCAGCAGATGGCAAACAACGTTCTCCCCGCTAAGATCGCTGTAGGTCCCCTGACAGTCACTCCTGCCCAGTATCTGTATCTGGCAATGAGCGTAACCATCGCTCTGGACAAGGGCCAGACCTCCGGTGAACTGAAGGTTCCCGTTGCTGCAGAGCCCGAGAATCCCCAGGGCGACGGCACAGGCCCCTGCTACCGAGCTGACTATGTAGATATGGCAAACCGTACCGTAGCATGGATCGAAAAGAATCAGCAGGCTCCCAACTACAGCACCAGCAGTGACTTGGGTCCCGTTCATTACTATGATCTGGTTCACAGCTATGCAAGAATCCTTGCATGGTATCAGGACAATGGCGAGCTGCCCAACTACAACACCGTTCACGGCTGGGGTGGCTCTGTTGAGGATGTAGCTCCTCCCACCACTGCACCCACCACTGCTCCCACCGAAAAGCCTACCGAAAAGCCCACCGAGACCGTTCCCACCTCCTCCAGCAAGCCCATGACCGACGATTGGTACACCAATGTGGTTATTGCTGCTACCAACATCATTAACTATGTCGCTACCAACGAGGATCTTCCCGAGACCATTACCGTAGGTACCACCAACCTCAGACCTGCACAGTATCTGTATCTTGCAGGACAGGTTATTCACGGTCTCAACAACGGTCAGACCAGCGGCGAGCTCAGCGTACCTTCCTATGCAGAGCCCGAGAATCCCACTGAGGCGCTGTCTGCCGGCAACATTACCAAGGCACAGTATCTGGATATGGCTACCAGAACCAACAATTTCATGGTTAACAATGGTCAGGCCGCCAACTACTGCACCACTGCTCTGGGTCAGATGCACCACCACGGTGTGGTCTACCTCATGGCATGTGTCCTGGATTCCTATGCTAAGAATGGCGTTCTGCCCGATTCCGTAGCAGTCAAGCCCTGGTATGAGTATCTCGGTGTCGGTTCCGGCGATGCTTCCTTCGGCAATGACTTCTCTGCCTATAAGCAGTACATGGTTCCCACTGCAAACTGCCCCTCCACCAATGCAACCATTATTTCTGTTGCTAAGTCCGGTATGGCATTCAGCAGCGGTTCTCACGGTGGCTACAAGAAGCCCACTACCACCTATCAGGCAATGTTCAACCTCATGGAGTTCATGGTTGCTAAGATTTCCTACGATAGCTACTATGATACCCAGCGTGGTGCTCTGGGCACCTGGAATGCCAAGGCAGGTAACTGCTGTGACATGGCTCACCTGATGAATGCCTGTGCTCGTTCTCTGGGTGTTCCCGGCCGCTACTCTCACTGGAACTGTCAGTTTGCAGTTACCAACACCGGACATGTATGGTCCGATGTCTACTGCCCCGATGCTCCCGGCACCAACAAGTACAACAAGCCCGGCTGGCTCTGTGCTGACCCTGTCAATACTCCCAACTACCTGGGCTATCAGAACCACACCAACGAGTGGATGCGTGGCGGCCCCTACGCCACTCTGCCCTTCTAATTCCACAGTAAATAGCAAGACTGCCGCACCGTAAAACGTGCGGCAGTCTATTTTTCTTCCAAACGGATATTTTCGTTTTTGTGAAAATTCCGATTTATGGAGCAGTTCGATTTCCGAATTTGTTCGTAGGGGCGACCTGTGGTCGCCCGCAGAATGTTTCGATTTTGTCGGAAATCTCGCGATAATCCCGTAATTTCGTCATTGTCGTTTAACGACAATGACCGGGCGACCACAGGTCGCCCCTACGGTGTTATACGATAAACAGCTCGATAAATCGGAATTGGCAGTATAAAACCGGGAGCTGTTACAATACAGCTCCCGGTAGGCTCATTTGGGAAAGTATTCCTCCACGAAGTCCACCTTGTCTACGGTGAAGGATCTGCCGTTGAGGTAGGATAGAGCACCTGCGTCGGTGGTGAAGGTGAAGGTAAGCTTGTAGGAGTAGAGGGCCTGGTAGCGGCGGTCGTAGTTCTTGTTCAGCTTGCCATATTTGCCATCCCCTAAGAGAGGGTGACCTGCGTGAGCGAATTGGGCACGGATCTGATGAGTCCTTCCGGTAATCAGCTCGCATTCCACCAAGGACAGACCGTTGCCGGATCGCAGCACCTTGTAACGGGTCTCACAGCTCTTGGAGCCTGCCTGAGGCTTGTCCGTAACGAAAACCCGATTCTTGGCGGCGTCCTTGAAGAGATAGCCCTTTAGAACTCCCTCACGAGCCTTGGGTGTGCCTTCTACGATGGCGAGATATCGTTTGTCCAGCTCGCGGTCCTTGATCTTCTGGTTCATGACCCGGAGGGCCTCGGCGGTTTTGGCGGCAATGACGATGCCTCCGGTATTCCGATCGATGCGGTTGCACAGAGCGGGAGTGAAGGATTGCTCTTCACGGGGTCGCCATTCCCGTTTAGCATAGAGATAGGCCTGGATATGGTCAATGAGGGTCCTGCCGTACTCTGCACCGTCGTGGGGGTGGACAGCTACTCCCGGCTTCTTGTCAACCAATATGAGGTGGTCGTCTTCGTAGACAATGTTCAGCTTCGGGGTGGCTACGGTGAGGTAGGCGTTGTCTTCACGAGGGGTGTCGAAGAATTCGTCATTGATATATAATTGCAGGGTATCTCCCTGTACCAAGCGGTCATCCCGATTAGCACGACCGTTGTTCCGCTTGATCCTCTTGAGGCGGATATATTTCTGGGCAAGGGAAGCAGGGAGCAGGGGAACAGACTTGGCAAGGAAACGGTCCAGACGCTGGCCTGCATCATTGGCACCGATGGTAAATTCTTTCATAAGTAAGCCTCCGATATGTAAGGAAGTACCTATACTATGCAACAGAACGGGGGGAAAGTCAAGAATAATTTTTGAGACATGGATTTTACAGTAAAAACGCATGTAATACTTGCTATCGGATTCTATGTTATGGTATAATATTATCGTCCTGAAGGAAGCTGAAAAGAGCATCTGTAGGGAAACATTTATAAAGGAGGAAATAGTATGAAACGCAGGATCCTGTCGTGGGTGTTGGCTCTGGCTATGATTCTGTCCATGGTTCCCGGCTTTGCCTTTGCAGAGGGCGAGGGAACTGCATGGACCAAGACGGCCTTTGAGACCATTCAGCCCACGGACACCGTGGCCATTACCATGACCAAAGACGGTGTGACTTACGCACTACCCACCACCGGCGCAGGCGGCAGCGGCCAGCCCTTAGGGGACGCCGCAACCGTCAGTGGCACTACCCTTACCACCCGGGGAGATTCTGCAGCCTATGGCTGGAGCATTGTTCCCACAGAAGGTGGCTTCCACCTGAAGACCGGCGAGAGCTATCTCTACATCACTGCCACCAACAACGGTGTCAGAATCGGTGAGACCGGCTCGGTATTCACCCTGATCCCCGATAACTATCTGTCTGCGGATGACGGTGGCGGCACTGTCCGTTATCTGGGTGTTTATGCAGGTGCGACTCCCGACTGGAGATGCTACAAAGCTTATGCTACCGGCAATATTTCCGGGGAGATCCTGGAGTTCTGGGTGCTGGATCCCAATGCAGATCCCTCCGATCCCCCTGAGACCACTATTCCCACGGAGCCTGATCCTACAGAGACCACCCAGCCCTCCGAGACGGATCCTACAGAGCCTCCTGCTCCTGTAGAGGGGGAAGTGGCAGATCTTGTAACGGAATTGGAAAACGGTGCTGTGGTCTATGTCTACAATCCCACCAACAAGGCAGTTCTCACTGCCACTGTCAGCGGCACCCAACTGGCCGCCGCTACGGGTACTGTAGAAAATGATCAGCTTGCCGTTACAGAAGAAATGGAAGCTCTCACCGTTGAAATCGATGCCGACGGTTACTATAGCTTCCTGAACGAGGCAGGGGAATACCTGACCTGCGGTGCTTCTGCCAACAATCTGACCTTCGAGGCCGCGGCTTCCGAGGGTTCTCTGTGGACCGTAGAGGCAGGAGAGGGTGGCTTCTTTGTAAAGAGCGTCCCCAATCCCAACATGGCTCTGGAATACTACAAGGGCAATTATACCGTATACAGCTTCCAGTCCTACAATCCCAAGGCTTACCTGATGCAGTTCTTCGCAGGAACTGCAGGTGGCTTTACGGACACCATTGCTACCGGTGACAATGTTATTATCTATAACCCCACCTACAGCATGGCACTGGGCACAGCCATTGTGGATACGGCTAAGAATCAGGATCTTGCCGGCACCGAACTGGTCCTCAACCATGATGGCAAGCTCTCCGGCTATACCGATGAGAATGTTTGGACCGTCACTGCCAACGAGGACGGCACCTACAGCTTCACCTCCATGGATGGACAGAAGCTGGCTGTTGTAAACCGCACCCATCTGGGCTTTGCAGAAGAGGCCACCAACTGGACCCTCCAGCTCATTGAGGGCAAGAGTGACGAGTTCTTCGTAGGCAGCGGCCAGGGCACCTTCCTGGAGTGGTATGCAGATAAGAACTACTGGTCTGCCTACTACAACCCCTCCGAGGCTATGTATGCCATCCGCTTCTATCTGGTCGGCGGAACCGTACAGCCCTCCAATGTAGTTGCTACCCCCAAGGCAAGCGTCAAGTCCGGCACTGTCACCGCCGGTACGGTGGTAGAACTGACCTGTGCCACCGAGGGTGCCACCATCCTCTATAAGGTCGGCAACGGTGAATGGCAGACCTATACAGAAGCCCTCACCATTACCGAGGATACCACCATCACTGTAAAGGCTGTTATGGAAGGGCAGGAAGACAGCAAGGAAGTCACCTTCACCTACACCATCTATGTACCTCCCACACTGGGAGACAAGCAGGCACAGCTTGTGACCGATGCCTCTCAGTTGGCCTCCGGTGACCGGATCATCATTGTTACCAAGGATCTGGACTACTCCCTGGGTATCACCCAGAAGGCAAATAACCGTGACTACGGTATTGTCGTGAAGGCCATGGATCGTTGCAGCTATGACGAAGGTACCCAGATCATCACTCTGGAATCCGGTGTAGAGGATGGCACTTTTGCCCTCTATGCTACCAACGGCGATTTCCCCGGCTACCTGTATGCATCTCCCGAAAGCGGCAACCTCCTCCGCACCCAGGATGCCAAGGACCTGAATGCTTCCTGGACCATTACTGTCTCTGCAAACGGAGAAGCCGCCATTACCTCCAAGCTGGACAAGAAGGCGAATACCATCCGCTATAACACTGTAGGTATTTTCTCCTGCTACGGTGCCACCGGTCAGAAGCCCGTCTCCATCTACAAGCTGGACGGTCAGGACCGTCCCGGTCTGCCGGAGGAGAATGATGTTGTTGTGATCTACACCCAGTCTGCCAAGGGCGTTCTGTCCGGCATGGATGGGGATCTCGGCGATATCTACGGTTGTTCCGTCAAGATGGCTCCTGCAACCATTGAAAACGGCAAGGCCATCTGCTCCAACGGCGCTCTCCTGTTCAAGGTAGAGAAGAATGGGGAGTATTACCGCTTCTTTAACGAATCCTTCGGTTACCTGTGCTCCACCGGCACCGGCAACAACACCTTCTACACCATGGAAGCATCCGAGGATGCAGATTGGACCGTAGAGGAGTACAACGGTGGCTACAGAATGGGTAGCCGCACCGCCAAGCACGAAGAGAATGTCCAGTATCTCCAGTTCTTCAGCGATCATTTCACCACCTGGGGTATGTACGCTGTAACGGACAGAGATGTATTTACCTATCACTTCTATCCCTGCGGCAACGAGAAGATCACGGACGGCGTGGTCAACGAGCCTTGTGCCGTATTCGGCAACCCCGCGCCTGCTTATGCAGGTCGGAACTATGTCCTCCACTTTACCGTAGATGCCATCTTCGGTGTGAAGGAGATCAAGGCCTTCTTGGGTGAGACAGAGCTGGATTGCAAGCTCGCCAATGAGCGTTACGGTGCTACCATCCCTGCAGAGTACATCGTAGGGGATAGCCTGACCGTTACGGTGAAGGGCCTGGACAACAAGGGCGTGGAGATCCTGTCTGAGATCACCATTGAGGTCAAGGACGAGCCTGTTATCGGCGAGGTCACTCCCATTGCCAATGCGCAAACCAAGGAAAACAAGCGTCCCGAGATCACTGCCAAGCTCACCAATGTAGGTGAGAATCCTGTTCTGACCATGACCGTCAATGGGGAAGCTGTTGAGGCTACCTATGCCGACGGCATCCTCTCTTACACCCCCGCAGAGGATATGGCAGAGGGCAGAGTTACTGTCACCGTTACCGTTACCCGTGCCGACGGCAAGACCGCAAGCAAGACCTGGAGCTTCACCATCGGTGAGTCCAGCTACATCCTCATGTTCGGTCAGCTCCACTCCCACAACGGCGAGTATTCCGACGGTGCAGGTACCCTGGCAGGTGCATTGGAGTACATTGGAGATCTGCCTGAGGATGCCAATGTAGACTTCGTGGCCTTCACGGACCACTCCAACTACTTTGACAGCACCGATGCCGCCAACCCCGAAGCGGCTCTGTTCAACAAGGATCTCTGTACCGATGCTTCTTGGAAGATGTGGAACACCTACAAGACCGCAATGGCAGAGTTCAATGCAACCCACGATAACATCATTGCCATTCCCGGCTTTGAGATGACCTGGTCCGGCGGTCCCGGACATATGAATACCTTCGTTACCGAGGGTATCGTTTCCCGTAACAACAAGACGCTGAATAATAAGAGCTCCGATGCAGGCATGCGTGCTTACTACGATCTTCTGAGTACCGATGAGGGCGTGGACTCCATTACCCAGCTGAACCACCCCGGCACCACCTTCGGCAACTTTACCGATTTTGCTTACTGGAATGAGGCTGTGGATACCCGTGTGCACCTGGTTGAGGTTGGTAACGGCGAAGGCCCCGTCCATGGCAGTGGTTACTATCCCAGTTACGAGCAGTATATCCTGGCACTGGACAAGGGCTGGCACATCGCTCCCACCAACAACCAGGATAACCACAAGGGTAAGTGGGGCAATGGCAACGAGGCCCGTGATGTAGTCTTAGCTGAGGAATTCAGCGAAGAGGCCATTTACGAGGCTATCCGCAACTACCGTGTCTACGCTACCGAGGACAGAAATCTGGAGATCGGCTATTCTGTCAATGATCTGCCCATGGGTACCATCATTGAGACCGTTCCCCAAACTCTGAAGTTCGATATTTCCCTCATGGATCCCGATGAGGCCGATTCCACCGTAAGAGTAGAGCTGGTTGTCAACTCCGGCAAGGTCGCTTATACCTGGGACAATGCCGAGGAACTGGCAAAGGGCATCCTCGCCGTAGAGCTGGAGCCCGAGTACTCTTACTACTTCCTCCGAGTGACCCAGGCAGACAAGGACATCGCTGTTACCGCTCCCATTTGGGTCGGTGAGAGCTTGAAGGTTGGTCTCCGTGAGACCACTGCCGACATCCTCGCTCCTGTAGTTGGGGAAGAGGTCACCATTTCTACCACTCTGTACAACGAAGAGGCATCCGATGCGGTCATTAAGAGTGTGGTCTACACCCTCAACGGCTCTCAGGTCCTCTTTGCAGACACCACTTCCCGCGTGCTGAGTGCAGTATCTACCGAGACTCTGGAGTGGAAGTACATCCCCGAGGAAGCTAAGATCAGCACCATCACTGTCACCGTAGTTCTGGAATATGAAGGCAAGGACTATACCTACACCGCTTCCGTAGAGCTGGATGTGACCTCTGCCGATGAGCTTACTTACCTGGCAATCGATGCTTCTCACAGCAATGAGTACGTTAACGGCTACAACAAGGACCTGCTGAACAGCTTCCTCACTATGGCAGGAGAGGCGGGCATCCGTGTAGAACTGCTCACCAGCTCCGAGGCACTGATCGCCGCCTGTGAGGGTGAGAAGTTCGCCGCAATTCTCCTGAATCCTCCTTCCCGTCGCCTGTCCGAGGCAAAGGACTACAGCGAGGCAGAGCTGGAGGCTCTGAAGCAGTTCCACAGCAAGGGAGGCAACCTGATCCTCACCGGCTTGGGCGACAGCAACGACAAGATGGAGCCCCATATTGCCGCGACCCAGAACAGACTCCTGGCTGCACTGGAATCCGCCCTGCGGCTCAGTGACGATGGCACTTACGAGGACAGCACCTTCGGTCTGACCTTCGATACCTTCGGTACCAATGATTTCACCAAGGATCTGACTACCGGCGTCAGCTTCTACGGCGGTTCCTCCATTTATGTGGCAGACGGAGAGGGCAATGCTGTGACGCAGATCCCCGAAACTGTCTATCCCATCCTCTTTGCCAACGCCAATACCATCTCCAAGGACGGAGACTCTGACGGCAAGGGTGGAGACATTCCTGTTTACGGCGATGGCCGTCTAATGGTTATGGCTGCGGAACGGCAGGCGGGCAAGGGCCTGATCTTTGTAGCAGGCGCACCCTTTATGAACGACTATGATCTGAAGATCCCCGCAGAGAACGGCAACAATGATCTTGTGACCATGATCTTTGCCGCCATCCGTACTGTGAAGGTCACGGATATTGCAGAGGTTCGCAAGGTCACAGAGGAAGGCTACAAGTTCACCATTGAAGGCGTAGTTACTTCCAATGCTTCCGGCTACGACAAGGAAACGGCTTTCTTCGATTGTATCTATGTCCAGGATGAGACTGCCGGTATCAACTGCTTCCCTGTAGCAGGAGAGTATCGCATTGGTGATGTGCTTCGTATCACCGGCACTACCGACTTCTATCAGGGTGAGCCTGAGCTTCAGGTCATGACCATTGAGAAGCTGGGAGAAGCCGATCCCGTTGAAGCCAAGGAAATTACCGCTGATCAGCTCAATGACCGTAGTGTCGAGGGCTCTCTGGTTACGATTGCCGGTGTGGCTACGGAGATCGTTATGGCAAATGGCCTGGTAGAGAGCATCTATGTAAAGGATGCAGCGGGTGATATTGCCCGTGTCTTCATTGATGGCTATATTACCGGCACCAAGACCATTGAGAATCTGGAAGTAGGCGCGATCGTAACTGCTACGGGTATTGCATCCTACGATGATACCTATGCTATTTCTCATAACAGCTATGCCCGTATTCGTGTCCGTGACCGTGCAGACATTGTTGCAACGGCTTGCGAGCATACATGGGATGCCGGAAAGGTTACTACTGAGCCTACCTGTGCTGCTGAGGGCGTAAAGACCTTCACCTGCACCGTCTGCGGTGCTACCAAGACCGAGGCTGTTGCGCCAACCGGCGAGCATACCTATGATGAAGGTGTTGTTACTGTGGAGCCTACCTGTGCTACTGAGGGCGTAAAGACCTTCACCTGCACCGTTTGCGGTGCTACCAAGACCGAGGCTGTTCCCGCTACCGGTGAACACACCTACGAGAATGGAACCTGCACCGACTGCGGCGAGAAGGATCCTATGTTCGAAGAGCCTTTTGTCAATCCCTTCGATGATGTAGCGGAAGAAGCATGGTACTATGAATATGTTATGGAAGCTGCAAAGAACGGTTTGGTCAACGGTATGAAGGAGAACCTCTTCATGCCGGAGAAAAACCTGACCCGTGCACAGTTCGCGGTGATCCTGTACCGTAGTCTGGGCGAGCCTTCTGTGGAAGGCTTGGAGAACCCCTATATTGACTTGGAGGCAGAATGGTACAAGGATGCCGTCATTTATATGAGCAGCATTGGTGTGATCAACGGTGTTGGCAAGGGTAAGTTCGCACCTGAGAACAACATCACCCGTGAGCAGATGGTCACCATGCTCTACCGCTTGAGCAAGGATGAGATCTCCGATGAAGATCTGAAGGTGTTGGACACCTATGCAGATCAGGAATCTGTCAGCGAGTATGCAAGAGTGCCTATGGCTTGGGCCATCAAGAACGGCATTGTAAACGGTGTTGGCAAGAACAAGCTGAATCCCCAGGGTCTTGCTACCCGTGCCCAGGCCGCAAAGGTGGTATACCTCTTTGCAGAGCTGATCAAGACCGAAGAATAAGTCCCTGACCCCCGGGGAGGCTCTGCCTCCCCAAAACCTGCTTATCTCTCGATGCCCCCTCTGAGCCAATCACTCAGAGGGGGTCAATCATATCCGGGGAGAAAGTCAAATTCCGATTTGTCGCTCTGTTTGAGATTTGCACAGACCAAAGCCTTCTCCTTGAGGAGAAGGTGCCCCGAAGGGGCGGATGAGGTGGAAAATGTTTCGTATTCGCCGTAGATTTCTATAAATACGCAACATTTTACCGCACACCTCATCAGT
>JAZRGR010000274.1:0-7563 GCA_045644345.1 Faecousia sp. | reverse complement strand
ACATGGTATACACATTTCTCCATTTAAAAATACATTGTTGTTCTTAGATTCTGAGCAGGAGGCAGCAATAGCCACCCCGAAGGGGCTTGTCCTTGACGGGTTCCAAAAGAAATGCTACACTTCGGTGCCGGACAGGGAAACTATTTGTGTTGTTCTTGAGTTCTTCGCTGTCGGCATGAAATTTACAGCATTTCTTTTGGGTCCAGTCAAGGATGGCGGTCAATTTTTTAAAGGCTATTTCTTTTCAGACCTAGGATCACCGTTTAATAAATAAGCTCTCTTTAAAGTAAATACTCGTTTTTCGGGATCAATTCTGCCGATACGGAACTGTCTGAACACCAAGGTTAATTGTCCCGGCAAACTCGATTCTCTTACAGCAATTGTCTTACCGCCAAAGCTTTCACTTAAAAAATATCCTTGCCCATTGATTGTGATGTAACCGGTATCTTTTACCTTAATAAGCTTGTATTCACTACCATATTCCCAGTCCTCTACTTTTGAAGGATAATTTTTTCTGCTCGGCTGGTACACAGAAGAAGGAACCTTTAGATTCAAGGAATGATGTGGACGAATGTTGTTGTAAAATTCTCGGTATTCGTTGAAACCGACTTGAGCACTTGGTATATCATGAAAACAATTATACTTTAAACACTCTTTTTTTAAAGATTGATTAAATTTTTCTTCTTTTCCTTGTGTTTGGGGGTGCCTAATACGACCATGAATAGTAAGAATTCCTAATTCCATGAGCCAGACCTCAAACTTTGTAAATCCGGTACTTTGAGCAGTTCCCCAAGGATTCCCATTGTCACAAAGGAAAGAAAAGGGAAGTCCATAAGTACGAAACAAACGCTCCATTATTGGTTTTGTTTCCTCGAAAGTTTCCGACCTCAAAGCCTCGCAACAGAGGTTGAAACGAGAACGATCATCCAATATATTCAAAGGATGACAGATTTCCCCATTCCCTAAAGTAAAGTGCCCCTTGAAATCTGCTTGCCACATATCATTTGGGTTTTCTTTTTGGAATGACTGATTTGGTGTCGAATTTTCGCTGGCCTCTTTGGTAATCAATCCATGACGATGAAAGATATTATTAAACGTTTTGGCACTGGGAAGATTTTCTTTACCCTCATTCAGGAGGATTTCACGAATCTTAGTAGCACCAATAGCTGGATATTTATTGCGTGTAGCGACAATCAATTCTTCGATTTTCGGATCAACCCTCCGACCGTGATTCTTAGGAGCCCTGCTTTTGTCGTTCATTGCTTCACCTAAGATATAGCGTTTGATCCACTTATCTCCGGTTCTTCGAGTAATACCGTACTCACGACATAATGCAGCCTTACTTTTTTCATGAGACAAAGCTCGGATTACGAATTCAGTTCTCATATGGATTACAGTCCTTTCATCCCAAGACATACCTGTTATTCCTTTCTATTTAGTATGCCTTTATTATATCAGAAACCGTATACCATGTAATTACACAATGTGTATACTATCTTACTACACCACACACTGTGGTCGCCCACAAAATGTTTCGTTTTTGTCGGAAACCTCGTGATAATCCCGCAATTTCGTCATTGTCGTTTAACGACAATGACCGGGCGACCACAGGTCGCCCCTACGGTATTATACGATTAACAGCTCCATAAATTGGAATTTGAGCCACTGTTTCACTGCTATTATATTTTGAAAAACAGAAAAATATTATTGACAAACGATATATCCTGTGGTATTGTAATCTCGAAAAGGAGGTTTTTGTCTATGAAAGCTCGTTCTGTTACCGTTAGTATGGTCTTTGTAATCCTCTTTGCCCTGGCACTTGGGGTGCTGATGGTTTTTGCACCGCAGCTTGCCCGGTGGTACGGATGGTTCCGGGGGTTTCACCCTGTTGTGACCAGGTGTATCCTTGCGGCCTTCTATGTCTGCTCTGTTCCTGCGGGGGTGGCACTGTACTGCCTGTGGCGTCTGCTTAGAAATATCTGCAAGGGGGAGATCTTCGTAAAGGAGAACTGCCGGATCTTGGATGTGATCTCCTGGTGTGCTCTGGAGGTCGGCATTCTTTGCTTGGCGGCTTGCTACCACTATATTCCTCTAGGGCTGGTGTCCATCGCCATGCTGTTCATTTTCCTGATTGTCCGTGTGGTCTGTAGCTGTATGCGCTACGGCACGGAGCTGAAGGATGAGAACAGTCTGACTATTTGAGGTGTCGGTTATGATCGTGATCAATCTGGACGTGATGATGGCTCGTCGGAAGATCTCCTCCGGGGAGCTTGCGGAGAAGATTGGCATCACCCCTGCCAACCTGTCTATTCTAAAGACAGGCAAGGCAAAGGCGGTCCGCTTCTCCACCTTGGAGGCGTTGTGCAAGGTGCTGCAGTGCCAGCCGGGAGATATATTGGAATTCAGAGAGGAGGATCCCTATGAATCGGAATGAAGACTTTGATTTCTACAGAGCACAGCCCGACAGCCGGGACTACTCCCCGGAGCTGCGACAGCCCGGGAGCAAGAGGGACATGATTTTCGGTACAGCGTTCCTGGTCTTGAGTCTGCTGTGTGTCAACTTCTGCTTCTATGGTGGCTGTGGCATAGCCCTGGGGGTTGCCGCTATGGCAGTTATGGTAGGAGAGCTGACCTACTTATTGCCCCGACGTCGGGGTGGGGGAGCCTATATGGGCTTTGCTCTTGTGTCCTATTTCCTGTGTGCAGTGATCCTATTCTTGAGCGACAGCGGATTCTGGAAGTTTTTTGTGATCCTTACCATGCTGGTTCTGTCTATGGTGATCCTTATGGAATATATGGGTCTGCGAAGGAGGAGGGCAGGGACCTTCCATGCTGTTGCAGACTGGTTCAGCACTCTGTTTGTCCTGCCCTTTGAGCATATGGGAGCCATGTTCTACGCTCTCAGCCACAAGGATACGGGGGACGGTATGGGAGAGAAGCGGAAGGTAGGCGCGGTCCTCATTGGCATTGCCTGTGCGATCCCTGTGCTGATTATTGTGATCCCTCTGCTCATGTTTGCGGATGCGGCTTTTGAGAATCTGCTGGACCGCGTAAGTCTCGGGGGAGGGGACGGAGTCTATGTGACTCTGATCTTCGGCGCCGGAGTCTTTGCCATGATGTTTTCCCGTATTTTCGGTGCAGGTCTGCCCGGAGAGACACAGAGGGCCGGGGAGAAGGAGCACAGGGGGCTGGATACTACCCTTTTGAGCACCTTCCTTTCGGTGATCTGTGTGGTTTACGTGATCTACCTGGTATCTCAGCTTGCCTATTTCTTCAACGCCTTTGCAGGACTGCTTCCCAAGGACTTTACCGTTGCGCAATATGCCCGTCGGGGCTTTTTTGAGATGTCTGTGGTCTGCTTGATCAACCTGTTCCTTCTTATGGTAGCCCTCTTAGGGGCGCAGAAGAAGAACGGGAAGGAGCCTGGCTTTATTCGTGCCCTTGCCCTGTTCCTGTGTATCTTCTCCCTGGTGCTGATCGCAACGGCTATGTCCAAGATAGGGCTGTATATCCATAGCTTTGGCATGACCTATTTGCGGATCATTACCTCGGTGTTTATGATTTTCCTGTTTGTGGTGTTCGTGACTATAGGTCTGTGGATCTTCATTCGGAAGCTACCTTATATGAAGGTGGCAGTGATTACTGCAGTAGTTCTGGTACTCTTGGTGGGCTTTGCAGATCCTGCCCGTGTGGTGGCAGGCTATAATGTGAATGCCTATCTGACGGGCAAGCTGGATTCTATCGATATGGATGAATTGTATATGCTGGGCTCCGATGCGGTGGTCCCCTATGCCTGGGAGCTGGCCGGGGATCCGGATACGGAGGTCTCTGAGTCAGCGTGGGAGATCCTCTATGACCACGGCTTAGACCACGGCTTCTTCGAGGGAGACGGTGAGGAATATTCCTACGATTGGAGAGGGTTTAACGTTACCTCCTACAGGGCATATTCCCTCATTCGGGAGCATCGGGCGGAGATCTTCCGTCAGGCCCGCCGCTTGGGCTATGCACCCTTTGATCTGTTCCGCAATGTGGATCCGGGAGTCATAAAGATTGAGAAGGAGCTCTCCTACTACAAGGACTTTGCGGTAGAAGGGGACGAGGTTCGGATCTACTGCACTGTTTCCGTGTCCAACGATACCGGAGAGCTGAAAACCGTCCGTCTCCTGGGACAGTTCCCGGAGGACAAGGAAAACGGTCTCCTTACGGAGTCGGAGCTGGTGGCAGAGATTGTGGATCTCCCCGGGTCAACGATCTTTGCAGTACCGGCAGGCAGATCGGTGTATGATATTGTTTTCGTAGGTCAAAAGGGAGCAGGGGATCAGAAATCTAACCGCCTCCTCCCGGAGATCCTCCTTGTAGACCAATGACAGGAGGGAATATGGAAGGAAAACATAGAGTAACGAAGGGACAATGGATCGCCTTTCTGTGCTTTGGTCTGCTACCTGTGATCGCAATGGGCGTGGGGGTATATCTGCTCACAACAGGGGTACGGATGGAAATCAGGTTTATGATCACCTATGTCTCGATCCCTGCTGCTTGCTTAGGTCTATTGGCTCTGTGCATATTTTCCAGAGGCAGACCCTGGCTGAAAGGGATCTTGTCTGTGGTGATTTTAGGGATATTTGCGGGTTTGTTCTACTTGTTTTTGTTCGCCGGATATCTGAGAGTGAACCGATATACAGGGGAAGAAGCTGTCCTGCGATACACTGCCCTGCAGCAGGAACATAGGCTGTTACCGGAGCTGTCCCAGTTGACGGATGCTGTGGATATAGAATATTGGAATGCTGTGGACAACAACCTATTTGCCTCCGAAGCGAATTATCTCATCTGCAGCTATGCCCCGGAGGAATACGAGGCGCAAAAGGCAGAGCTGGATACGGAATATACTTTCCAAACAGAGCCTGTGACCCTTCGAGGGGATAACTGCCAACCTACAGCAGAAATAGACGGGTATGTTTTCCGCATGCTGTCCGTCACCGCATACTCGGAGTTGGGTGAGGTTCTTGCTAAGGGCTATCCCAAACGAGTGATCCAGATCGGCTGTTCGGATCAAAACAAGGAGATCCTTTATATGGTCTTTGAGAATTATGATCTGGACTCCATATCCTCCCTGGAAGAGATCCTGAAGGATGAATGTGGCTGGAAGTACATTCGCTAATAACACAGGGAACGTAACACAGGGCTTCCTGAATACGGAACATCAGATTGGTATCACGAGGTATTTGAAGATTGGCTATACATCTCCATAGGTTATGATATTGCCCCAAAACCCAAGAAAGGTGGATAGCAAGATGTTTCGATTTTGTCGGAAATCTCGTGATAATCCCGTAATTTCGTCATTGTCGTTTAACGACAATGACCGGGCGACCACAGGTCGCCCCTACGGTGTTATACGATAAACATCTCTACAAATCGGAATTTGGTCTTCATCGGGAGGATTGCAAAAAACCTTTGCAATCCTCTCTTTTTTGGAGTATAATGGGGAAAAGACGATTGAATTTGTTGACAGGAGGTAGTTTCTTGTGTTGAAAAATGCCTTGATGCATAAGAAATGGGATCTTGCGGATGTGATCCGCAAGGTTCTCCTTGGGTGGCTGATTGCCGTTTGTGTAGAATATGTCCTGTTGCCGGGAGAGTGGAAGGATCTTGCTAAGATCGGCGGCCAGGGATACATGTCTATGGGACGTGTCCTGGGGATCACCGTAGCACTGGCAGGGGTTCTGACCCTGCTGTCCCTGTTTTGGGAAACAGGAAAGTGGGAACGATGGGGCATCCTTGCTGCCGCGGCTCTGCTGATGGCTTTGGGACTCAAGTCCTCTGCTACGATCCTTTTCCTGGGAGCCTGCGGATTGCTTCTGAGTGTATTCCTTGTCTATTGCTTAAAGGGGTGGCAGACAGAGACAGAGCGTCCTTCCCCGATCCATAAGGGAGGGAAGGTCCCCATGCTCCTTCTTGGGGCTCTAACTGTGGGCCTGTGCCTCTTTGCCTGTGTGTGGACAGTAACCAGAGTTCTGGGCTTCGTATCTACGACTTATGATATGGGGATCTTCTCTCAAATGTTCTACTCCATGAAGGAAACGGGAGCTCCCATGACCACTCTGGAACGGGATAAGCTGTTGTCCCATTTTGCGGTTCATGTATCACCGATTTATTACTTGCTCCTGCCCTTCTATGCCATAGCACCTTATCCTGCTACTTTGCAGGTCCTACAGGTACTGGTGATGCTCTCTGCGGTGATCCCTCTGTGGAAGCTGGGGACTCACCATGGGCTGACCCCTTGGCAGAAGCTGCTGTTGTGTGCCTTGTTGCTGCTGTGCCCTGCCTTCCTTGGAGGCGTAGGCTTTGACATTCACGAGAATTGCTTCCTAACACCTATGCTCCTGTGGCTGTTCTATAGCTTGGACAAGAAAAATGTGGGGCTGATCTCCCTCTTTACCCTCTTGACCCTGTGCATCAAGGAGGATGCGGCGGTCTATGTGGCAGTGATCGGTCTGTGGCTCCTGGTAAAGACTCTGCTACAGAAAGAACGGGACAAGAAGACACTCTTGACGGCATTATGCATCCTGGGCGGTTCCCTGCTGTGGTTCTTCTTAGCAACTACCTATCTGAAACACCGCGGAGACGGTGTCATGGAGGAACGGTATTTTAATTGTATGTACAACGGCAACCGTTCTCTGTGGGCGGTGGTTCGCTGTATCATTGTCCATCCTCTGAAGCTCGTCTATGAATGCATGGATCGGCAGAAGCTGAAGTACATTGTGCTGACCATGGCTCCCCTCCTGGGTCTGCCTCTGCTGACGAGACGGTATGAGAGATTCCTGCTGTTGATCCCTTATGTCCTCATTAATCTGGTCACTGATTTTTGCTATCAGCATGATATCTTTTATCAGTATTCCTTTGGTACGACCGCATTCCTGCTCTATCTGTATCTACTGAATTTGAAGGATTTGCCTAAAGAGCGGCTCAAGACGGTCTTCTTAGCAGGCGGCGTAGCTGTGGCGGCCATGGCCTTTGCCCTGGTCGTGGTACCTAAGGCAATGAAATATCCCTTAAACTACTTGCAGAATCGGACCTACTACACACAGCTCCACCAAACCTTGGCAGAGATCCCGGAGGATGTAAGTGTCGCGGCAAATATCAGCTATACAGTCCCCTTGTCCCAACGGAAGGTGATTTATGATATCAGTCATACCACCATAGAGAATCTGCTCAGTAGTGAGTATATCGTCCTGGATCTCAGGAGTGCAAGCTTCTATGATCGCTTTGCCACGGAGGAAGAACCGGACGGAGTAAAGGCGCTCTTGGCTCTCTTAGAGGAGCAGGGCTACCGAGAGACTCTGTACATGGACGAGAGACTGGTTATTTACCAAAAGTGATATGAAGTATAAAAGAGGTTGCCTCACGCGGAATCGTGAGACAACCTCTTCTATGTTCTTGTGGGAATCATACTAGGGAAACTCTGAATAAATAGCCGTCGGCACTCAGCGAATCTTTTGTCCCAACTTTTCGGTTTGAAAAACTTGAAATACACAAAGTATTCCTGCGTTTTCCAAACCTCAATTT
>JAZRGR010000273.1:0-55792 GCA_045644345.1 Faecousia sp. | reverse complement strand
CGAGAGATTTTGTTCCAAATTGAGGTTTGGAAAACGCAGGAATACTTTGTGTATTTCAAATTTTTCAAACCGAAAAGTTGGGACAAAAGATTCGCTGAGTGCCGACGGCTATTTATTCAGAGTTTCCTTAATACAAGTATGCCCAAAATAACATCTATAATGCGTTGTATATTCGGTCATACTATAGTCGAAGGGATGTGAAGCCATGCTACAGGAACACGCGTACAAGAAGGGATTTATTCCCTATGCACTGGGCGCATTTTTGATCGGGATCGTCGGTGGGTTCTCTACCGTTCTGGGACCGGCATTTACACAGGATATGGGCATAGCATACAGCAATACCACTTGGACAGCTCTGGCACAGGCCATGTCCACTGCCTCCTGCGCTCCGTTTTTGGGCAGAGTAGGAGATATGATCGGACGCAGGAGGACCCTATTGTTGGGGATCGTTCTGTTCACGCTGGGAACACTGTTATCCACCCTTGCAAATTCTCTGCTGTTCATGCTGATAGCGAGATTCATTGTAGGCGTGGGTTCTGCCGCCATCAGCCCCGTGATCCTTGCTTATATCGCAACGGAATTCCCTCGGGACAGGGTCGCCAAGGGCTTTTCTCTCTATATGCTACTATCCAGTGCCTCTGTGATCTTGGGCCCCAGTCTCGGAGGCGTCATCGTAGCCGCCTATGGCTGGCGAGCCATGCTATGGATCTGCGTCGGGATCTGCGGAGCGGTTCTGGCCGCCTGTATCGGACTGTCACGGAAGGAGCCAACAGCTAATAGAAGCTCGGAGCCCTTCGATCCGGCAGGTGCTGTTGCTGTCCCCATATTCTTTAGTCTACTGTTATGCATTCCCTCCTTCGGACAGAATTTCGGCTGGACCTCCACCCCATTCCTGTGGGTATTGGGTGCTGCTCTGATCAGTCTGGTCCTGTTGCTGGCAGTGGAGCGCAGAGCCTCTCACCCCATTATATCCGGTGCCTTTATCCGTAGGAGGGTATTTGTCCTGAGCATTCTTGCGCTGTTTCTGACCCAGGGGCTCATGCAGGCAAATATGACCAATACCATTGTATTCGTCAACTACACCATGCCGGAGAACACCGCCGTATCGGGCTATGCCATCTCCGTCATGTATATCGGCATGTCTCTGGGTGCCATTCTACTGGGACCCTTGGCAGACAGATTCCGGCCGAAGAAAATCCTCACCGTCTCCCTCCTGCTGACAGGCGTAGGTTGTGGTTTGTTGCTGTTATTTGCCGAAAGAACCCCCACATTCCTGCTTATGGCAGCCTTGGGTATCTTAGGCTTCGGTTTAGGGGCAAACGGAACCATTTTTATGAAGGTCTGTCTGTCCGGGCTGTCCCAGAGGGAGGCAGGCAGTGGCACAGGCACCTATGGATTATTCCGCGACCTATCTGCTCCCTTTGGGGTCGCTGTTTTCGTCCCCCTGTTTACCAACCGGATCACAAGCAGTATTGCCCTGGGTGCAGAGGAGGCATCTGCTGCAGTAGCATCCATCCATTCTCTGGCTATGGTTGAGCTACTGTGCATCGCGGCAGCCATTTTTGCCGTACTGTTCCTACCCCCGGTCTCTAAGGAGATTTGATCCCCTGCTTTCATGAGCCGAGCTTCGCCACTCGGCTTATACTTATATAAATGTGTTTCATTTCAGTGATTTTCGTTGACATAGAACCTGATGTGTGGTAAAATTTAGGGTGAAATTCTATTCGCAAAATTCAACCCTTGTATATCCGAATCGAGGTAGTAATGTATGGTTATTAAAGTCGCAGTAATCGAGAAGGACCCCAGATTCTTGGACCGTCTGACAGCCGTTTTCTCCAAGAGCTATGCAGATCGCATGGAGATTTACCCCTTCACAGATCCGGATGTTGCACTGTCCACCCTGCAATTCGTCAAACCCCATATTCTGATCGCTGATGAATCCATCCGGATCCCCGGCAGTGCACTGCCCGATGATTGTGCCCTGGCATACTTTGTCAATGCCGTTGGCACAGATCGGATCGACGGTCACAGAGCCATCTGCAAGTTCCAGCGTGCTGAACTGATCTATAAGCAGCTTGTTGGGCTCCTGTCCGACAGCAGCTCAGCCACAGGCAATTCCCGTGGATCCGAGACCGGTGTCATCACATTTTCCTCCCCTGTGGGCGGTGTAGGTGTCTCCACCACCGCTGCCGCTTTCGCTCTGCAGTTGGCTTCCCGCGGTCGGAGCGTGCTGTATTTGGATCTGGATCCCTATAGCTGTCCCGGACTTTATTTCCGCGGAGAGGGTGAGCATACCTTCGAGGATGTACTGCACACCCTGGTGCACAAGGATGGCAATCTGACAGAGCTCCTCGTCCATGCCAGCCGCAAAGACCCTCGGGGCGTTTCCTACTTCTGTCAGTCCTCTGCCACCTCTGTATATCCCACCGTTAGTACCGAGGATATTTCCAGACTGCTGAGAGAGCTACGGATCATCGCCACCTTCGATTACATCGTGGTAGACATTCCCTTCGCTCAGCTCCTATATCAGCAGGATCTGTGGGAGCGGTCTTCCGGGATCGTCCTGCTGACCGACGCAACAGAGCAGTCACAGCTCAAGCTGTGTCGCGGATATTCTGCCCTGGCACACCGTGCAGGTACATCAGACACCGAGATCGATCCCATCCTTTTCCTGCTGACCACCAAATGCAATTCCTTCCCCATGAGGCTGCCGGAGCTCTCCCACCTACGGGATCTGGGTCAGATCCCCACTATCCCCGGCGACGATATCAGCAGGCGACTTTCCTCCATAGCGTCACTTACCGTATTTGACGCTCTGATATGATCTCCCATGACCGAACTGCAGAATTGAGAGGTTTGACATATGAACTTTACCATAGAACAACATCATAACAGATCTTATTTGACATATCCCCTTACTGCCAAGGATGGCACCGATCCCTTGCTCATGGGCATGCTCCTTAACAACCGCATTCCCGGCTTCGCTCCGTTCAGCACAAGAGAGTCCGACAGTTCCCGTTATCTGTGCTATGACATCCACGGCTTACGCTCCATGAAGGACGTTTTCTCACAGACCGTCTCCCGTCACACTCTGCTCAATACCTTCGACCGTATCCTTGTTGCATTAGAGTCTGCACAGGATTACATGATCGAGGCATCCTCTGTAGTGCTGGATCCTCAGTATATTTTCCTGGATCCCACCACATTCCGTATGGCGTTGATCTGCCTGCCCCTAATGGAATATCGCAACGGCAATGATGAGAAGAGCTTCTTCAAGAGTGTCATGTTTAATACCCTCTTCGACTACAGCGAGCCCTGTGATCATGTAGCAAGGATCATGAACGACCTCAACAGTCCTGAGTTCAGCATCTCCCATTTCCACAATCTGCTTAAGGAACTGGGGGCAACGGAGTCCTCTTCCGAGGCGGCTCCCGTATTCGAAATGGACTTCTTCTCACCGGACATTCCTGCTCCTGTAGAGGAGCCTCTTGCACCCATTCCCTCCGACGTAGCGGCACTCCGTGATGCAGATGCTATTCTGTCTGCCGCACTGGGACAGACCGAGCCCCCTGCAGCTCAAGCCCCCCTGTCCTTCAGTGATCCTATCCCCACGGTTACCGGGCAGGATCCCCTATCCATTGCCGATCAGCTCCTATCTCAGGCACTGTCCTTTGACCCGGCCCCTCAAGAGCCCACACCTGCCCCCGTTACCCACCAGGCTGTTCCCTCCGCTCCCACTTCTGACGAAGCCGGCTCCGCCCGTTCCCGCAGAGCTCGTGCACGGAAGGAGACTCGAGATCCTCAGCCTCCTGTGCAGGTCCCTCCTGTTTCGGAGCCGATCGTAGCACCTCCCTCTCCTATTTCCGATCCCATAGACTTCTTAGACAGCTTTGCTCCCTCTGCAAGCAGCAAGATGACCGATGCAATGAGGGCGGCAGATGCCATCCTCTCTGCACTGGATCTGCCCACCACGGACAGCAAGGAGACTCCCGTTTTTTCCTTCTTGTCCCAATCGCCCGCTCCTTCTTCCAATGAAGAGCCCTTGCTTGCCGAGGATCCCTTTGCTGATTTTACTACACCCATCGTCACCTCTCGCAAGAAGTCCGGTGCAGCAGTTCCCTCCAAGGCTGAGCCTCGCAAGACTGCCGTCACACCTCCCGCTCCTCAACCTCAGCCCCAGGCAGAGGATCCCTTTGATTTTTCTGCCTCCGTTAAGAAGCCTTCTGCAACTACCGACGCCATGAAGATCGCAGATGATCTCCTTTCTGCCGCACTGGCAGGTATTGCTCCTGCCGAGACCGCCGCACCCGTCAACACCTCCTCCCCCACGGTTTCCCCCTCTGAGAATGGTGCTGACGCGGATCCCTTTGATTTCGGATCCTTTACACCCTCTTCCAAGAAGGCTGCTGACACGGATCCCTTTGATTTCGGATCCTTTACACCCGCTTCTAAGAAGACTGCTGCCATGGAACAGGCAGCCGCCATACTGGATTCCCTGGATCTATTCGCCCCGACTCAGGAGGAGTCTTCTACGCCTGTCCGTAGCTCCGCTCCTTCATCTGAGCCTGTATCAGAGCCACTGCGACAGGAGACCTCCCCTCAGCAAGAGCCTAACCGCAAGGGCGGATTCTTCTCTAAGCTCCGCAAGAAGGAGGATGTCCCCACTCCCCCAGTTCAGGCACCTGTACAGCCGGTGACCCCCTATTTCGGTTCCGACGGAGAGACTACCGTCCTCAATGTATTCCAGCAGGTAGCCCCTGCCCAATCCCCCTATTTGATCCGCTCCTCCAACGGAGAGACCATCATCCTGTCCAAGCCTGTTTTCCGAGTAGGCAAGGATCGGGACTTTGTGGATTACTGTATCCACGACAACTCTGCCATTAGCCGTCGCCATGCCAATTTCATGGTTCGCAACGGAGATATCTTTATCATCGATACCAATTCCACCAACCACACCTATGTTAACGGTGTCATGATCCGCAGCAATGCCGAGATCAAGCTGACCCACGGAGATGAGATCCGCCTTGCCAACGAGGACTTCGTCCTCTATTGCGCAGGTGTGATTTGACACTCCCCCTCAATATATACGAAAGATGGAATCTCCATGAATTTCTACATATCTGCCGCTACGGATATCGGTACAGTCAAGAAGACCAATCAAGACAGCTACTGTGTTCGATCCTACCGCACCTCTCAGGGACCCATGGTCTTTGCCATTCTCTGTGATGGCATGGGCGGTTTGGCTAAGGGCGAGGTCGCCAGTGCCTCTGTCATCAATGCATACCTCAATTGGACAGAGACACAGCTACCTTCCCTATGTGTCGCTCCCCTGGAGCCGGAACGGATCCGCCGTGATTGGATCAAACTGGCTGTACAGTATAACGAGAAAATCAAATATTACGGTTCCACCTGCGGCGTTGCTATGGGTACGACCTTGACAGCCATCCTGCTTACAGAGAGTGCGTACTATGTAATCAACGTGGGAGATTCCCGAACCTATGAGCTGGGAGACCGACTGCGACAGATCACCCGAGACCACAGCTTCGTGGCACGGGAGATGGAGCTGGGACGTATGACCCCTCAAGAAGCACGTACCGATCCCCGTAGAAATGTCCTTCTTCAATGCATCGGTGCTTCAGAAACCGTAGAGCCGGACTTCTTCACCGGACCTACTCGTAAGGACAGAGTCTATTTCCTGTGCAGTGACGGTTTCCGCCACGAGATCACCCCGGACGAGATCACACAGGCTCTATGCCCCACAGATATGACCGACGAGGATCGCATGGAGCAAACCTTACTCCAACTCATCGAACTGAACAAGTCACGGCATGAGCGGGATAACATTTCCGTCGTGGCCATCCGCACCTACTAAGCCATTGGGAGGGATCATATGTTAAAAATCGGATCACTGGTTGATGGCAAGTACAAGATCCTGAGTGAGATCGGTCGTGGCGGTATGAGTGTGGTCTACATGGCGATTAACGAGAAAGCCAACAAGACCTGGGCTGTGAAAGAGGTTCGCAAGGACGGACGTATGGACTTTAATATCGTCCGTCGGGGTCTGCTTGCCGAGATCGACACCCTCAAGCGGCTCAGCCATCCCAACCTGCCCAGTATTGTAGACTTGATCGAGGACGAGAACAGCTTTATTATTGTCATGGATTATATCGAAGGTCGTTCCTTAGACAAGATCATTGCCGAAGCCGGGGTACAGGACGAAGCTGTAGTCGTCGAGTGGGCAAAACAGCTATGTGACGTACTGGGCTATCTCCACTCTCAGAAGCCCCCTATTATTTACCGCGACATGAAGCCTGCCAACGTTATGCTCAAGCCTAACGGCTCCATTATGGTCATCGATTTCGGCACTGCCAAGAATTACGAGATCGAATACGGCGAGACAACGGGCATCGGCACTGTAGGCTATGCCGCTCCCGAGCAATATATCGGCAGTGGCTTAGGTCGTACCGATCCACGGACAGACATCTATTGTCTGGGCATTACCCTGTACTACCTACTCACCAATATTGACCCCTGCAAGAATCTTATCAGCGACAAATCCGTCCGAGCCATTAACCCGTCACTTTCTCACGGCTTGGATGCCATTATTAAGAAATGCACCGAGTTCCAGCCTGCCGATCGTTATCAGTCCTGTGCAGAGCTGATGTACGATCTGGAGAACTACAATGCGCTGGAGCCTCTACATAAGAAGAAACAGAAGAAAAAGCTGTCCCTATTCTTCGCAACCGCTTTCCTATCCATTCTTCTTGCGGTCAGCGGCGTTCTGCTGAGCTCCTTTGCCCGATCCAAAGCCTCCGACAACTACGAGCAGAAGCTGTACGAGGCTACCAAGTCTGCTGACTATGACGACAAGATCCGCATCTATGAGGAATGCATTGCTATTCCCAACAAGGCGGGGCAGACCGAGGCTTATCTGGCAATGATCAAAGCCTTCAAAGAAAATGATGCGCTGTTTACCGTAGAAGAAGCCGCTGTCTTAGAGCGACTCATTAAGAACAACAAAACCGAGCTCCAGGCAGACTCTGCCGCTTACACGGAACTGTGCTTCGAGACCGGCAAGCTGTTCTGGTACTACTACAACTACGGTGACGGCAATCAGCTCACCCGTGCCAAGAGCTCCATCCCCTGGTTCCAGGATGTACTGGACAACGCGCCTGCGGAGTATGAGAATCTGGGCATGGCGAGGGTCTATGCCAATATCGGCATCTTCTATCGGGATATCACCACCAATATTACCGAAGCCAGCGACAAGGGTCAGTATGCGCCCCTCTTCGACAATCTAACAGAGCTACTTTCCACCGTAGCCGCTGACGAGACTGAGAAGGAGATCGTCCGTCTGGAATTGCTGGAGATGGCACGCAGTGCCCTGCAGCAATACGCAACCAAATTCAAGCTGGACGGGATCCCCCATCAAGAAATGTCTCAGCTCCACAGCACTATCACAGAGATTGCCTCCTCTATTCACCCCACTGCTGAGACCACCGAGGAGAAGAAGGATCATATCCTCACACTCCTACCCGATACCTTAAGAGCCATTGACGTAGCCTATGGCACAAAGAACGGAGGTTGATCACTATGGGTGTTGAATTATTGCAAACCTTATCCCTGGTCGCCTATATCCTTGCAGGTCTGTTCTTTGTAGCTTCCTTAATACTGTTCTTCTATCTAAAGGTCCCGGCTCTGTGGGGCGAGGTAACAGGACGTACCGCACGTAAGGCGATCCAAGCCATGAAATGGAACAACGAAGATCCATCCCCCAAGCCCATCCCCACCGGCATATCCAAGGGTGCAACCTCCGGTCTGTCTGCCAAGCTTGCAGAAGCCGCACAAGCACAAGCTGAGGAGCTATCTCATGACCTCCCCGATCCCAAAGAGCGTACACCTCTGGTTGCCGCCGAGCCTAAGCCACCCCTTAAGGTTGCCCCTGTGGAAGAGCCTGTTAAGGAGTCTGTAGACCCGGCACCTGTTACCTTAGATAAGCCCTCTACAGACAATGAGGCTGCTCTACCCCCTGCAGAGGAAGTTGCGGACCTACCTATCCCCAGCGAGACTGCAGAATTACCCATCGTAGGCGTAACCGGAGACCTACCCATTGCAGGAGAAACCGCCCCCCTCCCCTCTGCCTTCCGGAATGAGACTTCCATCCTTCCCACAGCAGAAGTCGGGCAGACTTCCGTCCTGCCCTCTGCCGGTGTAGGCGAAACCGATTTGCTCCCCCACTCCGACATAGGACAGACAGCAGTACTGAGTCCCGCTGCGTATACAGACTTTGTCCTTCGCTCCACCGGAGAGCTGCCTCCCATGGATGAAACCACCATCCTGGAGCAGAGGCAGGATCAGCAGAATGCCAAGCATGCTGTTTTCTTTGTCATAGAGAAAGAGCTCGCCTTTACCGACAGCACGGAGATTATCGAATGAGGCCCAACAGAATTCCTACTCAATGCCGCCGGATTCTACGTACACAGAGTCGGCTGATCAAGCTCTACCTTCTTTCCCTGTTAGCACTGTCCGTATCCATAGCCCTCATGCCCACACAGATCCTTATCCGGAACATAGGTTCCCTACGCATATACGGTCATGGTCTGCTGTTCTGGTGCTCTCTGTTGTCTATGATACTGTGTAACAAGCGTTTCAAGGCAGAGAACAAACATTTCTGTCAAGTCTTTCCGGGATCTCACCCTGCAAACTCCGCCCCTCAACCATCTGACAGGTGGAGTATCGTCCTATTGACCGGAGCAGGGTGTGCGTGGATCCTATTATTATTCTTATTATGCTTCCCTGTGGGAGCACTGCTTCGCTTTATTCTCTTTAGTATCAGCATCTTCCTCACGCAGATTCTCATAGGCTACAAGAGTAGCGCGTATGGCATCTATCGCAAACACCGTAACGACCTTATAATTTTCCAAACTTCTCAAGCAAGGAGAGATGAGAATGATGAAAACCATGAAAGCTAACCTGCACCGCCTATTGGCTGTTGCTATGGTATTGGCCCTGCTCCTGGGTATGCTGCCCGTCAATGGCACCAGGGTTCATGCTGCAACACAGGAGCATCCCGATGTCATGACCATGTCTGTTACAGACGGTGTCAACCCCATTGTAGGTGCCGAGGTTCGGATCTATACCACCGCATTAGGGGATCATTCCTTTGATCTGACCAAGACTACTGACGCAGAGGGTCTGATCGTCTTAGAGGAGATCACACAGATCGCCTTGGCAGAGGATGCATTCCCCTTCTACTACATCATTACCGCCGATGGCTACGAAACCTCTGTCTGTGCCGATGCCATGGAGCCCGCCAAGGCTACGATGCACATTAACGCCACCCTGCAGGAAAAGCCTAAGGCAACCCTCACTGTAGGTCTCATAGGTGGCGAAGCACTCGTTACCATTGACGGCGAGCAGCGTGGTACTAAGACCGTATATGTTGACAGCACTGTGGAAGTAGTCGTCACCCCCAAGGAGGGCTATTATATCTCCCATATACAAATTGGCAACGCAGTCGTTACTGTACCTGCTATGGGAGATCCCTTCCGCAGCACCCTTACCCTTAGCCATGACACCCAGATCTTTGTTACCCTGGTTCGCCAATACACTGTAACAGGCAGTCTCTCTGTAGGCGGTTCTCTCTACCTCAACGGTATAGAGCAGGATTCTCTGGTACAGGATGCCGACAGCACCGTTACCATGAAGGTCGTTGCAGACGAGGGTTATCGGATCGACTCTATCTTTATCGGCAATACCCAGATCCCTAACGTACTGAATCTGACCGAGTACGAGACCTCCTTCACCCTGACAGAGGATACTGTCATCACAGTAAACTTTATCCGTATTTGGACCGTAACTGTCACTCACAGCGGTGACGGCACCCTTACGGTAGATCCCTCTGCCGAGGGTGGCAGTGTCACTGTTCTTGCAGGTACCACTGTTAAGATCACAGCTACCCCCAATGTAGGCTGCCGTGTAGCCGGTGTGACCATTAACGCTGTCTCAGACAGTGCCGTTACAGGAGAGAATGATTCTCACTACTACAAGGAGCTGACCGCCGATCGGGACTACATTGTAGAAGTAACCTTTGCTCCCAATGTCTACCGTGTGGTGGGAGTCTCTACTGCAAACGGAGCCGTCACACCCGAAGCAGGCTCTGTAGAATACGGTGACGATGTACGAGTCCATCTGACACCTAACGATGGCTATACCGTAGACACCGTCACAGTCAACGGTCAGAAGATAGATACTCTGACTGAGGACGAAAGCGGCATCTCCTTCGTGATCACCAACATCACTGCCCATCAGGAGATCTCTGTTACCTTTAAGCCCATTGCAGTTGCCAACATCAAGTATCTGGACATTGATGTTTCTGCTGCACTGCGTATCGACACAGACCGCCGCCTCTATGTATTAAGAGAGGGAGACGGGATCCTCTTTACCACCACGGCTAAAAAGATCCGTATTTACGACAGCAACAATAACATGATCGCATCCGGTGATGGCAACGCTCCCATAGCCATCGGTTCCTCTGTAACCGTTGCCCGTATCGGTCTGTATTACAAGGACGGCAACGAATTTTTCTCCCACTGGCATTACTCCAACATCGAACCCATGAAGATCGTGGTGGATAAGGGCGACAATGTCAGTGCCGGACTCACCCCCGCCTTCCAGCCCAATGCCTACGGCTACTACAATAAGAACATCCCCTTTACCGTCCGCGCTGAGGATACCGGCGACTATTCCGGCATTGCGCTGGTCCAGGCATGGATCACCTGCGACGGAGTGAAGGGTCCCGTACAGTCCATCTATACCTACAACGGCGGTGAGATCCTCTCCTCCTTTACCTCTGACGAGGCTCTGACCGTTGATGCTGCCGCCAACAGCAGCCGGGATGTCACCGTTACCCTCCGTGTTGTAGACCGCGCCGGGAACGAAGTCACCACCCAGAAGGCCATCAAGATCGGTGTAGAAGTTCCCACCGTCAGTCTGAGCATCACCGGCACACAGGGTGCCGCATCCCTGGCAGGCTATTATAACAGTAGCCGCGTACTGACCATTCTGGTCAAGGATCGGGCTGATACCTTCCACAGCGATGCCATTGCCCAGGGTCTTAGGCTCACCCACAATGGACAGGTCAAGACCGTAGCTCCGTCTGCTATCACCTGGACTCATGACGGAGATCTCCACACAGGCACCTACACCTTTGACGAGGACGGCACCTATCAGTGGAGTCTGTCCTACACCAACAAGGCAGGCAATTCCCCCACAGAGATCACTGCACCTACCGACTGTGACATGTATGCCTTCACTGTGGATACCCGTAACCCCTATGATCTGACCATCAGCTACGAGCCGGGCTTTGTAGGTACCATCTTAGAGGGTATTACCTTCGGCTTCTACCGTGCTCCTGTCCAGGTCGTCATCACTGCTAAGGATCATACCTCCGGCATAGAGTCCTTTACCTACTCCTATATTGCAGAGGCAGGCACCGAGGATGTAAACAGCAGTTTGGAAAATGTCCGACTCTATGCCCAGGATCTCCAATTTGACGCAGAACAGGCATCCGCCCGTTTCACCATTCCCCCTCAGTTCCGTGGCAAGGTCAGTTTTACCGCAACGGACAAGGCAGGACACTCCACCACTCTGACCGACGATGCCCGTGTGCTCGTTGTAGATACCGTTGCCCCCGGCATTACCGTCGAATACGATGATACCGCCGCTACCAACGGTTCCTACTACAGCACTGCCAGAACCGCCACTATCCGCATCGAAGAAGCAAACTTCTTCCACCGGGATCTGGAGGACGGCAATCTCCTGCTGCAGGTCACCAAGAAGCTATCTGACGGTTCTGTCCGCAACGAGCTCTGGAAGCCCACCTTTACCAAGGACGGCAATTCCTATGTAGCACAGATCACCTTCGCAGAGGACGCAGATTACACCTTTGACATTACTTATACAGACCGTGCAGGCAATGTCTTTGACAGCTATGTGGCTGACAGCTTTACCATCGACCTGATCAAGCCTGTGATTGCGGTATCCTTCGACAACAACACCGCCATCAACAACAACCACTTCATGGAGCCCAGAATCGCAACAGTGACCGTGACGGATCACAATTTCCGTGCTTCGGATGTTGTATGCACCGTAACAGAGAACGGTGTAGCCTCTGACTACTATACCGCCTATCTCCGTAACGAGAGCAACTGGACCCACGACGGCGACAACCACACTGCCGCTATCCTGTTCTCCGGCGGCATCTACACCTTCGATGTGGCATATACAGACCTTGCAGGTCATGTCAACACAAGCGTTGACTTCGGCAGCTCTGTAGCACCCACGGCATTCGTTGTAGATACCGGTGCTCCCGAGGATCTCAAGATCAGCTACGCTCCTGCATTTATGGCAAACGTGCTGGAAGCCATCACCTTCGGCTTCTATAAGGCTCCCGTAGAGGTAACCATCGAGGCTATGGACTACACCGCAGGTGTAGACTTCTTCACCTATTCCTACACTCTTCAGGACGATGTCAGCAGCGTAAACACCGGCAAGACTGACGTACTCATTCCTACCGAGGAGATCACCTACGACGGAGCACGTGCTTACGCAACCTTCACCATCCCCCAGCAGTTCCGTGGCTATGTATCCTTTACCGCTACGGACCGTTCCGGTCACAGTGCCTTCCTGGCTGACAGCAATGTAGTCGTTGTAGACACCATTGCTCCCGGCATCACCGTCAGCTATGATAATCTCAATGCTTATAACGGCAAGTTCTACGATGCAGACAGAACAGCTACCATTACCATTGAAGAAGCCAACTTCTTCGATGGGGATCTGGCAGATGGACTCCTTAAGATCCGTGTCACCAAGACGGATGCTGAGGGCAACACCACCGAGACCTTCGTACAGCCCACCTTCACCAAGGACGGAGATATCTACACTGCAGATGTAGCTTTTACAGAGAATGCAGACTACACCTTCGATATCTCCTATACAGACCGTGCAGGTAACGTCTTCGACTCCTATGAAGAAGACAGCTTTACCATTGACAAGCTCCCTCCCCGTATGTCCATGACTTATGATAAGACCCAGGGTGCTGAGGGCTATTATTTCAAGGATGATGTAACCCTTCGGTTCACTATTGTGGAGCACAATTTCCGTGCAGAGGATATGCATCTGCAGATCTCTGCAACAGACGTAACCGGGACCAAGACTGTTGATCTGTCCTCCAAGGGCTACGAAACCTACCTGCGCAACACCAACAACTGGATCCACAACGGTGACACCCATACCGCTGAGATCATCCTGGATGCAGAGGGCAATTATCAGATCACCACGGATTACGCCGATCTTGCACAGCTCTCTCAGGGCGATCCCATCGAGGCAATGCTGTGTATCGACAAGTCCACTCCCTATGACCTGCAGATCAGCTATGATCCCGGCTTTGTCGGCACCATTCTGGAGGCACTGACCTTCGGCTTCTATCAGGCACCTGTTAATGTTACCATCGAAGCCAAGGATGACTTTGCCGGCATAGACCACTTCGTATACAGCTACGCACTCAGCCAGGGAGTCAGCGACATCAACACCGGCAAGACCACTGTCACCGTTTCCGAGGAGGATCTGATCCTTGACGGAAATCACGCAAGCTACAGCTTCACCATTCCTGCTCAGTTCCGTGGCAATGTTTCCTTCCACGCCATGGATAAGGCTCTGCAGGAGAGCTCCCTTGCAGACGACAAGATCCTTGTTGTGGACACAGTTGCCCCCGGCATCACCGTGTCCTATGACAACCGCAACGCTGTCTATGATTCCTACTATAATGCAGACAGAACCGCCACCATTACCATCGAAGAGGCTAACTTCTTTGCTCAGGATCTGGAGGACGGACTGCTTAAGATCACTGTAGGCAAGACTCTCAACGACGGCACCCACACCGTTACCCATCCCACTCCCGTATTTACCAAGAATGGTGACGTCTACACCGCTGATATTACCTTCAGCGAGGATGCAGACTATACCTTCGATATTTCCTACACCGATCGTTCCGGCAACATCTTTGATTCCTATACCGAGGACCGTTTCACCGTAGACAAGATCCGACCTGAGATCCTGGTCACCTATGACAACAACGCCGCTCGAAACGGAGATCAGTTCAATGCCAACCGTACCGCAACCATCCGCATCACGGAGCATAATTTTGCTCCCGAGCAGGTAGTGGTAGCCGTCACTGCCAACGGTGTCCGAATGGACAGCCACACCCATGCACTGCAGCAGGCAGATGCCTGGACTCGTAACGGAGATACCTACACTGCCCTGATCTCCTACACCGAGGAAGCCCACTACACCTTCGACATTACCTGTACGGATATGGCAGGACAGTGGAACACCTCTGTAGATTACGCTGATACCGTTGCTCCCACCAAGTTCACCCTGGACAAAACCGCTCCCACAGATCTGACCATCAATGTTGAAGATCAGTCCGTACTGGGAACCAACAGCATCCCCTTCGACACCTTCTACAAGGATCAGATCGTAATTCGCCTGTCAGCTAAATTCGATATCAGCGGCATGGAGGCCATGGAGTACCAGAAGGTATCCTCTGTTTCCGACTATTCTCTCAACGGAAAGTGGACAACATATAACCAGGATACGGGCATTGTAGTCTCTCCCAGCGAGAAGCTTGTCCTGTTCTTCCGTGCTACAGACCGTGCAGGCAATGCTACCATTGTCAATTCCACCGGTATCGTGGTAGATAATCAGATGCCCACCGGTGAGGTCAATGCTCCTGCTATCGACATTCTCCCCTCCCCCGCAAATGCTAACGGCATCCATAACAAGGATGTTTCTGTGAGCCTTAAGGTTCTGGATCCCAAGTATCTGGGCTCCTCCTCCAGTGCCGCAGGCTTCTACTCCGGCCTTAAGACCGTTAGCTACCGCATCTATACCACCGACACCGGTGCCGAAGAGTCCGGCGTTCTCCTGAGCACCGCAGACAACACACTCACCGGTGCTGTTAAGGATGCTGACGGTTTGATCAGCTCCTGGAGCGGCTCTATCAATATCGATGCCAGCCGTTTCAACAGCAATCATGTCATGGTAGAGATCACTGCCGAGGACAATGCAGGTAATATTCGCACCACCACTACAGAGGCAGGACAGATCCGCATTGATATCACTGCACCTCGGATCGATGTGTCCTATTCCAACAATTCCGCAGACAATGGCACCTACTTCAAGGAAGACCGTGTGGCAACCGTGACCATTACAGAGCGGAACTTTGAGCCCTCTCAGGTACGGATCTCCCTGACCAATCGCAACGGTGGTGTTCCCCAGGTCAATGGTTGGACCAAGACCGCCTCTACCGGCAACGGTGACAACGACCGTTGGGTAGCTACCATCCGCTATAGCAATGACGGAGACTATCAGTTTGACATTTCCTATACGGATCAGGCAGGCAACGCAGCAGCAGATGCCAACTACGGCACCAGCGTTGCTCCCAAGGCCTTTACCATCGACAAGACCCAGCCCGTGATCCAGGTCACCTATGATAATAACGACGTCTATAACAAGGACTATTATCAGAAGGATCGTACCGCAACCATCGTCATCAACGAGAAGAATCTGGATCCCAACGGTGCCGACAGATCCCGTATCAAGGTTACCATTACCGCTACCCAGGACGGTGCTCCCATTACTGTTCCTGCAGTCTCCTCCTGGTCCTCCAACGGCAGCCAGCATACCGCTACCGTAGCCTATACGGCAGATGCTGTTTATTCCTTCGATATTGCCGTAACGGACAAGGCAGGTAATACTTCTGCTGACTTCCCCCTGCAGAGCTTCTGCGTGGATCAGACTCCTCCCGAGCTGACCATTACCCAGGTCACGGATGGCTCTGCCTATGCAGGTGAGATCGCTCCCATTGTTTCCTTCAGTGATGTGAACTTTGATCCTCAGCAGGTCGAGATCACTCTGATCGGTGCCGCAAGAGGCGAGATCGTCCCCGAAGGCGAGCTCCTTGCAGATCAGAAGGGTGGCTACTACCTGTTCGACAACTTCTCCACCGACAAGGAACAGGATGATGTCTACACCCTCAGTGCCAAGGTCATGGACGCCGCAGGCAACACTTCGGAATCCTCTGTTAAATTCTCGGTCAACCGATTCGGCTCCACCTACGAGATGGATCAGGCTATCTTGGATCTCAATGGCAGCTATGTCCAAACACCTACGGATATCGTCATTACCGAGATCAATGTAGATGCGCTGACCGATGTGCAGATCACCCTCTTCAAGAACAACGAGACCATCCTCTTAGAGAAGGATCAGGACTTTACTGTTGAAGAGATCCGCGAAGAAGGCGGCTGGTACAGATATGTCTATACCATCTTTGCAGAGAACTTTGCCGATGACGGTGTCTACAGAGTTTCTGTCCGATCCGAGGATAAGGCAGGTAATGTATCCGAGAATTTCCTGGATACCAAGGATGCTCCTCTCAGCTTCGGTGTGGATAAGACCCAGCCCGGCATAGTCATGCAGAATCTGGAATCCGGCTCCACCTATGCAGTAGAGACCTTGGATGTTCTCTTCTCCGCAAACGACAATCTGCTCCTTAGCTACGTAGCTGTCTATCTGGACGATATGACCGCTCCCATCAAGACCTGGGATGAAGAGGAGATCGCACAGCTCTTAGCTGAAAGATCCGACTTCACCTTCCCTGTTCCCGGTGACTCTACCGAGGCCCACACTGTTAAGGTCCTGTGCAGAGATGCCGCCGGCAACGAGACCGAGCTGGAAGTATCTGACTTCTACGTAACCACTAACATTCTGGTTCGCTACTGGAATAACAAGGGACTGTTCTTCGGTTCCCTGGGTGGCGTAGTCGCTCTGGCAGGCGGATTGATCGCCCTGCTGGCTAAGAAGAGAAAGAAGCAAGCATAAATCAAGCATCATAACCCGCAAAGGAGCTGTCTCACGGACTCGTGAGACAGCTCCTGTTGTATTATGAAATTGTTGTACTACGTTAGACCCAGAAGGGCGCTGATCTCGTCAAAATCCTCGTCCTCTAAGTCCTCTGCATCCACATCGGCGTAGGTCATATAGGACTCCTGCGAGGACAGACAATGCTCCAGGATCCTGCATAATGCCCTATGGTACAGCTCTCCCAGCTCTGCAAGGTCCATTGTCGGTTCCCATCCTCTCCCTGCAGTTATGCGGAAGGTCAAGCAATCGTCAAAGATCCCACCGTTAAAGTTGATGGCTCCTCCAACTGCATTCCCCTCCCAGGAGGTAGCACCTACCCGATCACTTTCATTGGATCTGCCGATATAATTGAAATACAGACTGACCTCATCCAATACAGAGGGGGAATATTGCAACCCGAATCCCAAACCACGGTTGGGGACCCTGTGGAGCAGTTCCTTGGTCTCGATAATAGCATCCCCAACATTCTCTGTGCAGGGCAACAGCACGGGGTACGCACAGGTGAACCAGCCCACCGTTCTGTCCACATCCATAGGCACATGGATGGGCTCACGTCCGTGTCCCTCCAAACACAGAGCCACACGGTTCTGCCCCGTATAGTCCGCTATTGCAAGTGACAGGGCTGCAAGCAACAAGTCATTGATCTGAGTATGGTAGGTTCCGCAGGCTTCCGTAAGGAGTTGCTCTGTCTGTGTAGCCGTCAGAGATAGCTGTGTCTCCTTGACCGCCGCAAAAGTATGACGGGGCATCTGCAGTCTGCTATAGGGAATCTGAGCTGCAAGCGTATTCCAATACTCTCTTTCCTTCTCAAAGGCAGAGGCGGTACCATACTCCTGCAATGCATCCGCCCACTGACGGAAGGAAGCAGTCTTAAGAGGCAGTTTTGCCTCCTGTCCCCGAGAATATGCCTCAACAGCCGTATTGAGATCCTCAGTCAGGATATGCCATGACACACTGTCTACAAGAAGATGGTGGATCGCGATCATGACCACACTTTCCCCACGGATTCGGAATAGGCAGGCTTTTACCAAGGGACCTTGGGAAAGATCCATGGTCCTATGGAGCCGGGTACAGAGCTCTTCGATCCTTGTATCTGCCTCAGCCTCTCGAGACAAATCGTAGGAACAGATCGTAAAGTGACTGTCCTTGCTATAAGGCAGGATGATCAGCTTATTCTCTCTGTACACACCACGGAGGATATCGTGGTGTTCTACCAGTCTGTTCAGTGCGTATCGGAGGGCCTCCTCTGTCGCATCCATAGGCAGGAACACCGCTTGATTAAAGTGCTCGGGCTTTGCCAGATTCCAATGGCGGAACATTCTGAGCATAGGGGTATCCGTAACCGTACCACAGGACTCCCCTTGATCATAGGGATTCTCCAGTAGATCCTCCATATATAGAGCGATCTCCTCTACAGTACTGCTCTGCATTACATTCCGTACAGTCAGTGCCATATTCCTCTCACGGAGGTAGGATACGATCCGTATAGCCTTGATGGAATCGCCACCCATCTCGAAGAAACCGTCCTTAACACTGATACCCCTTAGTTGTAGGATCTCCTCCATAGCCTGTACTAAGAGCCTCTCTCTGGGGTTGCGGGGTGGGATGTACTCGCTGTCACTTCGTACAGCGATCTGCGGAAGCTGTCCCTTGTCCACCTTGCCATTGGGTGTTACAGGGATTTGCTCCAGCTCCATAAAGTAGGCAGGGATCATGTAATCCGGCAGTTCTCGTCTGAGATCCAGCCTAACTCGGTCAAAGGATAGTGGCTCCCGGGGTACAACATAGGCATGGAGGGCATACTCCCCCATAGGCTCCTGCCTAACCGCAACGGTACAGTCACGAATATACGGCAGTGCACGCAACACAGCCTCGATTTCTCCCGGTTCTACACGGTATCCCCGAACCTTTACCTGATCGTCAGTTCTGCCGAGGAAGCGGATATTGCCGTCAGCCATCCACAAGCCCATGTCCCCTGTACGGTACAACACACCCTCACCGAAGGGATTGGGTACAAAGCATCGTGCCGTCAGCTCGTCCTGCCCCAGATATCCACGAGCAATGCCCACGCCACCTACACAGATCTCTCCCGGTTCGCCCAGTGCACAGAGCTGCTCTCCACGGAGAATATAGACCTCTTTGTTAGGAATCGGCTTGCCTATAGGAACGAAGGAATATTCCATCTGCCCCTCCCAGTGGGTTACAGCAACAGTACACTCTGTAGGGCCGTAGGAATTGATATATCTGCAATGTGCCGCCTTCTCTACAATGCTCCGATCTGCCGCAGATCCGGCAGTCACAAGGATCCTTGGAGAGATATCCCTTAGCTGAGCATAAAGATTGGGAGGCAGGCTGGCTACCGTAACACCTTCCTGTTCTATCGTATGGCAGATCTGCTCTACATTCATCCGATCCGCAACAAGGATCAGACATGCCCCTGTCAGAAGTGCCATATTCATCTCCCAAACAGAGCCGTCAAAAACATAGTTGGCAAATTGTAGGATCCGATCCCGGGAGGTAATGCCTATGACCTGCTCGAAATAAGCCTTCAGATTGGACACACCCCGGTGCTCCACCATGACTCCCTTGGGTTTGCCTGTGGTACCGGATGTATAGATACAATAGGCAAGATCCCCGGGGCCGGCCAGGTGAGGCAGATCCACACAATCACCTTGATGCAGGGATTCCTGTCCAATATCCAGTGTCGGAGTGTCCCAATCGCCGGTAACTCCCGACGTAAGCAGAAGTTTTGCCTTGCTGTCGGACAGGATGTAGCGGATCCGCTCCTGGGGATAATCCGGATCTATGGGAATATAAGCTCCCCCTGCTTTAAGGACTCCGTAGATCCCTACAAACCGCTCAATGCTCTGGGGTAGCAATAGGGCAACTGTTGTATTGGGTCCTACCCCCTCTTGTCGCAGGCGGTATGCCAAGGAATTTGCACGTTGATTCAGCTCCCCGTAGGTGATCCGTTCCTCACCGTAGACAATGGCAGGCGCATGAGGATCCCTGCGAACCTGTGCCTCGAACAATTGCGGTATGGTTTTCTCTGCATCATAGTCACCGGTCTGTCCCCGATAGACATCTAACAGAGCTTTCTCTTGATCGGAGATCATGGTCAGAGCTCCAATATTGCGCTGAGGATTCCGTACAATGTCTGTCAGCAGTGTATGGAAGTGTTGCAGATACAACTTGGCTGTGGAGTCTGCAAACAGATCCTTGGAATATTGCAATGACAGACAGTATTGTGCTCCATCCTCCTCTATATTAAAGGTAAGGTCAAAGGAGGCTCCGTAATAGCATTCTCTCATGGGTCTGAGCTGTAATTTATCGGAGCCATACTCTCCCTTATCCCCATTCTGCATAACAAGCATCACATCAAAGAGGGGATTTCTACCGGGATCACGATGAATAGAGAGCTCCTGCAACAGATCTCCATAGGCATAATCCTGGTTCTCCTGACCACGGAAGGACAACTCCCTAACCTCCTCCAGGAAGGTCCTGTAGGGCTTGTCCGCCACAGGGTTCCCCCGTAAGGGGAGTGTATTGACGAACATACCGGGCATAGACTGTGCCCCTCTGTTCGTCCTGCCACTGAAGGCACTGCCGATCACAATGTCCTCGCCCCCGGAATGCCTGCTCAGAAGAATAAAGGCAGCAGACAGGAATATCATGTATTCCGAGACTCCGCACCCCTTGGCAAGCTTGCGGATCCGATCACTGAGCTCCCCTGTAAGAGGCAGGGACAGCATACCCCCCTCCCGTCTCGGTGTCACGGTTCGGTGATAGTCTGTAGGAAGCTCCAATGCAGGGGGTAATGTCTCGTATTGCGACAGCCAGTATGCTCTCTGTGAGCTGAGATCCTGCTGTGATAACCAAATACAATGATCCTTATACTGGAATGCAGGTTCTGCAAGGCACTTGCCCTCATACAAATCCGAGAGTTCTGCCAATATCAGCTCCCTGCCCATAGCATCACTGATCATATGATGCATATCCAGCAGGAACAGCCACCGATCCTTGCCACGGACCAGCCGTCCACGGATCAACGGTCCCTGCTCTATGTCAAAGGGCTTAAGCCACCGTCGAACCAAGCTCTCCGTATCCGTGCCCTCATCTTCCGCTACAGTCAGATCAGGTTCCATGTAGGGAAGGATCTTCTGGTAAGGCTCCCCATTCTCCTGCAGGAATACAGTACGGAGAATCTCATGTCTGCGTACCATAGCCCTCATTGCTTCACGGAATCTCTCTACAGAGAGCTCCGGCGTTAATAGATATACACCTACCAGATGATAGGTATAATCATCCTCCCTAAGGTGGCTATCATAGAACAGCCCCCGTTGGCTGGATGACACAGGCAGAAACATAAGCTCCGGGTGGGATACCATAGGCACCTGCCTTAACCGGCTCCTATGGTCCAACAGGAGTCCTAACGCAGCCGGAGTAGGATCGGCAAAAATCTCACTCTGACTGAGTTCACAACCGAATTCCTCCTCAATGCGATTCCTTAACCGAATGGTACGGAAGGAATGTCCACCCAATTGGAAGAAATGGTCATGCACACCAATAGGCTCTACGCCCAATATCTCACTGAACAAAAGGCAGAGCTTCTTCTCTGTGGCAGTCACAGGCTCTGCATATGCACCGGACAGCCTATGAACCTGTTGCGGCAGAGCTCTCTTGTCCAGCTTGCCGTTGGGATTCAGAGGAATCTTGTCAATCTGTGCTAAATAAGCAGGAATCATAGACTCCGGTAGGAATGCACCCATAGCCTGCCGTACCTGATGCAGGTTTACTACCTCATCGGATACCACAAAGGCAAAGAGCTCTTTTTGCCCACTTCCGTCCTCACGTGCAATGACGGCACAATCTCGCACCTCCGGGAGCTGACGTAAGACAGCATCGATCTCGCCTAATTCGATACGAGTGCCCCGAATCTTGACCTGGTCATCCATACGTCCCAGGAATTCCAGATTCCCGTCCTCCCTCCATTGAGCAAGATCCCCTGTTCGGTAGATCCGCCCCGGTCCATAGGGATTGGGGATAAATTTCTCTGCGGTAAGGTCCTCACGGTTCAGATATCCTCTGGCAACACCATCGCCGCCAATGCACAGCTCTCCCGCCTTGCCTACACCACAGAGCTCCATACCATCTAAGATATAGACCAGGGTATTGGTAATGGGCGTGCCGATAGTCACGTCTCCCCGGGTCACATCCGCACAGGTAGACCAAACTGTGGTCTCTGAGGGGCCGTATACATCTACGATCTTGGCAGTCGGATGGATCCTATGCAGACGCTGTACCAGTTGCGCAGATACAGCCTCTCCCCCCAGCATCATATAGGAGAAAGTCCTCAGTGCATCCTCTCCATGCTTCTGTGACAGGTAGAGCTGCACACGACTGGGTGTCGTCTGCATAATGGCGGCAGGATGCCGCTCCATAAGCTCCAGGAGAGCCTCTGCATCTACCTGCTGCCGGTCGTCAGCAAGAATCACCGTCATACCTAACATGGGAGCCATCAGTAGCTCCGTAACGAAAATATCAAACACAAAGTTGGTCAGCGATACGATCGTACCGGCAGTTCCACGGGGCAGGTATCTCAGTACTCCCTGTCCATCTTGCCTGCTGTAGTTGACCACATTCCTGTGCTCGATCATAACTCCCTTGGGTTTGCCGGTTGTGCCGGAGGTATAGATCAGATAAGCAAGATCCTGCGCCTCGCCCCGTGGCAGGCTAAGCTCTCCGGGCTCTGCCGTCAACACATGGGTCAAGTCTACCTTGGGGATGTCCGTGGGGTAGTCCATTCGGAACAACAGCACTGCCTTGGGAGCGGCGTCCTCCAAAATATAGGATATCCGATCCGGTGGGTATGCCCCGTCAATGGGAACATAGGCTGCCCCTGCCTTAAGCACACCATAAACTGCTACTACCATCTCAAGACTGCGTTCTGCCAGGATGGCAACACGGTCCTCCCGTCCGATCCCCATAGCACAGAGTCTCTGTCCCAGTGCTGTTGCACATCGATCCAATTGACGATAGGTAAGCACCTGATCCCGGAAAAGAACGACCGTCTTTTCCGGGTGGAGCTCTACCTGCCGTTCAAAGAGTGACAGGATGGTATGATATTGTGTTTCTACAGGAAATATGTCCGAATCCAATGGTTGCCACATCGGCTGATGTGGCAACTCCGGGGATCCATGAAGTTGTTCTTTTTCTCTCATTCCGAACATTCCTCATCGGTATAATTGATCATCAGAATCAGACCAGTACACCCGCCCAAGCAAGGACTTCGTTGATCAGCTTGGCTGTCGCCTCTACATTCTCTGAGATAAAGAAGTGCTCTCCGCTGATCCAGCGGTATTGGCAGTAGCCATCAATCACTTCGCTCCAAAGGACCACATCGGGCTTAGAAATACTGGGATCATTACGGCCGTTCACTACTGTACATTCGCACTGAATTTTAGATTCATGTGCTCGGTACTCGTAGATCTCGGCAATCTTAAAGTCTGCACGGAGGATAGGAACAAACAGATCCAACAGCTCCCGATTCGACATGATCTCACGGGTGTTTCCTCCATAGTGGAATACCACCTTCAGGAACTCCTCCTCCGGCAGCTTGTAATACTCGCTTTTCTCCAGCTCATCCTGGGGTGCCTTACGCCCGGAGAAGAACATATGCTCCGGCTCGTGAGCACCTTTCGCTTTTAATGCATAGTAGGTTTCGTAGGCAAGGAGTGCCCCCATACTATGTCCATAGATAGCATAAGGCTCTCCGGGTTCTATCTCCCGTAGGATCATATCGCTAATATCCTCTGCCGCCTGTGCAACGGTGTCGTAGAAGGCTTCCTTCATCCGCCGTCCCCTGCCCGCTAACTCCAGAGGGCACAGGGTAACGGAGGGATGGAGCAACCGCTTCCACTTATAGTAGACACTGGAGGATCCACCGGAATAAGGGATGCAGAAGAGCTTAGTGCTTTTCATAACTCATCCCCTCCCCGGGCTTCTTAAACAGCATGGACAACTTCTGCTTCATTGTCAGATGCTCCTTTTCCAGCCAGCAACGCTTCTTGTCAAAGGGATATTGGGGCAGATCTACCATAGCCTTCTCTACGCCGTCAAAGAGCTCGTCGAACAGGTAGTCCGTACCCTCGCAGAAGGTGGTAGCAACCTCCTCCATAGTCAGACCGTCAACAGACAGACGCTTGATCTTGCGCTTCTTCTCTACGCCTTCGTCCCGTTCTTCTCTAAGGAACATATTCATAGGCGTCTTACGACCTTCGAGGAAGTCTGACAGGGTCTGTGCAAGCTGTTCCTTGCTGCGGCACAGAACCGCAAGTCTATACTGACGGTAAGCAGGTCTGCATACGTCTGCAGTATAGCAAATATCCGTCAGAGTCTCCCGATTCTCCGAATCGGACAGGTAACAGATCATATCCTTGATCCGCTGATAGAAGGAGTCCTTGCTACGGGCAGAGAGAACAAAGATCTCTGCCTTTCTGCCCTCTCTGCCGGTCTTGGGCTCGGGAGCTTCCCGGAGGAACAACATCAGATTATTGCCACCGTAACCGTAGGAATAGATGGCACTCTGACGGGGCTTGCCGTCGTCAGCAGTCCAGGGCTTTTCGTAATCACTGATGTAGAAGGGAGATTTGACCAAATTCACCATGTCCGTAGGCTCATTAAATCGATACTGGGGCGGTATGGTCTTATGCTTCATTGCAAGACAGACCTTAATCAGGTTAAACACGCCGATAGCAGATTGCAGGTAGCCTACATTGCCGGAGATCGTACCCAAGCCACAGAACTGCTTCCTGTCTGTGAGCTGGCTAAAGCCGGAGATCAAGCCGGATAACTCCAGCCCCTCTTCGATCTTACCGGGATAGCCCTCTCCCTCTAAGTAATCCACATCGTTGATATCGATCTGTGCATTCTTAACGGCACTGAGGACAACCTTCTTAATGTCCTCGGGACTGCTCTGGGTAAAGGAGCCGTTGGAGCCGTTATTATTGATGCTATGTCCGCAGATGATGCCGTGGATCCGATCTCCATCCTCCAGTGCCTGGGCAAGGGGCTTAAGCATAACTGCCGCCGCACCCTCTGCAATATAGGCACCGCCGGGATCATTGTCGAAGCCACGGGTCAGAATATTGTCCTCATGGAGGAAAATCCATCCGGAATTATTATACTGCTTAATGGGAGACATATCCACGAGCAAGCCTCCTGCAATGGCAGTGGTACACTGCCTGCTACGGATAGCTTGACAGGCATTAGCGATGGCTATGGTACTGGAGGGACAGCTTGCATCGATCATATATGCCCCACCATGGAGATCAAAAACGTTGGCAACCTTGGTGGCAATACCACTGCTCCAGTTGTTGAGCATGGTATCAAAGGAAAACGTAAAATTGGAATTTCTAAGTGCCATATTGGAATAAGAGAAGAGAGCTTCCTTGGTAAAGTTATTGCCAATAAAGACGCCTGTCTTATTGTCACTGTTCTTCTCACCCAGATAGCCACTATCCTCCAGGGTGCGATAAACTGCCTGGAGCATGATTCTGTGTCCGGGATTCATCGCGGCGGCTTCCTCTTGGGTCATGGAGAAGATCTCAGGATCAAACATCTCGATATCCCGGATAAAGGACCCCTTGCAATAGGTCTCCTCCTTGCCTAAGATCGCCTTGGGGAAATGGTCACGGATCAGATCGATCCGTTTCTTGGAGCACCGTTCTACCACTGTCCGCTTCTCGCGGAGGAGATCCCAATAATCATGGTAGTTCTCCGTATTGCTGTACTTCATGCCCATACCGATAATGGCAATATCCTCACGCTCATTCAGCTTCTTAATGAGGGATACTACGGTATTCTTGTCAATACGGTTCTCCCGGAGCTCTTCTAACACATATTTGGATAACTTATATACTTCTGCCATAATAAAATCCTCCTACATGCACTCAGGAAAACCACCGAGAAAAGTGGACACACAGATCCTCAGCGATCTCATTGCGCAGACCCAGGATCCGATCTTGAATCTCCCGGACAGGAACCTTCTTACCCTCAAGGATGTCACTGAGCTGATTGACGCACAGGTTGAAATCGTACTCACTGACAAAGGCATCTCTGCCCATACTCTGCTTCTTCATCATCTCGTCCACATAGGTCTTAAGTGCCAGGTAGGCCGCAATGATCTTCTCGTCCCCTTCTGTGGTCTGATTGTAATTCTGTGTAGCTGCGGCAATGCCTAACATCCGCTTGGCAGCATAGAGATTGTTAAAGTGCTTCTTATAATACAGGTTCTCCAGAACAAACGCCCGATCTGCGGCAGTATCGAAATACGCAAACACAGGACGAGTCCGCTCATAGGTTTTCCGCAGTTCCATCGTATACCGATTGTCCGGGCCTATTTCAATGACTGTATCCAGATCTGCATGCTGGGCATACAGATAGATGCCCTGGTACATATTCTCATCCACAGACAGTCTCTGGATCCTAAGGACCGAGGGATCTGTCAAAGCGCTCCTGTAACTGCACATAAATACACTGCCGTCTAAGTGTGCCATTTTAGGCAGTGCCCAGTTGTCCTTGCGGAGCATATGTACGGCACGCTGTAGGCTGATGGTCCCTGCGCATACCAATGCACTGAGGACACCAACCCCGTTGCCGAAGAACACAACAGGCTTGTTCTTGTAGGTGTCGAACCAGCATTGATACAGAGCTACCTGGGTCACCAGGACAGCCAGCTTCTTATCTGTCTCAGTCCATTCCTTGGGAATATTGTCATAGATCAGAGAATTCCTCAGATCCAGTCCTGCATAGCCCTTTGCCTTATCGTAGAGCTTGCGGATCTCCGGGTAATTCTCGTAGATCTCAGCACCCATTTTGTCATAAAAGGAAGCTTCATCCGGGAATAATACGCCAACTCGCATATAGCCCCTCCTATTATTCGTTAGATTCTTTGTGCTCCCCCGAGGGTGTTCCTCGGGGTTAGGGAAACTCTGAATAAATAGCCGTCGGCACTCAGCGAATCTTTTGTCCCAACTTTTCGGTTTGAAAAACTTGAAATACACAAAGTATTCCTGCGTTTTCCAAACCTCAATTTAGAACAAAATCTCTCGCCGATTGCTCTCGGCGATTTAATCAGAGCTTCCTTAGTTTTCTCCTTGGATTAGGCTAATGTGCTCTGCCATATCCGTAACCGTGGAGTAGGTAAACATATCGGAAATATTCAGGATATTGTTATACCGATCATTTAACAGCTTCAGTACCTCGGAGGCGATAATAGAATCACCGCCCATAGCGTTGAAGTTCTCAAAAATATCGATCTCGGTCAGATCCAGTACTGCCGCATAGATCAGAGCAACCTCTTTCTCTGTGGCAGTATACTCGTTGGCATCCTTACCCAGGATGACCAGCGACTCGGGATCAAAGCTACGGCTCTGGGCTGCATCCTTGCCACTGTTCTTGGCCATATACCGCCCAAGCTCTCTGCGGATCCCTGTAGACAGTCCAAAGGGCAGCATCTGTGCCGCAAAGCTGAGGAATTCCATACTGAGCTCACCGGGTATCACATTGCTGATCTCATGTCGCATGACAAAGTCAAAGGCGATCAATGCCTTGTTGGTAGTCAAGGAGCGGAACAGGGTCATTTCGTCACTGACACCGTAATCCACAGCCATGCCGGTCTCGCTCCAACCGGGCCAGTTCACGGTCTTACAGCAGATCCCCCGAGCCTGCATGTACTCTGCATAGGCATCCAGGAAGGCATTTGCCGCTGTGTAGTCGCCCTGTCCGGAGCCGCCGAATGCAGATTGCATAGAGGAAAACAGGATCATGAAATCCGGCTTGCTCTCACCCAAGAGGTCTGTCAGTAGGGCAATACCCCGAATCTTGGGATCAACGACCTCATTAAAGGTATCTACAGACTTGTTATACAGGAAGCCGTCACCGGCAACGCCTGCACAGTGGACTATGCCACGGATCTGACCGTACTGTGCCTGTAGCCGGGCAACAAGGTCTGCCATTTCCTCGCGCTCACATACGTCTACGGCTTCTACGGAAACAGTAGCTCCCAGAGCTTCCATTTCACGGATGGCAGTGATCCTGCTGACCATCTTGCGATTGCGATTCTTCTCCAAGATCCCATCCCATTTATCACGGTTGGGCATACCCTGACGGGACAGGAGGCAGATGGATCCTGCACCGGTCTCTGCCAGGTACTTTCCGATCTCCAAGCCTAAGCCACCGGTACCGCCGGTGATCAGATAGACACCGTCCTTGCAGGGCGCAATATCATTCTCACGTGCCCGGACTACATCCTGCTGAGACAGGACTTCCTCATACAGCTTGCCGTTGCGCAGGGCAAGGATCAAGGGTGCCTCCTCCGGAGTATAGACATTCAGGATATCTGCCGGCGTAGCTTCTTCCGTCACATCCACACAGCGGAAGGTACAGTTGGTGTATTCCTGCACCAGCGTCTTGGCGATTGCCGTAACAGATCGATTCCAAGGTTTTACTGCTTCGCCCGGACAGATACCGTAGGCATGGTCCGTGACGATACAGAAATCTGTCTTGCCGCTGATATGGCGAAGCATGGCTCTGGGGAAGAAGAACAGGCTATATAAGCCACGGTTAAGGATCGCATCGTAGTCGTCATAACGCGGAGCCTTCTGCTCGAAGTCTATGGAGCTGAAATGGAACACATGCTCCAGAGTCTTGATCCCCATCTGCTCAAAGAGCCAGTCATAGCTCCGCTCGTCTCCGGTGACCCGGTAATGGGTGTCATCCAGACGGGCACATTCCCCGCCGATAGATACGTAATAGGGCTTTGCTGTTGCAGGGAGCAGCTTTCCAAAGTCATTCGCAACATGGGAAGCATCTTGGAAAATCAGCACGTTGCCACTAAGAGCTGCAGCCTCTCCCGGGATCAGCGCATGGGCTATGGGCTCCATGCGAACACCGTAATAGGTATTGGCTACATAGCTGTTGAACTTGCCCACCTTCTTGGTGGTATATTCTTCGATCTCTGCCAGGATCTTGCCCGTGGGATCCGCAAGGGTCACACGGAAGCTCATAGTCTCCGATCCGTTACCGCCGGACAGCTTGACCAGGCGACTGAAGAACCGCTGAGGCAGGGATCCATAGATCTTTAGATTGCGATAGGACAGGGGCAGGTACATCTCTCTGTTGATATACACCTGCAGAGGAATATTCAGTGCGGCATCAGCCATACTGGGATGATAATGATAGCGATTTAGGTCTGCCTTAAAATCATCCCGCAGCTTGATCTCACTCTGCAGTACATCCCCATTGCGATAAATATGCTCGATACAATGCCAGCGCGGGCCCATGTATACCAGCTCGTCTGTCTCGTCCTCGGGGATGGGGATGATGATCTCCTCGCCACCATCGGCGTAGTCCGCTACACGGAACTCATCCATAGGCAGATCCCTGTGGATACATGCCTCACCCTCACAGTGGACGATCCAGCGATCCTCATTCTCCTTGGATGCCACAGTGAATCGGACACCCCACTCCTGCTTCTTTAGGATAATATGGGCCTCTTTCGGCTCCTCTCCTACTACAAGGGGCTGGATGAAGGTCATGGACTTGATCTGGATCTGTTCGGATTCAAAATACTTGACACAGACAGCCTTGACAAATTCGATATAGGCTGTACCGGGGACAATGTTGCTCCCCATGATCTTATGCTCCCGGACGAACCAATGCTTGGACAGGTCAAATTTAGCAAGGAATACGGTCTCATTCATAGAGTCCGAGAGCATTCGCTCCACAATAGGATGGATCTTGTCTGCCTCGGACACTGCACTGCCGTTGTCCAGCTCTGTGACCTTGGGATCTGCCCAGCAAACAATGCGGTCAAAGCGGTATGTAGGCAGGGAGACCTTGTATCGGATCTGACCCTTATAGAGCTGTTCCCATTCTACCCCTGCACCGGAGGCATAAACCCGGGCAAGACGCTCTGCCACAGACCGTTCATACCGTCCCTCGGTTAGCTCACAGAGGAGCTCACGGGCCTCAGAGGACAGAGCGTGGAGCTCCTTCTCGGTCAGTTCTCCCATCCCACGATTCTGATACTTGTCAGAGACGATCCTGTGCTTGCCCATATAGGCATGAGGAATGCCCTCTGTTGTAAAGCCTTGGGCAATGATCTGTTCCAGAGTCTGACGGAATTCTTCCACAGAGCCTGCGACCACTGCCAATCTGCAGCTATAGTGTCCCCTACCCACATTGGCAGTGTAGCTCATATCTCCGAAATGGATCTTAGGCTCCTTGGACAGGAATCGGCTGTATTCCGTGATCAGACTCTGCAGGGAGCTGTCTGTACGGGCTGACAGGGTTATGATCTCCAGCTCACGGGAGTCGGAGGAAGCTTCTGTCAAAGCAGGAGCCTCCTGTACTACCATGTGGCAGTTGGTACCGCTGAAGCCGAAGGCATTGATGCCTGCCCGTCTGGTCTTCTCCCCCGACACCCAGGGAGTAGGTTGATCCACCACATATACAGGAGAGCGAAGGAAATCGATGTTCCCGTTTGGCTCCTCGAAGTTAATACTGGGGGGGATCAACTCATTCTCCAGTGCCATGCTGACCTTCATAAGGCTGGCACAGCCGGAGGCAGCGACTAAGTGTCCCACATTGGTCTTAACGGAGCCGATACCGCAGAACTGCTTGCGATCCGTCTGCTTGGCAAAGGCATTGGTCAGACCGATGATCTCAATGGGATCCCCCAGCAAGGTTCCTGTACCGTGTGCCTCAACATAGTCAATAGACTCTGCCTGTACACCGGCACGCTTCCATGCATCCAGGATCACAGCCTCCTGCGCAAGAGGGTTAGGTGCTGTAATACCGTTGGATGCACCATCATTATTGATGGCACTGCCCTTGATCACTGCATATACATGATCCCTGTCCCGTCTGGCAGTCTCATAAGGCTTGAGCATAAATACCACTACGCCCTCGCCGAACACTGAGCCGCTGCACTTCTTGTCGAAGGTGCGAACCTGATTATCATTGGAGGTTACGGCACCGATGGTGCCGGAGTTCTCGTTGTTCTTGCTGTTGAGGCTGTCGTCATCCACCATATTGCCACCGGCACCGATGGAGATACCGCCTGCCAGTGCCATATCGCACTCATGGTTCTTAAGGGCATTGCAAGCCTCGTGAACCGCTACCAGGCCGGAGGAGCAGGCTGTATCGATGACCATTGTGGGTCCGCGGAGATTAAAGGCATAGCTCACACGGCTGGCAAGGAGTCCCTCCCAGGTGCCTGTAACCTTCATGGGATCGGGTGCAGTGATCTGCTTGTAGAACATGGAATTAGAATAATCCTTGCCCACGAACACACCTGTCAGCGTATCACGGATCGTATTGCCGCTGTAGCCCGCATCCTCAACCGCAGCCCAAGCAAGCTCCATAAAGACTCTCTGTCCCGGCTCAATGTATCGTGCCTCTCTGGGAGAGATATTAAAGAAGTCCGCATCGAACTTGTCATTGTCGGGGATGTAGCCGCCTACAAAGCTCTCTAAGTTCTTTGCCTCCGGGAATGTCATCATTTCGATAAACTCTCCGTAATGGGGATTCTCAAGAACCTCCTCAAAACGGAGCTTATCCGCAGGCTTGCTAACGAAGCAGCTACGCCCATGGACGATATTATCCCAGAATTCCTCCTTAGAGCCGGACATAGGCAGTCTGCATGCCATACCAATGATGGCAATGTCGCCAACCTTGCCGGTTTCGGCATTCTGGATTTCTTTTAAGAGTGCCACAGCATCCTGCTGAGAGATCGCACCCTTGCTGAGTTGTGTCAGAATAAACTTTTTAACTTGGTTCATATCTTGCACCTACTCTCTTTATACAAGATTTTCTAAATCATCCAGGCTCAGTTCACCGTTCATGAACTGCTGTACCAGATCCTCGATATTGCCTGCGGTGGAGGGCTGCCCTGTTGTCTCTACGGCAACAGGCTCCAGCTTGCCCGAAATATAGGCCGCAATATCCGAAATGGTAGAATAAACAAATACGTCGGTAATTGCCATTGCATCGGGATAGATCCGATTGATCTCCTTCTGCAAATAGGAAGCTAAGAGGGAGTTACCCCCTGCTTCAAAGAATTTATCATACAGATTGACCTCACCTACATGGAGAGTCCGTGCCCAGGCGAGAGCCACATTCTTCTCTACTGCAGTGAGCTTGTCGGGGCTCTTGCCATAGATCACAGGCATTTCCTCCGATACGGTCTCGGTAGCTGTCCCTGTTTGGACAGCGGTACGGGTAGACGGCAGGAGGAATCTGGTCCCCAGTTCCGTGGGGATCCCCTGGGGGAAGGTACACAGGATCATTCTCTCTCCACCCAGCTCCATAGCCCGTGCAAAGGCTTCCTTGCCCTCCTCATCGGACAGGAAGGATACGAAACTGCTCTGCCACTGCACTCCATGATCCACTGCCATGCCGGATTCTCTCCACCCGGTCCAATTGATGGTCATGGTCCTGTCCCCCCGACGGTTCCGCTCATGGGTGAAGGAATCCAGGAAGGCATTGGCTGCTGTATAGTCTGTCTGCCCCGGTGCACCTACTGCGGAGGTAAAGCTGGAGAACAGGATCATAGCTCTCAGACTGTCACTCTGTGTCAGTCGATCCAGTAGGAGGGTTCCGTCCATCTTGGGACGGAGCACGGCACGGGCAGTGTCCCAGTCCTTATGGATCAGCATTCCGTCTCCTGCCACACCTGCGCCGTGGATCACAATATCCAGGTGTCCGTAATCCCTGCGGATACGATCCAATACAGCAGACAAAGAGTCCGGGGATGTCACATCCCCCTCTATGACAGATATGCCATAGCCCTTGCTCTCCAAGGCACGGACTCTGTCCAAATAAGCGGTCTTGCCTCTCTGACTGCGGCTTAGAAGGATCACCCTCGCCATAGGTTGGGATCTAAGGATCTGCTCGGCTACTGCGGTACCGATACCGCCCAAGCCACCGGTAATCAGGATCACATCCTCCTGTCTCAGAGCGATGGGTCTCGGCTCTGCTGTGTAGGGTAGGAGTTTCTCTAAATACATCCGATCACGGCGCAGCGCTGTTATAAACTGACCGGTCGGACAGCATATCCCATCGGCAATCATGGACACGTCCGTCTGCTGATCCGCGTCGATCATATACAGTTCTATGTCACTCTGCTCCGATCCCACGCAGGAGCAGAAGCCGACCATAGCCTGGTTCACGGGATAATATACATCCTCTGTGCCGGTAACACGAGTTGCATTGAGGGTAACAAAACGGAGCTGTTTCTGTCCCGGGATAGTACTGAGACTCTTGATCCAACAGAAGGCAGAGTGGAGCTTGTTCTCCACATCTGCATCCATATCCCCGGAATCCGGGGATAAGCCAATTAAATCAATGAACAGGAAGGATCGCACATCCCCCAGAGTCATGAGTGCCTGCTGCATAGCATCCCGGGTTACGGGCACATAGATCCGATCCTCAGACACAACACGATAGGTCTCGCTAGGGATCATATGGACGAGGCGGGCAAACCGCTTGCCCAGCTCACGGAGCAGTGGCTGCTGAAGTGCCTCCTCCCTATGGAGGACCACTGCGGCTGTAGGATAGGTCTCTACAGATGTCAGCACAGTCCCCTCCTGAGCCTGCCATGTAATATCGTATACCCTATCAAGGGCTGATCCGTCTGTTAAGAAGGTTTGGGGGGCATTGACTCGCTTTAGGCTGTACTCACCGATCTCAGCTAAGAGACGTCCGTCATAAGACAACAACTCCACACGGAACAGGGCAACCTCTTGGCTCTGCTCCTTGTGCTCTAAACGGGTAATGCGGCTATAGACATCCCCACTCAGAGGGGCGTAAATTTGCATATTTGTATAGTTTAAGGGCAGATATTGCCCATCCAGCAGATAGATGCCGGAATTGACCGATCCATCCAGCAGAGGTGGATACAGAGTGTAGGCATCTGCCTCAGTTGTAAAGACCTCGGGAACCCGGCTGACCAGAACTACGGAGTCCTGTGAAGCATAGAAGCTATGCCCCGTCTGCCAGTGGTCACCCAGCTCTACAAAGGTCTGTTCCTCCCCGTCCGTAGAGATCGGGGTATAGGAGGACAGCATCGCGGTAATGTCCACACTGTCTACTGGCTGTGATGTGGCAGTAGGGGCAAGGATGCCCTCTGCATGGCAGATCCATTCCCCACCGTTCTCCTTAGAGGCGATACGGACATGGAGCTCTCCCCCCTCCTCCCTTGCGGTGCAATGGAGGATCCGTTCTTCCTCTCGACCGCAGGTCAATAGGGTCAGGAAGGTAAGGGATCGGATGCAGAATGCCTGTGCTCCATACCGTATTCTGCCTATCTCATAGAGCTGTTCTGCATAGACCGTACCGGGAAGCACACAAACACCGTTGATCCGATGCTCCCGTAGCTCCATGCAGGTCTCTAAGCTCATGCGCTTTTCGTATATTCTGATCCCATAGGACTCCGAAACACATCGATCCAGCAGAGGATGGAGCCTCTGCTCATCCATGTGGGGAGTATGGGCAACTCCACTGTCATACCAGCAACGCTCCTTGGCAAAGGCGTAGGCAGGCAGGGAGATCCTCTTGACGCAACAACTATCATACAGGGGACCGAAATCCACATCTGCGCCCTGTAGATATGCGTCTGCAATGCTGTCTAAATCGCCTACAGTCACAGCCACCATGGCGGTCTCTGTAAGTATGTTACGCCGCTGGGGAGACAGCACCCCCGCTTCATCACTCCGGACAGAAGTGACACGATGATAGGAATAGTATTGCGATGACAGGAGCTGTTCTTCTGTCAGCTCCAGGAATTGGGGAATATCCCACAGCACCATAGCAAAACGGTGACTGTGCTTAGCCCGTCCTACATTGAGGCTGTAGCACAGATCCTCCAAGCGTATATCCTGTCTGCCCCTGAGATATCCCTGCAAGTACAGGAGATACTGCCGCAGACTCTCCCTGGTTGCGGCTGAAACCGTCATAATCCCGTGGGTCAGTGCCAGGGTCATGGGATAGGAGGGCATTTCGTAGGATTGCAGGACAACATGGCAGTTGGTCCCGCTGAGACCGAAGGAGCTGACACCGGCGGTGAGAATACCGTCCTCGGAGCTCCAGGGCCGTAAGACATCGTTAATAAAAATCGGAGAGTCTACATAGTCGATCTTAGGATTGGGGGAGGTAAAGCGGAGGCTGGGAGGGAGCATCCTATGCTCCATCATGAGCAGCACCTTGACTACCCCCAGCAGTCCCGAGCAACAATCCAGGTGCCCGAAATTAGACTTAGACGATCCCAGGGCACAGAACTGCTTCTTGGCGGTATATCGGGAGAATGCGGCAGTTAATCCGCCGATTTCCACAGGATCCCCCAGACGGGTCCCCGTACCGTGCGCCTCTATATAGGAGATACTCTCGGGGTGGATCCGAGCACGGTCCCAAGCCTCTGCCAAACACTTCTCCTGTGCGGCAGAATTGGGTGCTGTGATCCCTATGGAGCTACCGTCCTGGTTGACAGCACTGCCCTTGATGATCCCGTAAATATGATCCCGATCACGGACAGCGGCACGTAAGGGCTTGAGGATCAGATTGATGACTCCCTCTCCCCCGCCGGTCCCGTCTGCCGAGGCATCAAAGCTGTGGGTCCGCTCGTCAGAGGAGCCGGTACCCATATTCTCCCCGGTATTCTCCGGGCAGAGGAAAATGCGGATACTGCCCACAACAGCCATATCTATCTCGCCATGTTCAATGGCCAGACATGCTTGGTGCAGGGCAACCAACGAAGAGGAACAGGCGGTGTCTATAACCATAGCAGGTCCGGTCAGATCCAACAGATAGCTGATGCGGCTTGCCAGGAAGGAGGACACATTGCCGGACACCTTTAGCCCCACGGTTTCGGAGGGGGCATCCGTCAGTATAGACTCATAGCTGTCTCCGACCTGGTTATAGCCTACATACACGCCGGTCCTGCTGCCTGCAAGCCGAGTTCCGCCATATCCCGCATCCTCTAAGGCACACCACGCAGATTCCAGATACAGCCTCTGTGTAGGGTCCATAAGCTCCGCCTCACGGTGAGAGAGCTTGAAGATCCGAGGCTCAAAGCCGTCAATGGACGGAAGGTATGCCCGCTGGGAGAAGGCTTCCACCTTTCTCCCATAGGCAACCTGTGCAAAGTGCTCTGCATCGGAGATCCGCTGATCCGGCAGCTCCGTTACCATATCCAAACCCTCACAAAATGCCTGCCAAAGAGCTTCCTTGGTCACAGCACTGCCTGCCTTGGCATCCATACCAATCACGGCAACGCCCTGTAGCTCCCGAGAGGGATGCAAATCTGCATCCCCACACAGGAGGTCACGGTCATTTAAGTTCAGATCGAGATTCAGGTTTAACATAAGCACTCCGGCGGTGTTTCAGACACCGATCATCCAATCATCATAGTTTTCAGCAGGTCCGTTCTGCCACAATCCTCCAGGAGCTGGCGCAGACGGAATTCCTGTTCCTCCTTGGCAGAGCCCTTGGTGCGGAGGATGGTCAGGAGCAGGTCGATTGCCTTCCTTGTCTCTTCCTCTGTAGCAAGTCTCTCCTCCTGCTCGATGCGGGTCTGCATAAGGCTCAGCTCCTTATAGGGAGCGACTACGCCCTTATCATAGGCATCGGGATCCCAATTGCGGTTCCTGGTAGCTACAGCAATGCCCATAGCACGGGATACAATGGGGAACTTGCAGGCTTCAAAATGGTCGTAGAGTTCCTCTTCTTCCCCCTCAAAGGCATACACGGGAATATCGGAAATGTTGGTCTTCATCATATTCTTAAGAACACGTCCGGAACCAACCTCTACGCAATATTTGATCATTGCTTTCTTTAAGTAGGTCATGCTGTCTGCCCAGCGGACGGGGCTGACGATCTGCTGTACCAGGGTGTCAATCACCGTGTCTGCCCCACCGTAGGGCTTTGCATTGATGTTGGCAAGAACGGGGATCTGAGGCTCCCGGATGTTATAACCTCTGAGCACCTCACCGAAAGTTCTGGCCGCCGGCTCCATAAGGGGGCAGTGGAAGGGGGCACTGACGTTGAGGAGCTTGGTCTTGATCTCTGCCTCATTGAGCTTGTCTACCGCACGGTTCACCGCCGCGGCATCACCGGAGATCACCTGCTGGGTTCTGGTGTTGTAATTGGAGATCACCAGCACGTCCTGCTCCCTTACGGAAGCGCAGAGCTCCTCCAGCATCTCAATATCTCTGGTCATTACCGCAGCCATGGCTCCTTTCCCCGCAGGAACAGCCTCCTGCATCAGAGCTCCGCGGGTCTGTGCCAGTCTGACAGCATCTGCAAAGGTAAATACACCTGCGCAGGTCAGTGCCGAGATCTCGCCCAGACTATGCCCCGCCAGGATCTCGGGACGGATCCCTCTCTCCTCCAGCACGCGGAAGGTCGCCACACCGGTAGTCAAGATGGCAGGCTGTGCATTCTTGGTCAGAGTCAGCTCTGCAAGGTCTCCCTTGAAGCACAGATCGCTGAGGGAGAAGCCCAGAGCATCATTGGCTTCTTCAAAGGTTTGCTTTGCAATGTCATATTTTTCACACAGGGCCTTGCCCATACCGATGTACTGGGAGCCCTGTCCGGGGAATAAAAAGGCTTTCTTATGTACCATATATTCCACGCTCCGACAAAATGACGGAGCACTCCTTTCCAATACGGATTTTAGCACTTGTCATCCGTTTCGATGACAAAGGATAGGGTAATCAGGATCACTGCCAGCCCTGCCAGCAGGGAGAGTTCCTTCCATGCGGCACCGAGACCGTTCTCATAAAGGACCTCCTCAGCAGCCTTTAGGTACCAGGTCGTGGGAACAAAGTCGCCTACCCGCTGCAGCCAGTCGGGCATGATATCACGGGGCCACATACAGCCGCCCAGCATGAGCACCGGCAGATTGACCAGACCGACAAAGGCACCTGCTACCACATTGTTCTTAGAGAAGCGGCTGATAGCAAGACCGATAGCGATACAAGCGGTTGCAAAGATCAGCGTCACCAGCATAACCTGAAGCGTTACGCCGAAGGTATCACCGAAGCTGAGCTGACCATCCATGATCACAGGCAGCAATGTAATGATCAGTACCACCTGTACAGCGGCAACGATCACATAGCTCAGCAGATGCTGCAGCAGGTAGCTGGCTCTGGTAGTGGGAGTAGTCAGTATACGGCTGTACACGCGGCTGACCTTGTCCTCCAGAAGGAGGGTGGTTGCAAAGGACATAAGGAACATCATGCCCATAGCCAAATAGCCCAGGGAGTTGACTGCACGCTCGATCTCCTCACCCTTGCTAAGGTCGAAGTTCTCGTACTTCGTCTCGAAGGTTCCTTCCAAATAATCCTCTACAACCTCATAGAATTTATCCCCGTCCCCATCGCAAAGGATACCGATCTCACCGCAGTTGGTGCCGATACCTGCAACCAGCATGGTCAGAGGAATGGAGTCCTGGTTCTCCTCAATGGCAAAGATCTCTACCTTGGGACGCTTGCCGTCGATCATGTCCTGTGCATAGTTCTCGGGGAAGCGGATCGCCATATTGATCGTGGAGTTCAGGAGTGCCGAATTGATGGCAGAATCATCGTTCTCATACTCGTGAGTATTGGCAGCTACCTTCAGCTCCTCGATGATGGCGGTAGTGAGCTTGGAATCGTCTAAGTCGATGATGCCCACCTCATACATCTGCTCTGCGTTAAAGATAGAGATAAACAGCAGGTTCAGCACAATGGGAACCACGATCATAAGGACAATGTTAATAGGCTTGAGAAAGATTCTCTTTAAATTATTTAACAGAACGGTCATGCTCTCTTCCTCCTAGACATCAGAATGGCAATAGCACTTGCACCGATCACGAACATCCAGAGAATGCCGATATTCTGCATAGCAATGCCCATATCTCCGTTATAAACGGAGTTGAACATAGCGGTCTGTGCATAGTAGTTGGGAGAAATGAACTTAAGGGGACCCATATCCACCTTGACAAAGCCGCCTGCCAGGAAGGTGCATGCAATCACGAGCAGGGATACCATGGACTGACCCTTTGCACCGTCACGGGTGATCATGCACAAGCAGGCACCCAGAGTAACAGAAGCCGCAGACATGGAGAAGATGATCCCCACAAGGGCAAGATAATTGGTTCCCCATTTTGCTCCGTAGACCAAGCCACTGAGCAGAACGATGAAAATACCCTGGAGGGCAGTTGCAACTACCATACCCAGCATCTTGCCGATGTACTGCTGATATCTCTTAATGGGAGTGGTCTTGATCCGCTCACCGATGACACCAAAGTAATCATCCGCAATACTGTTGCAGCCATACTCTGCACCGTAGAGCAGAACCATCATCAGCATAGCAATGGCATAATAGCTCATGGCATCGGGGGTTGCTTCTGCATCGGTCTCCATCTTGGTATAGCCGTTCTCCAGATTCAGATCCTGGGGCAGGCTCTTACCGGGGAAATGCTTCTGTACAGCAAAGTCTGCATTTAGGGAGCTGGTAAAGGTATCAAATACACACTTGACTACCGTTGTGTCGATCTGAGAGGATCTGCCGGTCTTGATGGTGATGGGGATCGGATCGGCATCTTTCTTGTCACCGTATTCCATAACATTCTTGGTAAAATCCTCATCGAAATGGATCATGGCAGCGATCTGATGATCCTCGACTATATCCTTGTCGCAGGCAAGGCTCCGTCCGTCTTCCTCGTTCTTAACGGAGTAAACCTTCATCCACTCGGAAATACTGGCCTCAGCCGTTGTCTCTTCCTCGGCAGCATCCTCTTCTTCGGCATCCTCTTCTTCCTCGGCATCCTCGTCAGATTCCTTAACAGGGGTCAGTGTCCCCTGGGGCTCCAGGACCTGGATGATACCTTCAGCAATCTTCTCGTTGCCCTTATCCTCGTTGAGGATACCTACGGTAACAGGCTCCAGCCCGGAGCTGAACATATTGCTGAAAGCAGAGCCCAGAACCAGGATCACGAGACTGAATGTCAGGATCTTGGAAATAAGGGGCTTGTAATCCAGAAATACACACTTTAAGGTATGTATAAATTGATAGTAAATATTACGCATAGCAATCTGATTCCTTCCTTAATAGTCTTGGGTCGGACTCAGTCTCTCAGCTTCTTGCCGGTGAGGGTGAGGAATACGGTCTCCAGGGTAGGCTTCTCAACATTGATGGCCTGGATATCAATACGCTTGGAGATCAGCATTTCCAGAAGCTGAATGGTAGACATGATGGCGGGGTTGACCTGGATATCCAGAACATTCTGATTCCGCTCGCAACGGGTTACACCGGGGATCCGCTTGATCGCCTCAGCAAGCTGGAGGCTCATGTTATTGATCTCGATGGTAGCAAACTCTTCCTTAACGGTCTCGGTGACAAGCTGGTCAATGGTGCCTACGGCAATGAGCTTGCCGAAATCCATAATGCCGACCCGATCACAGATCGCCTCAACCTCTTCCATGTAATGGGAGGTGTAGATCACGGTAGTACCGTTGTGATTCAGCTTGCGGATCGATTCCAGGATGCTGTTTCTGGACTGGGGATCAACGCCTACAGTGGGCTCGTCCATGAACAGGAGCTTAGGCTTGTGTACGATAGCGCAAGCAATGTTCAGACGGCGCTTCATACCGCCGGAGAAATTCTCGGAGGTATCCTTGCGGCGATCCCACAGGCCGGTAAATTCCAGTGCGTCCTGTACAGCAGACTTGAGCTCCGGTCCCTCCAGACCATAGAGTCTGCCCCAGTAGATCACATTGTCATAGGCACTGAGCTTCTCGAAGAAGGCCAGATCCTGGGGAACATAGCCGATATCCTGCTTAATAGCAGAGCTGTCACGGGAAATGTCCTTGCCTAAAACGCGGACACTGCCCTCAGTGACCTTTAAGGTGCCGACCAACATACCGATCAAGGTGGACTTGCCGGCGCCGTTGGGACCCAGGAGGCCAAAGACCTCGCCCTCACGTACATCCAGATCAATTCTGTCCACAGCTGTGTGGTTCTTGTAGCGTTTGACTAACTTACTGGTTTCAATAATATTCATAAATGATTTCCTCCTTAGCTGTAATGGAATAGTTCAAAAATCACTCTTCAAAGTACTCGATCATCTTGTCGATTTCGATCTCGCCGGTCTCCAACTGATCAATCAGCTGGGTCACAGGCTCACCGCTCTCCTTGTCCTGTCCGTCAGCGTTGAGCTTGGAGTCAATATACTCCGCCATCTCATACACTGTGGGATAAGAGAACACGTCGGATACATCCAGCATGTTGTCAAAATGCTGATTCAAGATCTTAAGGATCTCCGTAGAGGTCATAGAGTTGCCGCCGAGAGAGTTGTAATTCTCGTAGATATCGATCTCCTCGATGCTCAATACAGCAGCATAGATATAGGCAACCTGCTTCTCTGTATGGGTCAGGTCTGCAGCGGACTTACCCAGGATCACCACATCCTGGATGTTGAAGCTACGTCCCTGTCCACCTTCGCCACTTGCCATGCGACGTTTCTGAACCTCTACCGCCTTGCGAATATTCGGTGCCAGATCCAGGGGGATCACGTCTGCGATCTGTGCCATAACACCGTAGTTCAGCTCACCGGGGACTACATTGATGAGTCCATAGCTCACTGCGTCATTCAGGTAGGAGATAGCAGAGGCAGTATCCAGGGAACGGAACAGAACCTGTGCATCGGATACCTCATAATCTACAGCCATACCGGTCTCGCTCCATGCCGGCCAGTTAAGGGATACAACGGGCTTGCCCATGAGAGCTCCCTGCTGTGCATAAGCATCCAGGTAGGAATTGGCGGCAGTATAGTCACCCTGTCCGGGGCCACCCAACAGGGTGGTCATGGAGGAGTAGGCTACAAACAACTGCATATCCTCCCACTGCAGGAGGCTGTCGAGAATCTTGGTTCCAACTACCTTGGGCAGGATGACGTTGCGGAATACCTCAAAAGGCTTGTTGATCAGGAATCCGTCACCTGCCACACCTGCGCAGTGGACAACACCCACGATCTTGCCGAATGCCTTCTCCATAGACCGCAGGAGACGGTCCATCATGGCAGCATCTGATACATCTGCACTGACTGTCAGGACTCCTACACCCTTCTTGCGGATCTCAGTGAGGATGGTAATGGCACTGCATAGCTTGGAGTCAGTCTGTTCCTCTAAGATGGCAGCCCACTGTTCCTCCTTGGGGAAGGGGCGTCTGGACTGGAGAACAATATTCTTAGCTCCCTTTTCTGCCAGATATTTGGCAGCCTCCAGACCGAGACCGCCGGTACCACCGGTAATAAGGACACAGCCCTGGGACAGATCCATGGGGATCTCGTCCATTTGTGCATCACGGTCAAACTTCACAAGCTGCTCTACGTACCGCTCTCCTCCACGGAGTGCAACACGGGAACAACGCTCCGCACTGAGGAGCTCCTTCATGATCTCATCTAAGTCTGTGAAGCTGTCGGTGTCAATGCTGCGAGTCACCAGATTCTCGTATTCCTGAACCACGCACTTGCCCAAGCCGATCAGTGCGGCATTCTCCGGCTTTACCACGGGCTCACGACCTGTGACATGTGCACCGTGGTCTGTAAGGATCACGATATCCAGCTTGCCGTGGACACGCTCCTTGATCAGTGCCTTGGTCAGATGGAACAGACCATATACACCCCGATCCAAGCTGTTTTCAAAGGTATGGAGGGGGGACTCTCCTGTACGCGGACTGTATGTCCCGGTATACAGGATGGTATCGATCTGTGTTTCCCGGAGTGCGGCAAAGAGACTGCGGTAGCCTTCTTCACTGCAATCCACATCGTAAATGTCTCTGTCGATCTCGGCAAAGCTGCTTGCGTTATCCGCAAGGATCAGACGGGTAGAAGCTGCCTCGATCCGATCTACCATATCATCGCTGAGGGTCTGGCTACCGATGATCAGTGTAGTTCCCAGGGAGCCCTCGTAGGCTTCTTCCCGATTTCTGGGGTGCCACTTGATACGATAGTAGCTCTTGTCCTCATAGTTATTGAACTTATGTACCTTCTTAACGGTGTAATCCGTAATATCCACCAGAATGTTACCGTCCTTGTCCATAAGCTGGACATCATAGGTATAGGTCTCGTCACTGGGAGCATTGGGATTCTTGCAAACCGCACGGCTGTAGACCTCCTGAGGCAGGGGTCTGTAGAGCTTAAGGCTCTTGAACAGGAAGGGTAGGTACACACCCTCCATGGTTGCCTGGATGCCTGCATTGACCGTAGCATCCAAGAGGCTGGTATGGAAGCGGAAGGTCTTGAGATCGTCGGTAAAACGGTCATCGATCCTTGCATGAACATAGAGATCACGGGGAGAGATATAGACTCTCTCGATATTCTGCCAACGGGGACCGAAGCACATAATGGCATCGGGAGTATCCAGCCCTGCCAATTGTACGGGCTTGCTCATCAGGGTGGTGTCTGTCTTAAGCACACCCAGATCAAAGGGTGCAGGGCAGCTCTCCTTATCCAGGGGATATGCCTTGCCCTCTACATGCTTGATCCACTCTGTCCCCTCTGCATCCACAGCGGTCTTGGCAGTTGCAACTGTGAACTCCACATAACCGCGATGCTTAGTAACAATGATCTGTGCCTCGACCTCTTCCTTGGGGTCCACTGCAAGAGGTGTCATAAAGATCAGATCCCGGAGCTCGATCTCTCCGTCGATATACTTGGAGCATACCTCTCTTGCCAGCTCTACATAGGCTGTGCCGGGTATGATGTTCCGTCCCATAATAATATGGTCCTGTAGGATCCAGTGTTTCTTTACACTGAAACGGGTAATATAAATATCCTGCTGTATGGATCTCAGCAAGCACCGCTCTACCAGAGGATGGGCATTTGCTTCGCCGAATTCGCTGACATCCTTGGTCTTGAGGACGCGCTCCTCTGCCCAGTAAGTAGTACGCTCGAAGGGATAGGTGGGCAGGTGCAGTTTCTGGGGGCGCTTGCCTCCGAAGAGAGCCTCCCACCGAATCGTTGCACCGTGGATGTAGCAATCACACAGCTCACGAACATCCTGCATATTTATGCCGATGGCATGGAGCTTACCGAGGACCTCCTCGGCTCTGCGGTTGGTCCCCCGTACCTCGGACTCGGTATACTCACCGGGTCCTCGTTCCATGCGCTTATCGGAGACCACCTTGTAACTGCCGTAATAGACATCCCTGTCTACATTATCCAGACCGCTGTAATTGAGGCGGTGGAGCTTGTTGCTCAGATCCTCATATGACAGGAAGGGAATGGCAAGACGGAAGCTGTAATGTCCCCTGCCCATGACCGCAGTATAGCACAGAGAATCCAGATCGATCTCAGGCTCCTGCTCCAGCAGAGTGGTATATCGGCTGATGTACTGCTCTAAGGACCATTTGGTCTTGGCAGACAGGGTCAGAACTCTGGGCTTCTCGGTCTGCTCTGCCTTGGGTGCAATGTAAGCATCCGCACTCTCCAGCAGGACGTGGACATTGGTACCGCTGAAGCCGAAGCTGCTGATACCTGCTCTCAGAGGCTCCCCTTTCTGTCCCCAGGGCGTTGCCCGATCCACAATATACATAGCGGAATCCATAAAGCTGATATGGGGATTGGGTTCTTCAAAGTTGATGCTTGCAGGGATGGTCCGATTCTTCATGGCAAGAATGACCTTCATCATCCCTACAGGACCGGATGCACCGATCAAGTGTCCCACATTACTCTTAGCCGACCCGATACCGCAGAACTGCCGATCCTGGCTGTATTTACGGAAGGCATTGTTCAGTGCCTTGAACTCAATGGGGTCGCCTAACAGGGTTCCTGTTCCGTGGGTCTCAATGTAGGAAATGGTTCTGGGATCGACCTTAGCCGTCTCCCAGGTCTTGGTGATCACGTCGGTCTGAGCAGCAGGATTGGGGGCGGTAATTCCGTTAGAAGCACCGTCGTTGTTGGCGGCACTTGCTAAGATCACTGCATGGATCCGATCCCCGTCGGCAATGGCTTTCTTAAGGGGCTTAAGGAGCAGAGCCGCACAGCCCTCACCGAATACGGTACCTGCCGACTTCTTGTCAAAGGGGCGGACGATCGAATCGTGGGATGCAACGGACTCCAGGGCGTCTACTGCCTCATCCGGGTCCTTATTGCCGTCTGCAGGAGAGCCACCACAAGCTATGCCACCTGCAATTGCCATATCACAATCCCCTGCCTGCAGGGATCTGCATGCCTCATGGACACAGACCAAGCCGGAGGAGCAAGCGGTATCGATCACAATGGCGGGACCTCGGAAATTAAAGATATAGCTGATACGACTGGCTAAAATGCCATGCCAGGAACCTGTGGTGCTCAGGGTATCATCCATGGTAACTCGCTTGTAGAACTCGGAGTTATTGTGATCCTTGCCTACAAAGACGCCGATGGAGCTGCCCATGACATCATTGAGGCTATAGCCACCGTCTTCGATAGCGGCACAGGCAGTCTCCAGGAAGATCCGCTGTCCCGGCTCCATGTATTTTGCCTCTCTGGGAGCAATGCCGAAGAAGGGAGGATCGAATATAACCGAATACTTGATGAAGGAGCTACGGCTGTTAAAACGGTTCTCTTCGATACCGAAGGGCTTCATGCCCATAACATCGGCAAAGATCTTATTCTCCACCAAGCGATAGTAATCGTCCAGCTCTCTGGGCATGTACCCCAGGCAATCCCTCTCATGGAGGAGATTCTGCCAGAACTCCTCATAGTTGACCGCATTGGAAAGGTTGCAGGACATGCCGATAACCGCAATGCGGTTATCCTGTGCCCCTCCCTTTTCCAGCTCACCCAATTCCCGGAGGATAGTCATGGCGCGGTCAGGAGACAAATTCCGTTGGCTGACCTGCTCTAAAATATATTCTTTTACTAAACTCAACTATGTTCCCTCCTATATAAGCTGTCCTGCTTGCCCTACGTCGATCTCTCCGGAAGCAAGTTGCTCCAAGAGTTTGCGCATCTGATCTGCATCGGACAGCTTTTCTTCTGCAGCAGGCTCTGGGGGGACATCCTGTACGGACAGATCGGAAGCCGTTTCCTCTGCCTCTACAGGATCTATTCCGAGCTTGCTGTCAATAAAGTCAGACATTTGCTTAATCGTCGGATATACGAATACATCTGTAATATCCATGGTTCCGGGGAAATGCTTCTGGATCTCCTTCTGTAGATAGGTTGCAGACAGGGAGTCACCGCCGATCTCCAGGAAGCGGTCTTGATACCCAACCTCTCGCAAGCCGAGGGTCTTTGCCCAAGCCTGGGACACTCTCTCCTCAGTGGGAGTCAAGGGGGTATCCTTCCCTCGGACGGTAATGGAGTAATTTTCGTTATCGGAGGTCTTACGGTCATCTGCTTTGCGGACACGGGTCAAGGTATCCTCATCAAAGCGGAGAACTCTTTGGTAATCCTCCAGGGAGCCTGCCAGCTCCTTGTATTGATACTCTCCTATGAGTACACGGGATCGGTTGCACCCCATAGCTCGCAGGAACGCTGCCTTGCCCTCCTCATTGGACAGGAAACGGACAGGGGATCTGTCCATATCCACACCGTTGGCGAGTGCCATGCCGCATTCTCTCCATCCGCTCCAATTAAGGACCTTGATCCTTCCCTTGGAGTTGTCATAGGAGCTGTAAGCATCCATAAAGCTGTTGGCACCGATATAATCTGCCTGTCCTGCAACAGACAGCACTGTTGAATAGGAGGAGAACAGCAGGAGGAAATCCATGTTATACCGCTCGGCATAGCCTACCAGCTCTCCGGTACCCATGACCTTGGGTGCCATGACCTCCATAACCTCCTGCCAGCGACGCTTGATCACAAAGCCACCACCGGGCAAGCCTGCGGCATGGATCACACCGCAGATCTCCCTGTGAGAATCCATAAAAGCTGCCAGAGTTCTGCTGTCAGCAACGTCACAGGATACGCATTCCAGCTTTCGTACACGGTCTCGGAGCTTGCACAAAGTCCTGTACTTGGGATCATCTGCACTGTCCCACTGCTCCATAGGAAGGGCACCCCTCCTGGACATGAGGATCAAGTGGATATCCTGCTCCAATTCGCTGAACAGCTCCCCTATAACCAAACCGATCCCACCGGTACCGCCGGTGATCAGATAGGTTCCTCCCTTACGGAGGGCAAAGGGGGCTTGCTCCGTCTCTTCGATAGGTGCGACCCGGGGAACCAGTCTGGATCCCCTGTTGCGCATAACCATATAATCGGAATGATTATAGGAGATCTCCTCCAGCACAGCATTGGGACTTGTATCATCGCTGAAGAGAATGCAGCGCAGATCCAGTCGGCTGTATTCATACAGCACGGATCTACCCATACCGGCTATGAGCATAGACAGAGGATCGGGGGCAGTGTGCACAGGGATCAGAATATCCACTGTCAAATTCCCCAGTGCCTTATTGGAAGCAAGGGCAGATATCATGTGGAAGAAGCCCTGTGCCAGCCCCTCTGTCTCGGTACGGAAATCCTCGGCACGTTCATACTCTCTGGGCTCCGGCAGGAAGAACAGGATCCTCGTTAAGCTCTTGTGCGCCATCTCCTTAAAGAACTGAGTAATGTCATAGAGGGATTCCGGGAACACATAGGTTCTTCGATCTGTGTTCTTAGCCTGCCAGGGGCAGAACACCAGCTCATAGGCTCTGTCCTTCCAAGCAGCCTTAAGCTCCCGATACATTGCTCTGGGAGATCTGTCTACGTAAGAAACAAGCAAGGTGGATTCCTCGGGAGAATATAGCTCCGAGGGGCGATATTGGGTAGTCTCGGGTACCCATAGGCTCTCTCTAAGCAAGGGCTCCCGATATTGGAAGAATTGCTGTGTTTGACGGGAGCCGGCCTTCTTCATGCCGTAGTCCTTGACCGTTGCAAGGATCCGACCGCTTTCGTCAAAGATTTGAATATCAAATACATGGATCTCTCCGTCTGAGGAGGAGCTCTCTGTATTCTTAACTGTATGGGAATAGATCGGTCCTGTCATAGGACCATAGATCCGCATACTGCCGTAATAATAGGGCAGGCAGAAGGTATCTCCGTTTAGGACACTGCTGCAGTTAACCGCCGCATCCAGCATAGAGGGATAGAGCCCGTACTGCTTCAGCTCGTGAGCGAACTCCTCTCCCGGTGCGGCATAGGTAACAGCCTCGCCCTCTGCCATCCATAGCCCCTTCTGCACCTTCCATCGAGGGCCTGTGGTCACCATTTGGTCCACAGTCGTGCTCTTGTGGATCACATTCTCTCCCATACGGGACATTAGGGTATTGACATCTACATCGGCAGGAGCTTCTTCCGTAAAGGTGGAAATCTTTGCCCTTACATGGATGGACCATTCCTCTTCTGCCTCACCTCGGCTCTGGATCGTCCCATCCAACACATTGTCGCTATTGGCATACAGGATGGTCTGTACCTCTCTGGCCTGTCCCCGGTCAAAGATCATGGGGGTCATAAACACCAGGGAGTCAAGCTGCAAGCTGTCCGATTTGAGCATCTTGGAGGCGGCAGAACGGAGCATCTCTACATAAACCGTGCCGGCAAGCACATTCCGCTCACCGATCACATGTTCCCGAACCTCTGAGTGACTCTCCTCACTCATCAGGGTAGCATACACATGGAGCAAGGGAGACTCCGTTATGCAGGTATCCAGCAGGGCTTCCTTTCTTGCCTTGGGGATTGGGGGAGCTACCACAGTGGGATTGATCCAGCACCGCTCCTGCTTCAGAGGCTGATACACACCGGAGGTTACGTGGACACGGTAGGATCCGTAGACCTCATACCAGTCTATATCCATGCCTCCGAGATAGGCTCTGCACAGATCCTCCGGTGAGGACCCCTCTGCAAAGAAAGCACCACCACTCTCAGATGCAGGGACTGTGTGTCCAATGACCTTATTGCTCAGCTCCCTGAGATCCTCGCAGGAGGAAACCACCATGGCAAATCGCTGACGGTCATGGGACTTGGAGATATTTGCGGTAAAAATATAATGACTCAGCTCTACGGGATCCGTAGGTGCTGTCTTTTCGATCTGTTGGGCCAACAGGGTCAGTTCTTCTGTATTGGGAGCAGAAATCGCCAGTACCATGGGCAGGATCGATTCAGCAGGCTGTGCCTCGTATTCCTGCAGTACCACATGGCAGTTGGTACCGCTCATGCCGAAGGAGCTGACACCGCAGATCCTGGGGTGCTCACTCTCCCACGGTAATAACCTGTCATTGATATATACAGGGGAATCCATAAAATCGATACGCCTGTTGGGGCTGGAAAAATGGAGGTGGGGAGGAAGCATCTTGTGTCGAAGGGACAGGATACATTTGATCAGCCCCATGATACCTGCTCCGCAGTCCAGGTGACCCATATTGGTCTTGATGGAACCAATGGCACAGAACTGCTTCTTGTCCGTATATTTACGGAAGGCACCTTGGATGCCGGAAATCTCCACAGGATCTCCCAGACGGGTGGCGGTGCCGTGGGCTTCGATATAAGAGACCTGCTCGGGATCGACCCCTGCATTGTCCCATGCCTTTAGGATCACTGCCTCCTGTGCGGCAGCATTGGGTGCGGTAATTCCCACCGAGGCACCGTCTTGGTTGATGGCACTGCCCTTGATCAGGGCATAGATCCGATCCTTGTCCCGAAGTGCGGCGGAAAGTGGCTTGAGGATCAGTGCCGCCACACCCTCGCCACCGTTTGTACCGTCAGACTCCAGATCAAAGGTTCTGGTCTGTCCGTCACGGGAATTAACGGTGATCTCGCTACTGTCCCCTGCACGTTCCGGGATCAGACTGTATTTCACAGTGCCTGCAACCGCAATGGAGCAGTCTCCTGCTCGCAGGGCATTACAGGCAAGATGGACCGCAACCAGGGACGACGAGCAAGCCGTATCCACCATAACTGCGGGTCCCCGGAGGTTGAGATAATAGCTCAGACGGCTGGCGATGATGGAATTTACCGTACCGGAGAGGGCTCGGTCTGCATATTCCTCCCGGGATTTGGCAAGGATCTTGCTATATTGATGCTCCGGAGCAGTGTATCCTACGAACACACCGGTATCGGAGCCGGATAGACGCTGTTTGGATAGTCCTGCATCCTCTATGGCTCTCCAGGCACACCTAAGGAACAGCCTCTGCGCAGGGTCCAGCAAGGCGGCATCCTTGGGTGGAATATGGAAGAAGGAGGGGCAGAACTCGTCTACTCGATCCAGATAGCTCTGCTCTGCATAGTCCGCAAGCTCCATTCCCAGGAAACGTGCAAAGGCATCTGCATCCGCTTTCCGTTCCTCCGGGAGGGGACGGATAAAATGATCGCCTCTGCACAGAGCCTCCCACAGTTCATGGGCATTATGCGCATGCCCCACCGTAAGGTCCATGCCGACAACGGCGATATCTTCACCGTTAGCACTCATATCGGCCTCCTCCGAGGGCATCTCGAACAGTGCATCCAGTTCTTCTAATTGCATATCAAAGTCCAAGGGTATCACCTGCCTCATTGACAAAATATATACATACGCCCTATTAAGAGAATACTGCCTCCGTACCTGTGTCTAAATACAGGGTCTGCAAGCGAGCTTCTTGCTCCTCGGGAGGGATCTGCTTGCCACGGAAAATCTGCAGAAGGAGCTGTCTTGCTGCCTTCATCTCCTCTGCAGAGGCTTGGCGTTCTTCTGCTTCTACGGTCTGCTGCATCATCTGCAGACGACGATAGGGCTCCATAATCTCGGTTTCAAAGGTTTGGGCATCATGGCACAGGTTGCGGGTCGCAACCGCCTGCCCCATACAACGGGAAATAAAAGGCGTAAGCTTTTCGTTGCCCAGGAGCTTTTCCAGCTCGCGAGCGTTGTCTGCCACATCATAGGACAGAGCATGGACAGCAGGGAAATTATCTGACATCAGGTTCCGCAGGACCTTGCCCGGTCCCACATCCACGGCAACGCGGATCTGCTGTGCCTTGAGATATTCTACAGTCTCCTGCCAACGGACAGGGCTGACAAGCTGCTGTGCAAGTCTCTGCTTAATCTCTGCAAAGACATGGGGCACTGCAGTAACATTAGACAATACGGTCTTGCCGCTGTTTACGAAGGTGTACTGATCCAGCACAGCTCTAAACTTCTCAAGGGCAGGCTGCATCAGAGGGGAATGGAAGGGGGCACTGACATTGAGTCTCTTAACGGAGGCGCCCAGAGCTGCCAGCCGCTTCTCAGCCTCGGTTACGGCGTCCTTGTGCCCGGAAATAACATTCTGCTTAATGGAATTGTAATTAGACACGCATACAATGTGTCCCGGTGCCGAGATGCTCTCACACACAGCGATGATCTCATCCTTGGGAACCTTGCCCACAGCCGTCATGATACCCTCAGACCCCTGAGCCGCATCACGCATAAGCTCTCCACGGGTCTTGACCAGACGAACACCGTCCCCAAAGGGGAGGTAGCCTGCGCATACCAGGGCTGAGAACTCGCCCAGACTGTGTCCGGCATAATAGTGGGGACGGAAGCCGAATTCTGATTCCAATACGCGGAAGGAAGCCACACTTGCTGTTAAAATAGCAGGCTGAGAATGTTCTGTCTTGGTCAGGTCCTTAAGATCTCCCTCCAAACAGAGCTTTTTAAGGTCTATGGCGATGGCATCTGATGCCTCTTGGAAGATTTCCCGTGCAATATCATACTCCTTTAAGAGCTCCTTGCACATTCCTACGTATACACTTCCCTGACCGGGAAACATTGCAACTTTCTTCTTCATTCTCTCATGCACGCTGCGATCGCAATGTGCCCTCCTTTCATATGTTGATCTTTGGGATCCTGTAGAGACTACAGGATCCCAAAGATGGATCCCTTTACTTTTCCATAAAGGTTGCAAGAACCTTAAGGATCGTCTTGCACACGGTATCTGTCAGATTCTTGCTGAGATTACGGACACAGAGATCTACCCCATTCTGTGTCATGCGAGCACTGATCCACAGATCGAAGAGGGGGAATAGCCGATCCTCCTCGGAACGGCTCAAGCTCCTCTCCCCGACCTGCAGGGCGATCAGGGATCTCCTACTGCCGGGCTTACGAACTGCATGATCGATGTGCCAGGGGAATTCCTCGATTTGTAGTCTTTGAGAAATTCCATTCAATGATAGTTCTTTTATTGTATCACAAAATACTGTGCTAAAGCAACAATTTTCTACATGTTTATAGAATTTAATTTGTTCATTTCCCGACAAACGACCCAGAGTATATGTAATGCAGCACTCCAAAAGTTCCGTCAAGGATTCACGCTGTCCCTTGTACTTGCAGACATAGCGGAGCTCTCCGCCGCTTCCTCTTCCGTAGCACTCACTGTTCAGCATCATGCCATCTAACACCACTCGCTTAGAGGGTGCTTCCTTTCTGATGATATACTCCGACAGCTTGCGTATGGTAGGATAGGCAAATACATCTCCGATCTGTAGTACCCCCATAAAGGCGGCATTCAACTTGGCATACATCATAGCCAGGGACAGACTGGTCCCTCCTGCCTCGAAGAAGTTCTCCTCCACATCGATCCGCTCTCTCCCGAGGGTAACGCTCCAAATATGGTGGATCTTCTCCTCTGTGGGATTGGCAGGCAGATGCAATGGTGCATCCGTGGTGCTTGTGGGAAGGACAAGTGCATCCTTATGGATCTTGCCGTTGGGTGTCAGAGGCATTTCCTCCAGATAGATCCACAGATCCGGGATCATATACTTAGGCAGAGAGCTACTCAGCACCCGGGTCATAGACTCGTAGGGAATCTCCTCCTCACCGCAGTAGAACAGCGCAAGTCGTTCTGTACGGTTGCTTCGATCTACGACAGCGGCGCAGGCTGTTACAGGCAGTAAGGTGCTCACCATGGTCTCGATCTCCCCTAACTCTACACGGTTGCCACGGATCTTGACTTGGAAGTCGTTCCTGCCCAGGTACAGCAGGTTCCCATCCGGTAGCCATTGACCTAAGTCTCCCGTCTTGTAGATCCGTCCGTTGGGGCAGAAGGGATCGGGCATAAACCGCTCTGCGGTCCGTTCCTCGTCGTGGATGTAGCCACGGGCGAGACCCTCGCCTCCCAGCCAGATCTCTCCGGGGAGCCCAATGGGTTGGAGCTGTCCCTGCTTGCTCACCACATAGATACGTACATTGTCTATGGGCTTGCCGATGGGGATATTGTCATAGGCTCTGTCTACCTTATAGGCTGTTGACAGCACCGTTCCCTCGGTGGGACCGTAGTTGTTGTAGATGGGATACTGCTCTGTATAGGTCTTGAGCTTGTCGCCTCCTGTGATCACCTTGGTAATGGAGCTGACCTGCTCCTTGGCAAATTGCTCGCATACAGGTGTGGGGAAGAAGCCCACATTGATCTGTTCCCTCTCTACATAGGCCGCCATACCGGGCAGGTCCATCCGCAGATCCTCGGGGATGATGTAGATGGTTCCACCTGCCGCAAGAGGGGGATACATCTCGTGTACCGAGGCATCGAAGCCGAAGCCTGCGTACTTGGTACTGCGGTCTGTGGGCTTGCTGTCATAGTAACGGGTATGCCACAGGATCAGATTGGTCAAGGAATGATGCTCCACCATGACGCCCTTGGGTTGTCCCGTAGAGCCGGAGGTGAAGATCACATAGGCAAGGTCGCTCCCATGGAGCGCAGGCAATTGTCCTATACTCCCCTGTGTAAGCAGGGAGATGTCCAGAGTCCGGATCTCCCGGGGCAGTTGGTACGCTCCCTCGTCCTTCAGCAGGAGCCTACACTGACTCTGACGGAGCATATAGCCGATCCGCTCTGTGGGATAGGCGGGATCGATGGGCATATAACAGCAGCCTGCCTTCATAGCGCCGATGGCACCTATAAAGGTTGCAAAGCCGGGGCGGGCTATGACTGCGATCACGTCCTCCCGCTGTGCGCCGTGCTCTATGAGAGCAGTCGCAAGGGCATCTGTCCGGCGGTCCAGCTCACTGTAGCTCAGCTTCTGTCCCCCATATACCAGTGCCGTGTGCTCCGGCAATTCTCTCGCTCTCTGCCTCAGCATCGCAGGGAAGGTCAGTTCCCTGTCAAAGTCTCTTGTGCTGTGGAATTGGTCTAATAATCGGGCTTTCTGCTCCTTGGGCAGGAGTTCTGCCTCTCTGAGGGTTCTGTCTCCATCCTTCAAGCAGGAAAGGAGGAAATTGGAAAGCAAGCTCTGTAGGTTCTCTACAGTTTCCTTCTTTAAGAGGGCGGGACGGTAATTGCAGATGAGGCTATAGCTCTCACCCTGCAGTACCAGGTCAAAGACCAGGTCAAACTTTCCCGCTCCGATATTCACGGCATGATCCCTTGCGCTGAAGCCCTGCCCCTTAAGAACCTCCATACTATCCCCATGGAAGTAATTAAAGAACACGTCAAAGAGGGGGGATCTGCCGTTGGATCGGTGGGCATTGACCTTCTCCGTCAGCAGGTTAAATGGATATTCCTGGTGCTCCATAGCACAGACCAGGCTCTCCTTGACCTCCTGCAGATAGGTGCAGAAGGTCTTGTTGCCCACAGGCTTGGTTCGCAGGGCGATGGTATTGACCAGCATACCTACCACGGACTCCGTATCTGCATGAGTGCGGCAGGACACGGGCATACCCAGGGTCACATCCTCCGAATCGTAGATCCGTCCCAAGAAGGCAGATACCACGGCTGTAAAGAAGGCATAGGGGGTCACTCCCTGTGCTTTACAGAAAGCCTCTATCCTTTCCTTCTTCAGCTCCGGCAGGGAGCATTCTACCAGGGCTCCCTCGTGACTCAGATCCTCCCGACGCTTGCCGTCTAAGGGCAGATCCCCATCGGGCAGAGACTCAGCAAATTGGTTCAACCAATACGCTTCTGCCTTGCTCAGATCCTTGTCCTCCAGCCATGCAGAGTAGTCCCTGTACTGCAGGATCCGGTCGGGGAGCACCTCCCCGTTATACAGCTTGCGGAATTCTCTGAGCAGTATATCTACACTGAAGCCGTCGATAATAATATGATGGAAGTCTAAAATCAGCCAAGTGTCTGCCCTGCTGTTCTCTGCCAGGGCAGCGCGGAACAGGGATGGCTGAGACAGGTCGTAGGGCTTAAGGAAGTCCCTTACGGTCTCCTCTACGGTTCTGTCTCCCATGGAGATCCGCTCCATGGAGAAAGCCGCCTTCTCATGGACAACTTGGATGAATTCTTCATCCTCTATGGCAAAGGAGGTCCGCAAGCTCTCATGTCTGTCTGTCAACATACGCAGGACCGTCTCTGCTCTATGGGCATCAAGATGCCCCTCGATTGCGTAGCAGGAGGTTACATGATAGCTGCTCTTGCTCTCGTCCAGCTCCTCGGAGATATACAGCCGCTTCTGTGCCTGGGACATCTTATACCGGGGGGCATCGGGCTGTTTGCGGATCCCCTGTTCCTCTGTAATGGGACAGCCTCGGATCAGCTCTGCCAGGGCAGCCACTGTTTTCTTGTCAAAGACATCCTTGATACTTACCTGCCCCTTTAGGAGGTTCACCAGACGGGCGCACAGCAGGGAGTGACCTCCCAGCTCGAAGAAGTTATCATATATACTGATTTGCGTAAGTCCCAGCACCTTCCCGTAGGCATCTGCAAGGAGCTGTTCTGTTTCGTCTCGGGGAGGGGTATGATCCCGCTCTGCTTCCTCCGTTATACGGGGCAGTGCCTTACGATCCAGCTTGCCGTTACGGGTCAAGGGGATGGCATCCAACTCCATCCAATAGGTGGGGATCATATA
>JAZRGR010000272.1:0-2224 GCA_045644345.1 Faecousia sp. | reverse complement strand
GGTTTCTCCGGGTTATACTCTGCAAAGCAGATAGGATCGGATGAGGGTATCTCACCGTTATCCCAGTAGATATTCACCGCTGCATAAGGTCCTTGGGGATAGCCAACCGCCCGAAGATAAGTTCCGTCCGGCAAAGGTATTGCCAAAACCGGCCGATCTACAGGCTCAGGGTCCATAACCTCAAAGGGCTCAGATAAAGAAACACGCTTCCTCTTCTCCCGCTGCGGTTGAAGGAAGCGCATTTTATTCTTTATGAGCTCCAGCTGCAGTGCAGTGAAGATCTGCTCCACCTGGTCCCGGTTGTACTCATAGAAACCGGTCTTACAGAGATTGCCCAGCAGACGCATCATGGCGATGATCTTGTTTACCCTGGCTTCGGCGAGTCGACAAAATCGCTCACTCTTGGTTTCATTCGGCCTCATACACGTACCTCCTTAGGTGCAGATGCAAGAGGCTTCAAAACATAGTGGGTGTTTTTTGTCTCGATGTACACCGTTCCGGAGGGCACCGTAATAAAGTGTTGGACAGCAGAGGTGCGGCGGGTGCCGTTTTGCTCCTTGATGAATGCTGCACAGCCTTTCTGCAGAGGGTGCTCCAAGGTGCCATAGATCTCAATGCGCTTTTTCTTGCTGATCATAATCGTCGTCTCCTTTTAATTCTTTGTTATCTACCAGACTGATTTTCGTCCACCGTCCGCAGTGCGGGCAGAAGTTCTCATCCTGAGGCGGATTCCGTTCCCGGTATCTTGCCTCGGTGATAAGCCCCGCCTTTTTACAGCATTCCGGCATGACCCAAACCAGTTTGACAGTACGTAATACTTCCGGTCGAAAGCGTTTGTTGAAGGGAATGAAGTCCACCCAAAGGGGATTATCGAAGATCCTGGAAGCGTGCAGCTCCAGCACCTCCTCTTCCAACTCTGCCTTGGTCGACTTCGCGTAATTGTGCTCCTTCATATGGGTAAGCAGCTGCTGATGGAGTTCCTGCTCGCCCTTTTCTGTGATCAACGCTCTGACCATCTTCATCCATTCGCTGACTTCAATGTCTCCGAGATTGCATTGTTTCCCGATCCGGTATCCCATAACGCGGTCCCGTCCTTTGCCGGAGATGGTGTAAGCTCTGCCGGTGCCAAAATGGACACGCAGATTTTCAAAGGTCAGTTCACTCATCGCTGTCCTCCTTTCCTTCGGCAATCATGCCGTTTGGAAAGACACGCTGAAAAACTTCCTTAAATCGAGCAGCGCCTACGGCGTTCAGTGGGAACCGCAAGGATGCGTAGCTCCAACAGATCAGTTCTTCTTCCGGGATGATGTGATGATCCTCAATGAACTTGTTGCCATCGTAATGAGGGCAGCGAGGCTTGAGGAACTTCTGCATCTGCGTCCGGGAAGTGGCATCCATGATCATGCGGCATTTCTTCTCGGCAATTGCGGTCGTCAGCTGAGAGATGTAACCCAAACGGTGATAATGAGTAAGGCTTGTCTGGAGCTTTTTTAGGGCTGCCATACGAAGTTCCTTCAGATCATCTGAGGCATCCTCATCCAGCAGGATCTCCATGAAGGTGTAGAAGATCACCATCTCAAAATCCATCGGGCACCTCCAGTTCTCCGGATCGGTACTTCTCGATGCATTCAAGAAGCGGTTCTTCCAGTAATCCGCCGGCAACCAAGGGAAGCCGCCGCGCATAGGAAGTCCGTAAGTACCGATAATCCAGTCCGTTGAAGCGCACGCGATCGAGTCCATCCATATCCTTGGCAATGTTGTAGAGCTTGACTGCCCGGCCAAGGTCCTTGGCGGTGAAGTTAGGCATCTTCGCAATTCTTGCCATACTGGTTTCATCGTCACGGCAGTGGTGCCGGATGATCAGTTTAGCGATCCGATATCCTTTCTTTGAGAGCTGAATGCCCTTTAAGCGGATATTCTTACTGCGAATCAGATCCACACTCTTGTCACCATGGGTGTCGTCTTTCTCCTCATTGTCACGGCCGATGTCATGAAGAAGAGCAAAGTAGATCAAGATCTGCTTGTCTTCCTCCGTCAGACTCATACCGGAATGCTCAATGAAGATCAGCGTCAGCACGAGGAGCCTTAAGATGTGCTTGATGCCATGAAACTGAAACATTCGCTCAGTTGGGTATCCCAGCGTCACAGCAATGGATCCGTAACGGAAGAAATCCTTCGTCACAGGGTATAGCAGTCTGGGCACATAGCCTTCTGTGGACGGGAT
>JAZRGR010000271.1:0-5686 GCA_045644345.1 Faecousia sp. | reverse complement strand
CAGAGCTTCCTTAGATCAGGTTGTTCTCGGTCTCGGGGTCGAAGAGGTGGATGAGAGCGGGATCGAAGTTGAAGGTGACGGACTTGCCGCTTACCAAGCTGGAGATGTCCAGACCTGCGGTGGGGATAACAGCGACGATGTCATTGCCCTGTACGTCCATGTGCAGGTGCAGCTCGCTGCCCATCATCTCGGATACATCGATGAGGCCCTGGAAGCCGGTGCTGTCCTGGCGGATATGAACGGGACGGATACCGACGATCACGGTCTTCTCGGGGGTGTTGTTCTTCTTGAGGGCCTCCTGCTGTGCGGGAGTGAGAACGACCTTCTTGCCCAGGAGCTCAACTGCATAGTTGCCACCGTCCTTAACCAGGCGGCAGTTGTTGAGCAGGTTCATCTGGGGAACGCCGATGAAGCCGGCGACGAAGAGGTTCCGGGGATGATTGAAGACCTCCTGGGGAGTGCCGATCTGCTGGATGAAGCCGTCACGCATAATGACGATACGATCGCCCAGAGTCATAGCCTCAGTCTGGTCGTGGGTAACATAGACGAAGGTGGTATCGATACGCTTGCGGAGCTTGATGATCTCGGCACGCATCTGGTTACGGAGCTTGGCGTCCAGGTTGGACAGAGGCTCGTCCATGAGCAGGACCTTGGGGTTACGGACGATACCACGACCGATAGCTACACGCTGACGCTGACCGCCGGACAGAGCCTTGGGCTTACGCTGCAGGTACTCGGTGATGCCCAGGATCTCGGCTGCTTCCATGACCTTCTTGTCGATCTCTTCCTTGGGGACCTTCTTGAGGCGGAGAGAGAAAGCCATGTTCTCGTATACGGTCATGTGGGGATACAGAGCGTAGTTCTGGAAGACCATTGCGATGTCGCGGTCCTTGGGGGCGACGTCGTTAACCAGACGGTCACCGATCAGGAGCTCGCCCTCGGTAATCTCCTCGAGACCTGCGATCATACGCAGGGTGGTGGACTTACCGCAGCCGGAGGGACCGACCAGAACGATGAATTCACGGTCCTGAACTTCCATGCTGAACTGCTGAACAGCAACGACACCACGCTCGGTGATCTGGAGGTTGACCTTCTTCTCCTCGGGCTGGCCCTTCTTGGGCTTCTTTTTCTTCTCGGTGTTGGGGTAGATCTTCATGATGTTCTTAAGAGTTAAGCTTGCCATGGCAATAAACTTTGGTACACCCGACTCCTCGGCGTATACCTCGCGTTGTGGGATGCACAAACGCATTACGACAGGTCTCCACACTGCCGCACCGCAAGTTCGCGGTTTCCTCCTTATTTTGACAAGGTGTACCTAATAGTAAGGTGGAGTAGAATACACCAAGCCATAGTACCTGTATCATACCATGAGAATCAGAAAAATGCAACACCCAATTCGCAGAATTTAGGGATAATTAGGACAGATTCTCTGCACATTGGTGGCAGATGCCGGTAAAGGTCAATACACACTGCTCCACTCTGCCACAGCCTACGGAGTTGCCCAGGTGGAGAGGGGGCTCCAGATCCTCTACATCGATCACTGCAGAGCAGTGATTGCAGATAAAGTGGGTGTGGGGCTCCATGTTCCCCTCGAAACGCTCGTTGCCTGCTACAATGCCCATGGTTCCGATAAGACCCTCCTCCTTAAACATAGCCAGGTTCCGATACACGGTGCCCAGGGACAGATCCGGGATCCGGGGTTTGAGTTGGGCATAGACCCATTCGGCAGAGGGGTGACAGTTTGTGGAGCGGACACAGTCTAAGATTGCATCACGCTTTTTGCTGTGCTTGTGAGTTGCCATAGGTACACCTCCTTAATAAAAGTAAGAATCATTCTTGTTTCGAGTGTATCATAGCACAGTTTCTGCCATAAGTCAATAATAAAAATAAGAATTTTTATTATTTTTTAATAAAAAATATTTTATGTGGAAATTTCGGAAAATGTATGCTAAAATAAAAATACACCCCTTGATTGGGCAGAAAAATTCGCAAACAGATGATACAATATACACACTAAAAACCGAAAGGAGATACAATTATGGGACTGATTAAGGCTGCACTGGGTGCATTAGGCGGAACACTGGCAGACCAGTGGAAGGAATTCTTCTACTGTGAGGCTATGGAGAAGGATGTGCTTATGACCAAGGGACAGAAGCGGGTCAGCGGACGCTCCTCCAACACCAAGGGCAATGACAATGTGATCTCCAACGGCTCCGGCATTTCTGTTGCCGATGGGCAGTGCATGATCATCGTAGAGCAGGGCAAGGTAGTGGACTTCTGCGCCGAACCCGGTCAGTACACCTACAAGACGGATCTGGAGCCCAGCCTGTTCGCCGGATCCTTCGGTCAGAGCCTCAAGGACACCTTCAAGGAGATCGGCAAGCGATTCGCTTACGGCGGAGATGCAGGCAAGGATCAGAGAGTCTATTATTTCAACACCAAGGAGATCATGGACAACAAGTTCGGCACGGCTACTCCCATTCCCTTCCGTGTGGTAGACCGCAATATCGGTCTGGACATGGATACGGCTATTCGCTGCAACGGCCTGTACTCCTACAAGATCGTAAACCCCCTGTTATTCTACACCAACGTATGTGGTAATGTGGCTGATGAGTACCGCCGCGGGGAGATCGATGTACAGCTCAAGACGGAGTTCGTCAGTGCGCTGCAGCCCTCCTTTGCAACAATTTCCGGGATGGGGATCCGCCCCAACGCCCTGCCTGCTCACGTAACAGAGCTGTGCGAGGCCATGAACGGCATCCTGTCTAAGAAGTGGGGAGACCTCCGTGGTATTCAGGTCGTTTCCATCGCCATGAATCCTCCCACCATTCCCGAGGAGGATGCCAAGCTCCTGCGGGATGCTCAGCGTGCCGCTATGCTGAAGGATCCCACCATGGCAGCAGCTACAATGGTAGAGGCACAGGCCGACGCCATGAAGGCAGCCGCCTCCAACAGTGCGGGGGCTATGACCGGCTTTATGGGCTTCGGCATGGCACAGCAGGCAGGTGGCGTCAATGCGGCAACCCTGTTCCAGATGGGACAGCAGGCACAGCAGACCGCTCCCCAGGCTCCTGCACAGAACGGCTGGAAGTGCGCTTGCGGTGCAATGGCTACGGGCAAGTTCTGTCCCGAATGCGGCAGCAAGAAGCCGGAGACTAAGGTTGCCGGTAGCTGGACCTGTGCTTGCGGTGCAACAGTGAACGGGAACTTCTGCCCGGAATGTGGCACCAAGAGACCGGAAGAAGGCTGGAAGTGCGCCTGCGGTGCTGTAAACAAGGGGAAGTTCTGCCCCGAGTGCGGTGCTAAGAAGCCTGTGGCAGAGCCCCTGTACAAGTGCGACAAGTGCGGCTGGGAGCCTGCGGATCCCAAGCATCCCCCCAAGTTCTGCCCGGAATGCGGTGACCTGTTTAACGAGAACGACGCACAGTAAATAAGCTCTTTTGAAAGGGGGCGGCTCTATGCCTACAATTTTAGAGTATAAATGCCCTGCGTGTGGAGGCAAAGCGGAATTCGACAGTGCCTCTCAGATGATGAAGTGCCCCTTCTGCGATACCACCTTCGATGTGTCTGCCATGGAGGAGATGGATCAGGTTCTGGACCAGCCCGTACAGGAGCTCCAATGGGAGAACACCCAGGAGCACTGGAGCGAGGAAGAGGCGGCACAGCTACAGGTATTCGTCTGCAATTCCTGCGGCGGTGAGCTGGTGACGGATCAGAATACGGCGGCGACCCACTGCCCCTACTGCGACAACCCCGTGGTTCTGGCAGGGCGGCTGTCCGGGGACCTGAAGCCGGATCTTGTGATCCCCTTCCAACTGGACAAGGAGGCGGCTAAGGAGGCACTGCGCAAGCACTGCAAGGGGAAGAGACTCTTGCCCAAGTCCTTCAGCTCCGAGAATCGGCTGGAGGAGATCAAGGGCGTGTATGTGCCCTTCTGGCTCTTCGATGCCGATGTGGATGCCAAGCTCCATTTCAAGGCCACCAAGACCCGTACATGGAGCGACTCCCGCTATATTTATACAGAGACCAGCTATTATAATGTGGTGCGTGAGGGAACCCTTGCCTTCGAGCATGTTCCGGTAGACGGCTCCTCTCAGATGCCCGATGACATGATGGAATCTGTTGAGCCCTTCGATGCAAGCAAGGCGGTGGATTTCCAAACAGCATACCTGTCCGGCTACCTGGCAGACCGTTATGATGTGGATTCGGATCGGAGTACCCGGCGTGCCAACGATCGGATCAAGACCAGTACGATAGATACCTTCCACAGTACGGTCACGGGCTATTCCGGCATCGAGACGGTCCGATCCGATATCCGCACAGACAATGGTAAGGCCAAGTATGCCCTGTATCCCGTGTGGATGCTGACTACCCAATGGAAGGGGAAGAAGTACACCTTCGCCATGAACGGGCAGACCGGCAAGTTCATCGGGGACCTGCCTATGGATAAGGGTGCTTATTGGCGATGGTGGACCCTTTGGACCGGGATCCTGTCCGGTGCATCTGTCTTGGTGTGGCTCCTGCTGAGAGCCATGGGCATTCTGTAAGGGAGGTGGGAATATGAAGATGAGACAGTTGATCCTGTTCCTGCTCCTTGTATCCCTGCTCTGCACCGTGGCATTTGCTGCGGAGGACCGTATGCTCGTGTTTGATGAGGCGGATATCCTGACGGATGCCGAAGAAGCTCGGGTCAATGCCACTCTGAACAAGGCCCTTGCGGAAACCGGCATGGACATTATGGTGGTGACCGAAAGCGGTGCCTATGCCAATGAGAATATGGCAAGGACGGAATTTTTCCAAAGAGGCTTGAACGAAGACGGTGTGATCCTCTTAGTCACCTTTGCCGGCAGTGATCGGAATTACTTCCTGTATGCCAACGGCAAGGCATGGGAGATCATGGACGACAGAGCCTTTGACAAGGTAGAGGGGGCAACCCTGCCCCATATGCGGGAAAGTCGGTTTGAAGAGGCCTTTATTGCCTACGGAGAGTCATGCACAAAGGTGATCACATCCCATGGCAAGCTCCCTGCAGCGGGCATTGTGCTGTGTATCCTCATCGGTGGTCTGCTCAGCTTCCTGATCCCCATGAATATCCTCAAGGGGCAGCTCAAGACCGTCCGATCCCAGCCTGCGGCAGCCAGCTATATTAAGAAGAACAGCATGAACCTGACGGTCAGCCGTGATACCTTCCTCACTCGGCATGTGAGCCGGGTGGCAAAGCCACAGAACAATTCCTCCGGTGGCGGATCCCGTAGCGGAGGCGGCGGAGGAGGCCGAGGCGGCTCCTTCTGACGAGGCTGTGACAGGCACAGGTCTGCAAAACGAATATAGTCAATCATCCAAGGGCGGCATTTCTGCCGCCCTTTTTCCGTCAAATTCCGGTTCATCGAGCAGTTTATCGTATAACACCGTAGGGGCGACCTGTGGTCGCCCGGTCATTGTCGTTAAACGACAATGACGAAATTACGGGATTATTACGAGATTTCCGACAAAATCGAAACATTTTGCGGGCGACCACAGGTCGCCCCTACGAACAAATTCGGAAATCGAGCAGGTCGAAGGCATGGTAGGGACCAAGGCTTCTCCTTGAGGAGAAGCTGTCGAGCGGAGCGAGACTGATGAGGTGTGCGGTAAAATGTTGCGTATTTATAGAAATCTACGGCGAATTCGAAACATTTTCCACCTC
>JAZRGR010000270.1:0-3857 GCA_045644345.1 Faecousia sp. | reverse complement strand
CGGAACATTTTGCGGGCGACCACAGGTCGCCCCTACGAACAAATTCGAAAATCGACAGAGCGATAAATCGGAATTTAATCGTCCGCGGCTGCATAGAATGGGTTACGGTATGAATTAGGAGGGATCAAGATGGGAAATCGGTTTTCCAGTTTAAAATGCAAGGAGGTTGTCAACGTCTGTGACGGCTGTCGGCTGGGCTATGTATGTGATGCGGAGGTAGACTGCCGATGTGGACAGATCTGTGCCATCATCGTTCCGGGGAAAGGGCGGTGCTTCGGGCTGTTGGGTCACGGGGAAGATTTCGTCATCCCCTGGAAGTGCATCCGTCAAATCGGGGACGATATTATCCTGATCGAGGGGGATTCGGACAAATTCCGATTGCCCCGGACGGGAAAAGAGCTGTTTTGAGAAAAATAACTGAAAAATAAAGGAAAAAAACTCTAAAAACAAGCAAAAAAACTCTTGAAATTTTTGAATCTATCGTTTATAATATATCGGCACAGAAAATCTGTGACATCAAACACACCACACATTGCCGGATTTTCCGCTCCAGTGCCGCCTTGCGGTGGGCGGGTGAGATGAGGGCAATGGCGGTAAAAACGAAAAGGAGAAACACAAATGGCAGTTGTATCCATGAAGAGTCTGCTGGAAGCAGGCGTCCACTTCGGTCACCAGACCCGTCGTTGGAACCCCAAGATGGCTCCCTACATCTACACCGAGCGTAACGGTATCTACATCATCGACCTGCAGAAGACCGTTAAGAAGATCGAGGAAGCTTACAATTTCATCCGCGAGATCGCAGCTAACGGCGAGAACGTTCTCTTCGTCGGCACCAAGAAGCAGGCACAGGAAGCTATCAAGGAAGAAGCTCTCCGTGTTGACCAGTACTATGTCAACGCTCGTTGGCTGGGCGGCATGCTGCCCAACTTCAAGACCATGCGTACCCGTATCGACCGTCTGGCACAGCTCCGCAAGATGCAGGAAGACGGCACCTTCGCAATGCTCCCCAAGAAGGAAGTCATCAAGCACGAAGGCGAGATCGAGAAGCTGGAGAAGTACCTGGGCGGCGTTAAGTCCATGAAGAAGCTCCCCGGCGCTCTGTTCATCGTTGACCCCCGCAAGGAGCGCAATGCGATTGCTGAGGCTCGCAAGCTTCACATCCCCATCGTTGCTATCGTTGACACCAACTGCGATCCCGACGAGATCGACTATGTCATCCCCGGCAATGACGACGCCATCCGCGCTATCCGCCTGATCGTTGCCACCATGGCTAACGCTGTGCAGGAAGGCCGCCAGGGCGAGGCTAACACCGAGGCCGCTGTTGAGGCTCCCGTAGAGGAGTAATTCTCACCCCATCCCGTAAGGGACCAAGCTGATACAACCAATGCCCGCCGCAACCCGACGGGCATTTTTTAAAAAACCATTCTTTCGCACACAAAAGAAATAATTTTAGGAGGAACACTACTATGGCATTTACTGCTGCTGATGTTAAGACCCTGCGTGAAATGACCAATGTCGGCATGATGGACTGCAAGAAGGCCCTCATGGAAACCGACGGCGATATGGACAAGGCTGTTGAATGGCTCCGCGAGAAGGGCCTGGCCAAGGCTGCTAAGAAGTCCGGCCGTATTGCTGCCGAAGGCATGGCTTACGCTGCTGTTATCGACGGTGTCGGTGTTGTTGTCGAAGTCAACTGCGAGACCGACTTCTGTGCAAAGAGCGACCTGTTCGTTCCCTTTGTTAAGGACATCGCTACCTGTGTTGCTGTCAACGCTCCCGCTGATGTAGAGGCTCTCATGAACTGCACCTACCCCGGCAGAGACCTGACCGTTGCCGAGATCATGCCCGAGAAGGTCATGTCCATCGGTGAGAACCTGCAGATCCGCCGTTTCGAGCGTTATGCAGAGAACACCTCCGTGGCTTATGTTCACGCAGGCGGCAAGATCGGCGTTCTGGTCAACCTTGAGGTTGAGGGCGGCATCGATGCTACCGTTATCGGCAAGGACATGGCTATGCAGATCGCTGCTCTGAACCCCCGCTTCTGGGACAAGAGCGACGTTACCGAGGAGATCCTGGCTGAAGAGCAGAAGATCCTGGTTGCTCAGATGGACAACGACGAGAAGATGGCTAACAAGCCCCAGGCTGTTAAGGAAAAGATCGCTGCCGGCAAGATGAACAAGTTCTTCGAGGAGAACTGCCTCCTGCAGCAGGCTTTCGTTAAGGACGGCTCCATGAGCGTCGAGCAGTATGCAAACGCTGCCGCAAAGGCTATGGGCGGCTCCGTCAAGTTCGTCAAGGCTGTTCGCTACGAGAAGGGCGAGGGCATCGAGAAGAAGCAGGAGAACTTCGCTGAGGAAGTCGCTGCTCAGATGAACATGAAGTAATTAAAGACTCTCTTTCGGGAGCGGTTCTTCGGAACCGCTCCTTTTTTTAGTTGACAGTGGAAAGTGGAATCATCAGATCACCAAAAATCCCCTACCAAATGGAACTGTGCCCATTTGGTAGGGGAGCTTTTTCATATTAGAACATGTGCAAAGACTTATTTCACATACCCGTCTTTGAAGAAGAGCTTGATGGTCTTTTTACTGTACCGTTTCGGATTTCTGCCGACAATCACAGAACCGGCCACATATGCACCCCATATCAGGCAGGACAGAAGTCCCATGAGAACCAAGGGCCAATATTCCTGCCTGTGAAGTCTGTCGGTGTCTGAAAAGCTCAAGATCTCCCGGTCTTTATGAAAGATGGCCTTGATCTCACAGTAAGCCTCCCCGTCATCGGGTGTACGCTCCTTGCCGTAGACCGTCAGGATCGTTTCTCCGTCACAGATCCTGTCCATTAGCTGAAGATCCGTTTCCTCATCAAAAAAACTGATTTCATAGAGCTTCTGATCCGCAGAACGGAAGCAGATCCGATCTTCTTCTACCTGACAGGATGTAAAACACACCTTCTGCTCAATGGTGTTACCGGGGTTGCTTGGTACAAAAACCTCACAGGCCATCAAAATCAAAAAACCTACACATACCACGCCTGTCAGGATATATACAAACAAAAATTCTCCCGGACTTTCCACATTCCCGTGAAAAAGATCTCTCTTTGTGTTTTGGATCGACGGGATGGAACTGCCATTGTTCAAGGTTCTGTATTGCTTCGCGGCAAATAAAAGGAACTCCCCTCCACCAACAGCGATCCCATCTACCATGTATCTGCGTTTCCCAACATAAAGAAAGGTCTCATTGACATTTCGTTTGATCCCGGTGATCTGATCATAGGTAAAACGCCCCTTGATCCCGAGAAAGTTTTTAGCAGTAAAGCCACTGCTATCATATGTGATCCTGCAATTGAAATAGCCAACAATCATAGCTCCCCCAAGGGATGCAAGCAAGAGAAAGCACAAAGCCGCCCCAAGCTCCTCCTTAAGGAGGGAAATCACCGCAAGGAGCAAAAAAAGAATCCCACACACCGTTCCAAGGATCCCAAGATACCCGGGCAAATGTACCTCCCCCTGCTTCCCCTTCTTCGGTTTAGATAGTTGATCTACAAGCATATCCGTAATCTTTCTACTGAGAAAACTCATTGTAACGCCTCCTTCTTATCAGAATGTCAATCCGATCGTAGGGCAAGCTTCCTCCGCTTGCCGGTGCAGGAAGTACGGTCACGAACACAAGCTCGCTTCCCATGAAAATGATTATACTACAAGACTCAAAGAATTTCAAGCTTGATTGCCTATCCCCCTGCAATTCCGATTTATCGCTCCCTTCGGTCGCGTAAATCGGAATAATGGAAAATGGAAAATGTATAATGTAAAATGTCGGTATCCCTTCGGGATGGATTTAAAATAGAGCAACATATTGTCG
>JAZRGR010000269.1:0-3086 GCA_045644345.1 Faecousia sp. | reverse complement strand
CCGAAGGGGCGGAGGGAGAGAGAATAGCACCGAAAGTTGGCACAAATATCCCAAATAACGTAAAATTTTGTATTTTTCTCTCCCTCACCGCCTGCGGCGGAGCTCCCTCATCAGAGGGAGCCACTGGTCTGTGCAAATTTCGAACTGCTCCATAAATCGGAATTTAGTTGTTACATTTCCTTGGGGATGGGGTGTATATAGGTGAAAGGAGGTGGTTGCTATGGAGGATGAGAAAATTTTGCAGATGTACTTCGGTCGGGATGAAGAGGCCATTGGGGCCACAGCGGAGAAGTACGGAAGCTACTGCACTGCCATAGCGAGAAATATTCTCAGTAGCCGGGAGGATGCGGAGGAATGTGTCAATGATACCTACCTGCGAGCATGGAATGCCATTCCGCCCCACAGACCGGGGATGCTACGTGCCTTCCTGGGGAAGATCACGCGGAATTTGGCATTCCATCGGTACAGGTATAACACCGCGGACAAGCGGGGAGGGGGAGAACTGCCCCTGGTGCTGGAGGAATTGGCAGGCTGTGTGTCCGGGAGGGAAAGTGTAGAGGAGGCTTTTGACCATAAGGTATTGGTAGAGGATCTGAACTGCTTCCTGGAGATCTTACCCGAGGAGAAACGGCGGATCTTCGTCTGTCGGTACTTCTACACAGACAGCATCGGAGACATTGCACAGCGGTTCGGAATGTCCTATGCCGGAGTTTCTATGACACTGAGCCGATTACGGAGTAAATTACACACCTATCTGACGAAACGGGGGTATGAGCTATGAAAAAGGAACAGCTTTATGAAGCAATGGGAGAAATCAAGGATACTTACATCACAGAGGCTCGCGGGGAGGAAAGAAAAAAAGCCCCCTTATGGATCAAGTGGGGCTCTGTGGCAGCTTCTCTGGTGGCGGTGATCCTGGTGGGATCCCTTGTCCTAAGGGGGCAATTTTGGAACGAGGATCTGCCTGCCACGGAAAGCGTGGAGGCATCGCTGGGGGAAACGGCTTTCGGTACCCGGTATGTGTACCGCATCCGAGAAGGGCTGTTTGCTCCCTATGTAGGGGGCAAAGTCATTGCCGAGGACTGTATTGGGCAGATGCTGGAGTCTGTGACCGTCTCCGGTGGCTGGATCACGGAAGAGGGGCAGGAGCCTACGGACGAGGTTCTGAGAGGTGAGGTCTATACCATCAAGGGGGTGGACCCTGAGGTGGCGGTTGCCCTGAAATTCCTGGATAAGGGGGATGCGCTGACTACCACCCATTATTATGTGATACTGAATCCGCAAGCAGACCTGTCCCCTGTAGAGGAGTACGTGATCCCTGCCGATCTGACCCATGAAGGAGAAGAATAAGCTTCCCAAAGTCGGGAAATAGGACTTGACAATTCTCAAAGAGAGGAATATCATAAAAGCAAAACATCTGTGAAGGAGGAAACGGGGCATGATAAGAAAGGGTTTGGGCATATGCATCCTGCTTCTGCTTGTACTGGGATGCTGTCTCGGCTTCTATGCCGCCATTCCTGCTTATGCAGAGACTGTGGATCCCGGGATGGATCGGCGCTCTGCGGATCCCTTTGCACTTAAGGTCAGCAAGGTGGATCAAGGTACCGAGCTCCCGGTAGGTGGAGCGGAGTTCCTAGTCATGGGAGAGGACGATACTTACCTTAAACTGCAACAGGGAGAACCGCATCGGTGGATACGAGCTGAGGAAGAGGGGACCGTCTTTGTGACAGACGAAGAGGGGACCTTCACCATAGAGGGACTTCAGCCGGGGGTATATTACCTCAAGGAGAGCAAGGCACCCAATGGCTATGAGCAATTACTTGAGCCTGTCAAGATAGACGTCAGAGCGGAGTATGCTTCCTTGGGAGGCGGTGTTCATGAAGTTATAGGCTTTACCGCACACTGCGAGGGCGGCGAGATCTGCAGTAACAGTACCGATAGATGGGATTTGGTAGAGGTCAGGATCGAAAATGCCTACGTTTCCATATTGCCTGCTACGGGGGGAATGGGTACGACGATGTATTATATGCTTGGAATGGTGGTGCTGTTTGCCGCAACCTTCGTGGCGGCACTGATCATTGTAGCCAGACGGCTCCGCACCCCACAATAATTTTACAAAATACCCCTTGTAAACGGGGATAAAATTTGGTATTATGATGATACCCAATAAAATTATGGAGGTAATACACATGAAGTATGCAGGCACCAAGACCGAGAAGAACCTGTGGGAAGCCTTTGCAGGCGAGAGCCAGGCTCGGAATAAGTACACCTATTTTGCAAGCGTAGCTAAGAAGCAGGGCTTCGAGCAGATCGCTGCTCTGTTCCTCAAGACTGCCGACAACGAGAAGGAGCATGCCAAGCTGTGGTTCAAGGCTCTGGAGGGCATCGGCGACACCAAGGCAAACCTTGCCGCTGCCGCTGAGGGCGAGAACTACGAGTGGACCGATATGTATGAGCGGTTTGCACAGGACGCAGAGGAAGAGGGCTTCGTCGAACTGGCTGCCCAGTTCCGTGCTGTAGGTCAGGTGGAGAAGGCTCACGAGGAGCGTTATCGCGCACTGCTGAACAACGTAGAGATGCAGACCGTATTCGAGAAGGCCGGCGAGGCTATGTGGGAATGCCGCAGCTGCGGTCACCTGGTCATGGGCAAGAAGGCTCCCGAGCTGTGCCCCGTATGTGCACATCCCCAGGCTTACTTCGAGCTCCACGCTACCAACTATTAATCGTATATGCCGAACATATCGGGCAGGATCGGAGAACTTCCGATCCTGCCCGATGATATTCTTCCGTTGTGGTCAAATTCCGATTTGTAGAGCTGTTTCCGATGCTCCACCGGGCTCTTGGCTCTCCCTCCGGGAGAGCTGTCCCAGAGGGACTGAGAGGGGAAACGGCATGATCGTCACCCGTAGGCATTTTGCGTGAAACGTACAAACAATCAAAGTTGTTCGTAGGGAACGACCCTGTGTCGTTCCGCTGGGTTGCAATATACGGTGGCATAAATTTCAAAGGAAACATCCTGCAAATTTCCTATGTTATCGACTATTACACGACTTTTCCTAACATAACTAATATGTACGGGCTACGAT
>JAZRGR010000268.1:0-5208 GCA_045644345.1 Faecousia sp. | reverse complement strand
CAATTTAATTGGTATTTGGGGCGCGATGTCTGATTATACCCATTCCTTCAAACCTTGGGAAGAAAACTTCAGCAAGGGTCTATACCTTGCTGGCATTGAATGCACGGATGATGCATACGCACCAGATGGGTGGACAAAATGGATGATTCCGGGATATGAATATATTTGTGCAGAGTGTGAAAATGAAAATACTTTTTCGGAGGTACTTGACTACATGGGAGCAAATAATATCACATTGGTTGGAGCTGTCCACGACTTTACTTGCCCGGCAAGCGGAAAGAACTATATGTTTTTCCCGATTAGAATCATCTAATCAAATTCCAATATATCGAACAGTTTAAGGCTCGGTCTGCTGCCTGTAGAACTTCTTGACAATATTAGCATGTTTTCTGCGTAATACCTTAGAGAAGCATGAGTAACCCTTGTATTCGGATGGGTCTTCTGCTATAACACAGTTGGACAAACTTGAATTCAGGCTATCACTTTTAGTCAGCATGGCCCAAGATATAGCATTACCAACAAAAAATACCCACACCCACTGCAGGGGTGATATTTCGACATCACCTAATATCTGTAGACTTTTTTACCAAAGTATATAACCTAAACTTGAATTTGACGGAGATATGCAGACATGAACAGACAGATAATATTGCTCAACGGTCCGTCCAGCAGCGGAAAATCCACATTATCCAAAGCATTGCAGGCACTGATAGAAGAAAAAAGAAACGAAAAGTACGTTATTGTTTCTATTGATGATTTTATGAAACTCTCAACGGAAGAAACCATATATGAGGATGATGTATTTGAGATATCAGGTGACATGTGCACAAGCGCATCGGAAGCTCTGAAAACTTCCCCGGGTGTTATTATTGACCATGTAATTACCAGCGAACGAATTTTCCGTCAGCTAACAGCAATGTTGGGACAATATCATATTCATCTTGTACATGTAACCTGTCCCCTAAATGTGTTGCTTCAAAGGGAATATGCACGCAAAAACAGATGCCCGGGATCTGCGGAATCCTCATATACATACTTATTCCCGAAGGATGAATACGACTTAACGGTGGATACTTCTACTATGACACCGGCCGAATGTTCTGCGAAAATCTATGGTGCGTTGTTATAAAATAGCAAATTCCAATATGTCTGACAATTTAAGTCCCGGGCCGCAGCCTGTAGAACTTCTTGACAATATTTGCGTGTTTTCTGTATCATACCATTATAGGATACTGTGTGCGATTCCCCTACTGTATACATAAAGGAGACAAATTATGAAGTTGGAATGTACAAAGAAGCTATTGGACTTCTTAGGTGAGAAACCCGGCAAAGGCGTTGCCGATCCGAATGCAGACCCCCTTTTCTCCTGGACTGCAAATTTGATTCTGCTGAACCGAAGAAAAACCATCGTATTAACCCATGTGGCCTCCCATGCCACTTTTGTATTATACGGAATCACTGCCAAGGATCTGCGGAACATACAGGAGCTGATCATGGAAGGCATAGCGAATTTACTGAAAAGCATGTATGTCCGTCAGGAAATCATTGAGCTATACCTAAGGGACTGCGGAAGATCTGTAGAGTTTGTGGCGAACACCTCCCGTTCCGCTGTTGCCACATGCAATAAGGTCTGTGAGCGTGTACAATATCTCACCAATTTATTTGATCCCGGAGACCCCTTCCAGAAGCCCTATCTCAAATGGTTAAACGATGACATGATTCCCAAGGAAGGCTATGCCTATGTAACAGACTTTTTCCTATCCTTGCTCCGGAAAAAATATGGGGCGGAAATTCAGCGTTGCCGTGCCGTGGAGTTAGAAGTTACATTGGAACTGCTCACCCCCTGCAAACGCACTCTTATTGTTCCCGCCGATCTGAACTTCCATCAATTCCACACCATTGTGCAAAAGGCATTTGGTTGGCGTGACTGCCATCTTCATCAATTTGTTTTGGGAAATGATTCTTATGGTCGCCCCGCAAGGCTAATCGTGCCCCCTAATGTGGAACGCTTCGATTATATGGACGGAACTGCACCGGAATATATTGACAGTTCAAAAATCACCTTAGAAAACATATTCTCCTCCTATGAATACCTGCAGTACGAGTATGATTTTGGTGACGATTGGACGCACCATATCAAGTTGAAGGGCTTTGTTGATCTTTTCGACAACATTCATCCCCACTGCACAGAGGCAGAAGGCGACGCTCCCATGGAGGACAGCGGCGGTCCTTATGGCTTCGCCGAAATCATGGCTATTCTGAATCAACCTGATCACCCGGAATACAAGGATACGCAAAACTGGGTAAGAAGCACTTTCTGGCACCCATTGGATTTCAATCGTATTAACGCAGAACTCAAATACTACAACCCCATGCCTATACCTGTGTATTACGGCTGATCCTCCTTTCCCGACAAGCGAAACACTCAGACAAACAGTAAAACTCTCGGATTTGCAAATCGCAACTCCGAGAGCTTTGCTATATTTCATGTTATCTGCATTTTTGATTGGAACTTGAAAGATTGGACCATCGCAGATATCCCTGTCTTTATTTGTATTGCCTATTCTTAAATCAAAAAAGCAGCGAATTCCAGAGGGGCTTTCAAGAAACCCACTGTTCTCTGCGTGACGCTGCTTCTTTCCTGCATCAAAGGTCGATATTTGGTAGAGCTAATGCTCCTTTATTCCAGAAGCGAGGACACCATATTAGCATAGACTTCGCCCAAAGGTAGGTCGTAATCTACTTTGAGGCCGCGGCGGGTGGTTTTTGTTTCTTCTTTGGTGATGGGATTAAAGCCGATTTTTTCGATGTCTGACCAATAGATCCCGATACCTCTTTTCTGCCATGAGGGGGTGTCATTGAAATTGATCCCTCTGGAGAATAGGAGTTCATTCTTAAAGGCATTGCTTGCTCCCTGCAAGTATTCCGTTGCCTGATGGGCATCCATTCCCTCCTTGCGGAGTAGCCAATAGCAATGGGCGTTGAGGGCGTTCCTGTGAGCATCCTCCTGCCGCCACAGGAAGTAGTCCCGAACCTTCTCTAAATTTGGCAGGGGAACCAACCTGCAATCCATCGCAATGGCCTGCCCTAATTGCAGAGAAAAGGCTGCGCTGGCCTGTCCTGCAAGGATGGAATTGTATTTCCGCACCTTGCGGCCGAAAGCATCTTCCTCCGGGTGAAACAGCAGGGAGATCTCGTCACTTTCCGTAAATCCATAGACTACACGGAAGCCGCAATCCATAAGGACCTTGACCGTATTCACCATCATATCTCGGAATCGCACATCAAAGGGTGCTTCAAAGTCGCAGATCTCCTTGGTCAATCTGGAAAAGCTTCTACCATCCAGCCTTGCCACCAGATACAGATCCGGCAGAATGTGCTGATCGATGGATTGCTCGTAGATCCGCATTTTCTTGTCCAGTTCTTCAAAATTCATTCACTTTCCCTCCATTTCTCAACAGTCATGGTTTGACCGTCGTTTTTTACAAAATACAGTTCATCGAAGCCCTCATCATAAGAAGGCATCTGCAACCGATTTGAAGTCGCAGCAATGGCCATAGACGGGATCCGAGCCGCACCCTGCCGTTGCTCATTTCGTGCAATGCAGTCTTTCAGCTTCGATTCCATAAAATAGCCAATGACCCGATAGCCTGCAGCCTTAACAATCGGAATGTAGCGGAGACGATCCTCCTTTGTAGGATTGGTATTGTCTACTATGAAGCTTTTCCCCTGCTCCATACACTCTTGGATCAACAGCTTTTCCCGATGTCGGGTCTTCAGGGTGTCTAAATTCACATAGACATATGTATTGCCAAGAATTTCCCGGTAAAATGTACTCTTCCCGCTTCCCTGCAAGCCCATCATCAGGATCATGGTTCTTTTCGTTTGCATTTCTTCACCTTCCTTTGAGTCTGTTTTGATCGCTGTCTATCCCCACTCCGGTAGCTCCTCCGTCAAAAGAATCCATAGTTCATCCCCACGCATGTGGGGATCACAAATAAATGCAACGGGTGTCGCATAGTCTTGGTTTATCCCTATACGACAAAAAACTCGGTGAGAACTTGGGGCATTAAACGAATCTATATTTCAAACCATCCACCCCATGTGGGGTGGGATGATCCGGTCCTTATTAGCATATACCCACCGAGGCATTTCAATCCACCCGCCCCGTGTGGGGTGGGACTGTCCTTTTCGGTTCGGGTATCCTTTTTAGGGAATTTCAATCCATCCACCCCGTGTGGGGTGGGACCGGTATTATCCGTTGATACCCCGCGGACACACTCATTTCAATCCACCCATCCCGTGTGGGGTGGGACTAACGACGCACAAGGGCAACAAAAATATCAAGCTATTTCAATCCACCCACCCCGTGTGGGGTGGGACTGCTTCCGTTCCTTGCTCAGCCGCTTCCGACCATATTTCAATCCACCCACCCCGTGTGGGGTGGGACCCTTGGTATCCTCCACCACCGCATCCAAAGTGCGATTTCAATCCACCCACCCCGTGTGGGGTGGGACATCTGTTCGGTTCTTCCCGTGTTGTCGTGCTGACGATTTCAATCCACCCCCCCCGTGTGGGGTGGCACGGCTCCGTTGGGTCAAGTCTCATGAGAGACAGTAATTTCAATCCACCCACCCCGTGTGGGGTGGGACTAGCGGCTACAATGGGAAATACAATGCGTGCGAATTTCAATCCACCCACCCCGTGTGGGGTGGGACTCGGATAAACAGTATGCTTTCCTCTCTGCTGATAAATTTCAATCCACCCACCCCGTGTGGGGTGGGACCGGCGGTTCCGAAGCCTCCGGGGACCCAGGGGGAATTTCAATCCACCCACCCCGTGTGGGGTGGGACTCATGAAGCAGGTTCGTCGTCAGCCGGAGAAGAAATTTCAATCCACCCACCCCGTGTGGGGTGGGACCCGTCTTTGCTGGTCATCCCGAATATCTTAAATATTTCAATCCACCCACCCCGTGTGGGGTGGGACCTGTAGCAAAGCCTCCAACTTCGCCCATGTTTTATTTCAATCCACCCACCCCGTGTGGGTTGGGACTCGAGAAGGCCCTGGGCCACAAGGTCAAGATCGTATTTCAATCCACCCACCCCGTGTGGGGTGGGACCTTGCAGCTGCAAGGCTCAAAAACCTTTACTGCAATTTCAATCCACCCACCCCGTGTGGGGTGGGACCTCGCAGCGCTGACCAATACCA
>JAZRGR010000267.1:0-13561 GCA_045644345.1 Faecousia sp. | reverse complement strand
TACTTTTAATTGAATAGTAGTATTATACCCGGTGCGACACCGAGAATATGGAATACTGTATGAATGATCTCTTTACCCCGGGGGAGCACGGAAGCGGGTGATCACAGAGCCTTGCCGGGTTTATAAAAACCTCCCTGTGTGAATGCCCAAACAGGATATCACGCAGGGAGGAAAATTGCAATCAATGGTCTGAAGTTGTTAGGAAAGACCTTGCACTGTCATAAAAGCCGGATTGGAAAGGATCAGATCTTCTCAAACAGGTAGTAGGCTCTGGTAACGCAGTCGTTCTCTACAACGGAGAAGTCGGCATAGGCAGTATTGCCATCCATGCGGACCTTACCTGCTCTGCCGGGTACATCGTAGCGACCGGGACGGTACATGGGATCCCATACGGCAACCTCGTTGCCCTCGGCACCGCAGAGTACGATAAAGTGACGGGCATCGGAGAATACACCGATCCAATCCTCACGGTCGCCCTTGGTGTTGGCGATGACCATACCACGTTTGTCATTGAGGAAAGCAAGAGCTTCCTTGGAGTCCTCGGTAATGATACAACGCATGCCGAACTTCTCAGCAAAGACAGGACCGAAAACCACCAACGAAGTACCGAAACCCTCTCTTGCACCGCACTCCTTGGCCATCTTGCCTGCCACCTGGGGAGGGAAGGGACGGCCGGTCATGGCCTCAACGATCATGCCTGCACAGCAAACACCGCAGCCGTTGTCGGCAATGGTGCCCTTGGGACTGCTGGGAGAGGGGTAGGGAATGTAGTCGTAGTCTAACTGACAGTAAAAGCTCATGGTGAACGCCTCCGTTTATAGTATTTCTACTTGGATTATACCACAGGGAGGAATGTTTGGCAAGAGAGAAAAGAGTTTTTCCCTGTCCATGGAAAATCGTTGCATTTTCAGGCAAAATAGAGTATGATAAAGAAAATTCAAGAGAAGGAAGTAGAATGTATGAAAAAGTGGATCCTGCTTATACTGTGTCTGTCCCTGCTGACCTGCTTGGTAGGCTGTGGAGAGAGAGCGCCGGAGAATATTGTAGAGGACTTAGAGGGACCGGAGGGTATTGATCTTTTTGCCGGGCTGTGGTACTGCGAAAACAGGGATCTATGGGTGGAAATCTATTATGACGGCACCTGGTGCAGCTTCGAGGATGGGGGCTTGCTCCGTGCCTACGGATCTGTGACCATTGCCGAGTCTGTGGCGACCCTGGAGCCGAAAGAAGGAAAGGAAAGCTGGATCTTCAGATCGGAAAATGGGGAGCTCAGGGATGATCTTGGATACCCACTGTTTCAAGTAACGGAGGTTGGTGTAAGGAAGCCTCTTATTGTGAATGATCTGGGTGTGCCGGATGTTCTTGCCGAGGACGAGACCGTAGAAGGAAAGGTTGACAGTGCCTTCGTCAAGAAATATGCAGGCTTCTATATTAGCGAGGATGGGATCTTTGCACTGGAGATTTTTGAAGACGGTGCGTTTGAACTCCAGGAATACGGTCTTCTTATAGAGTCCGGGAGCGTCCTGCGCCTGACCGAGCCCAATCACGGAGAGCTCTATACCGTTGATCGGGATATGCAGAAATACCGATTGGTGATCCCGGAGGAAGATCGTCTGTACTTAGGCGATTGCGGCATCTTCGCCCCCGGAGAGAAGAACACCACTACGGGAGAGTGAAATTCCGATTTATCGCTCCCTTCGGTCGCAATAAATCGAAATTGAAGTAAGAAGTAATAGTGAATAGTGAATAGTTAAACTTCGCCATACAAATCGCACTCTAAATCAATGGGCGGAGCCCATATTTTAAATCCTCGGCGTAGCCGACACATCCACTATTCACTTTTCACTATTACCTATTCACTCAAATTCCGTAATCGCTCGACAGAGCGATAAATCGGAATTTGGAGTGCGGTAGGGAGATGGGATTGTTTGTTGCGAATCTGGCGAAATGCACAAAATCGATGCGGGAAATTTCTTAAAATTGTGGAATTTTCTGCGGTGTCGTTGACATTATGTGTGCTCCATGGTATAGTATAGGTGGGTTCTGAGGAGCCCGGCTATATTTACGAATTTTAAAGAAACGAGGTTTTCATTATGGCAAAAGCACGTCTGGCATATCTGGTTCAGCCCAAGAGAGTAAACGGCGTTGAGGGCGAGGCAATCGTTGAGCTCCGCGAGCATGAGATCCCCACTCCCGGCCCCGGTGAGATCCTGGTCAAGGTAGAGGGCTGTGGCATCTGCGGCACCGATGTTCATGAATACCGTTATGATCCCTTCGGTATGGCTCCTGTTGTTCTGGGTCACGAGGGTACCGGCGAGGTCGTTGCCATGGGCGAGGGTGTCACCATGGATACCAAGGGTGATCCCATCCACATCGGTGACAAGGTGGTTACCTCTGTCCTCCTGTGCGGTGAGTGCGACTATTGCCGCCGCTATCCGGAGCTGCCCAACCTCTGTGAGAACCTGGGTGTCTACGGCCTGATCCCCGAGGATGACGTACACTTCAACGGATGGTTTGCAGAATACATCTTGGTTCGTAAGAACTCCTCTATCTTTGTTGTTAATGACATGACTTTGGATGAGCGTATGCTCATCGAGCCTGCCTGCGTCTGTGTCCATTCCTGGAACCGTGCCAATAGTCTGAATATCATTGACTTCAGCTCCACTGTTCTGGTACAGGGCTGTGGCCCCATCGGTCTGATGCAGATCGCTGTTCTTAAGGCTGCCGGTGTTGTCAATATCATTGCAGTTGACGGTGTAGACACCCGTCTGGCTCTGGCTAAAGAAATGGGTGCTACGGAGATCATCAACTTCCGTGAACTCAAGACCATCGAAGAGCGTGTTGCAAGAGTCAAGGAGCTGACCCATGGCTTCGGTGCAGACTTCGTCTTCCAGTGCACCGGTGTGCCTCAGGCTGCGGCAGATGCTTATAAGTATGTCCGTCGCGGTGGCGGCTACTGCGAGATGGGCTTCTTCGTCAATGCAGGCGACTGCACCATGAATCCCCACTTCGACCTGTGCAACAAGGAGATCAATCTGGTTGGCTCCTGGGTTTACAGTGCCAATGAGTACATCACCACCCTGGGCTTCCTAAAGAAGGCTAAAGAAATGGGCATCCCCGTAGAGAAGCTGGTCACTCACCACTATACCCTCGATCAGTATGTAGAGGCTATGGAGAAGAACATCTCCCTCACCGGCGTTAAGATCGCTATTTGCCCCTAATAAATTCGACCTAATATAATCCATCGACCCTCGGAGCACAACTCCGAGGGTCGATTTTTATGTGCCGAGTTCCTTCTATGCCGGTATTCAATGAAAAGCAGTACGAAAGGAACAACAGTGTGGTCTTGCAAATAAACTTGACTGTTTGCGTGTTGATGCACGAAGAAAGGTGTAAGCTTTTTTCACTTCCGGGGTATACTATGGCAAAAAGGAGGGGTACTATGGAATATCAACATATTGGCAAGGCATCCATACGGTTTGCCTCGCCCCCTGCCGTGATCTCCTATGCCTCCGTGGTAGGGAAAAAGGAGGCACAGGGGCCACTGTCCGGTTCCTACGATCTGAGTATGACGGATGGGCATTTCGGTCAAGACTCCTGGGAAAAGGCAGAATCCCATATGCAACGTACGGCTATGTCCCTGGCCTTGCAGAAGGTAGCTATGGATGAAGGCCAATTGGATACTGTTTTTTTAGGGGATCTGCTGAATCAATGCATCGGTTCTTCCTTTTCCATGCGTGGGAAGAATATCCCTACTCTGGGTCTTTACGGAGCTTGCTCCACTATGGCAGAGAGTCTGATCCTGGGAGCTATGAGTGTAGCAGGGGGCTTTTCTCGTACAACAGCCTGCCTTGCTTCCTCACACTATGCATCCTCTGAACGGCAATTCCGCTTCCCACTGGGATATGGTGGACAACGAACCCCCACTGCACAGTGGACCGTTACAGGGGCAGGTACAGTGATCCTGGGAGCATCGGATAAGGGACCCTATGTGACTTCTGCAACCATAGGGACTGTTGTGGATGCAGGGATCAAGGATGCGAATAATATGGGGGCGGCAATGGCTCCCGCTGCATTGCAGACAATCAAGACCCATATGGATGACATGGGAAGGACACCGGCGGAGTATGATCTGATCGTAACGGGAGATTTGGGTGCGTTGGGGCTGTCAGCTCTTCAGGCGTTGCTTCGTAATGAGGGAATGGATCCGGGGGATCGGCTGACGGATTGCGGTGTTCTCATATATGATCGGCAGATGCAGGATGTCCACTGTGGCGGCAGTGGCTGTGGCTGTAGCGCAGCCATCCTGTGCGGCTATCTATTGGGAAAGCTCCAACGCAGGGAGCTTAACCGTATCCTCTTCTGTGGGACAGGAGCACTCCTTTCGCCTACCTCGGTAGGGCAGGGGGAATCCATTCCTGCCGTCTGCCATGCTGTAGAAATCTCCCATATAAAATAACTGTCCCGAACTCAAATTCCGACTTATTTACCCATGGAAAGGAATGCAACACTATGGAATATATTAAGGCATATGTGGTCGGTGGATTGATCTGTGTGATCTGTCAGATCCTTATCGACAGGACGAAATTGACACCTGCGCGGATCCTTGTTGGTACGGTGGTTTTGGGTGTGATCCTGGGCGGTTTGGGGATCTATGATAAGCTGATCGCATTTGCAGGGGCAGGAGCAACGGTGCCACTCATAGGATTCGGCAATCTCCTTGCCAAAGGGGTCCGTACTGCCGTTAACGGTAAGGGGTTCATAGGAGTTTTTACCGGGGGTCTTTCTGCTGCGGCAGGTGGTATCTGTGCCGCGGTTACTTTTGCACTTTTTGTATCTCTCGTATTCAAACCGAAAGACAAATAATCCTACCCTAATTTCGATTTGCCGTTCCTATGGGATACGGCAAATCGAAATTTTGCAGTGTAGAGGTTGTTGACATTCGTTTTTGTGTAGGGTAAAATAGATAGAAGAAGATATGCACAATTGGGAGGTATCTGATTATGGATTATAAAGCGGAATCTCTCCGTCTGCACGAGCAGTGGAAAGGAAAAATTGAGGTTGTATGCACTGTGCCCTTGGAGAATAGAGAGGACCTGTCTCTTGCTTATACTCCGGGGGTGGCACAGCCCTGTTTGGAGATCCGGGAACATCCGGAACGGAGCTTTGACCTGACCCGTCGGCACAATCTTTGTGCGGTCATTACGGACGGCTCTGCGGTATTGGGACTGGGAGACATCGGTCCGGAGGCAGGCATGCCGGTAATGGAGGGGAAATGTGCCCTGTTTAAGGCATTCGGAGATGTGGATGCCTTCCCCTTGTGCATCAAGACCAAGGATGTGGAGGAGTTCGTGCGCACGGTGTATCTCCTGTCCGGGTCTTTTGGTGGGATCAATTTGGAGGATATTGCGGCGCCTCGATGCTTCGAGATCGAGAGAAAGCTGAAGGAGCTGTGTGATATTCCCGTATTCCATGACGATCAGCACGGAACCGCAGTTGTAGTCCTGGCAGGGCTCACCAATGCCCTCAAGGTGGTCGGGAAGCAGAAAGAGGATGTAAAGATCGTAACCGTTGGAGCCGGAGCCGCAGGCATTTCTATTGTAAAGCTGTTGTTAAAGGCGGGCTTCCGCAATATTACCATGTGCGACAAGCAGGGAGCACTCTACCGAGGCTGTCCCGGCATGAACTGGGCACAGGCTGAAATGGCGGAGCTGACCAATCCGGAGCAGACCGGTGGCACCTTGGCTGAGAAGCTGGTGGGGGCGGACGTATTCATCGGTACTTCTGCACCGGGGATCGTGACACGGGACATGGTTGCTTCCATGAACAAGGATGCCATCGTCTTTGCCTGCGCCAACCCCACCCCGGAGATCATGCCGGAGGAGGCAAAGGCAGGAGGAGCCAGGATCGTCTGCAGCGGACGGAGCGACTATCCCAATCAGATCAATAATGTGCTGGTATTCCCGGGGATCTTCCGTGGGGCATTCGATGCAAGAGCCAAGGCCATCACCGAGGAAATGAAGCTTGCCGCCGCTGAGGCATTGGCAGCTTTGATTGCCCCGGAGGAGCTCAATGAGAATTATATTATCCCCAATCCCTTAGATAAACGGGTAGCTGCTGCCGTAGCGAAGGCAGTGGGGGAGATCGCAAAGGAGGCAATGGTATGAATTTCTTATCTTGGGTCATTCTGATCCTGGTTCTGGCAACTTTTGCATTCGTTGTTTGGAAGCTCCGCCACAATCAAAGACGAGGTTGTGGAGGCTGTTCCCAAGGCTCCTGCGCAGGATGCCCCATGAGAGGGAACTGCAAGGGACAAAATAAATAAAATACAAGGGGACGACTCTCGAAATACGAGGGCCGTCCCCTTGTCACATCGGTGCAGGAAATTCCGATTTATGGAGCTGTTTGTCGTATAACACCGTAGGGGTGACCTGTGGTCGCCCGGTCATTGTCGTTTAACGACAATGACGGAATTCCGGAATTATCAGGAGATTTCCCCCAAAATCGAAACATTTTGCGGGCGACCACAGGTCGCCCCTACGAACAAATTCGGAAATCGAACAGCTCGCTAAATTGGAAGTTGAAGCGTTAAGAGAACTGATCTGCTGCGGCGTCGGAGTAGGCGAGGAGGGCTTGACAGAGGGCACGGAGAGAGCCGGTTTTGTTACTGCCGTAGGTAGCGGCACTGTACTCCATGGTCTGAGATACCCGGGTATCGCCGTGGTAGACTGCTACAGACACGTCGCTGCGGAGTTCAGCAGCGAGGAGCCCATCGAAGTCAAAGGCATAGTAGGATCGTGCACTGTCGTAGACGGTGCAGTTTGTTAAGGTCACGGATTTCCTATTGCCTGCATAGTCTGTATAGGTTATATGCAGATGCAGGTCTTCTGCCTTGCCATTATAGTCTGCAGTGTTAATGATGAAGCGAAGGACCACCTTAGATTCCAGACTGAGGGCCTTGCCTGCCCAGGTAACAGCGGGGGAGAGTAGGTCGTTGAGGACAGTGTTAGTGGAGCCGAAGGGAACGGAATCCAACTCTCGCAGGTAGCTACGATGAGTCTCGGTCATGGCGGAGTCTGCAAGAGATGCTGTACGATATGCCTTATAAATCTGGGCAGTACTGCCGTAGCGCAGGAGCTCGGCACACAGGGCTTTCAACTGCTCAGCAGAGGTATCTTTGTTCAACTGGTTGTAGGCATAGGTGCTGACACTGTAGATATCTTCGGCAGAGGTGTAGGTCTGTCCGTCTCGTTCCATGATGAGAGTGGCAGAGATCTCATCAGCCATGTTTACGGCAGTTACACCCGTAAGGGTGAAATAATAGTAGACGCTGTTAAGAACAGGCTCAACTCTTACGGTGCGGTTGCCTGTGAGAGTGTCTCCGTCGTAGAGGGGGAATTTGCATTCCAGATAGAAGCTGTCATAGGCATTGAGCTGGGTGGCGGCTACGACATAGTTGATAGAGATATCACTTGCCAAATTGAGAGAATGGCGGATCTCGATGCTTTCATCAAGGGGAAGCTCAGTGGTATAATAGGTCGTAACCGCATCGGTCTCTCTGCGATACAGGGCGATCGCATTGTACCCGGTGTTGGAGGAGAAGTATTGGAATCTGCGGAGGGTTGGCATGAAGCCCAAACGGCTACCGTTGGGAGCGGTGATGGTGACGGTTCCGTTGCTGTTCAAGGACAGTGCATTGCTGTATTGGTCGGAAGCACCGTAGGATAGACCGGAATAGCTACCCGTAGAGCCCAGGTAGACCCCGCTTGCAGTGCGGATGGAGTAGCTCCCGTCGGAACGGAGGGCAAGGGTAACACGCAGGCTGTGTGCTTGCGTATAGGGAACGGTGCCGTTGGTTACGGTGACGCTTCTGCAATTGTTGTAGGTGTTGGGATTGGCAAGGGAACCGTTGAAGGCGTACTTTCCGGATTCGTAGACCAGAATGTAGTCACCGCTCCAATCCGTGGGAGCGGTAGTGACCTTCTTGTAGTCTCCGTTGCCTGTTTCCGTAATCTTGGTGTAGGAATAGAGAGGATAGAAGGTAAGATCCTCTGTGAGCGTATAGGAGCTACCGACTTGCAGATAGCTACCGGGGGCAGTAGAGTCCTTGACCTGCTCGGTGGTCCAGCCTACGAAGCTGTAGCCTTCGGGAGTTGTAAGCGCATCCGGGAGGATCACGGTATCACCCTTGTGGCCGGTTACGGCACTTGCTCCGTTGAAGGTAAGGGTGACCCTGTCCTTCTCACGGAAAAGGATCTGAACGTGACAGTCAGAAGAGGGGGTGACGGTAAAGGTGTTGCCCTCCTGCGTTATCTCTGCAGAGCCGGAAACCAGGCTGTAGCCCTCCAAAAGTGCATGCCGGGCAGGGGTTGCGGTGATCACGAGATCCTCTATGGTAGCAGATCCCAGGGAACTGTCATTGACACTGAACGTTACCTCGTATCGTCCCTGTGCGGCTTTGCCGGAGGGGGTGATCATATCTGTAGGAGGCTCCATACCGAACATGAGCCAGGCAAGCTCCGGGTAATCAATAAAGACATTGCGATTTCCCTGGATATTCTCCGTCTGGTCATTGCGTCCCATTTCCCATTGGTCCACGGGATCCATCTCGCACCAGCGCAGGAGGGTGTCCAGGTCCTGAATGGCACGGGTGCCCTTGTTACTATCGTCATCCTTGTCCAAGGCAGGCAGATTCCCGGTGGATACATCGGAATAAAGGTTGGGCTGTTCCCATCTGCAGTAGACATACAGGAGGATACGGGCGATATCTCCCTTGATACTGTCCCGTACCTCTACCTTGCCATCACTCTTTAACAGCTCTAAGACCACCTGACCTTCAATATTGCTGGTGGTACGGCCGTAGGCATCGTCGGGAATGTCCATAAAGCAGTGGTCGCTCTTGGCCAAATTTACGGAGGAAATGGAGGGGCGGAGATGGTGGAGGTCCGCACCGCCGTTGATCTGATAGTAGGAAGCCTTGGACTTGGGCCAAACATGCTCCCGATTTAGGGTGGTGGACTCCAGCTCACTGCGGAGACGGCCTGTATAAAAATACAAATATGTATCACTGCCGGCTTCTGCATCGGTCTTGAGCCAGCAGGTAGCCAGAGACAGGGGCTCATACCCGTTATAGACAGTGCTGACCTCGTGGGTATCCTCCATAAGGGTATGGAGGGCGGTGTAGAGGGGGTTGCCCAGTGTGGCTACATAGGAATCCGTGGGACTGCTACGACCGGATAGGTCGCAAAGGGCTTCGTATTCGTAGCCGTGGGTGTAATATGCCAGGGCTTGGGTACTAAGCTCGGTGCAGGGAAGCTCGCGGGTACCTGTGTTGGAGTTTACAGGGCCTGTGGCGGCTTGTACAGTGGAAACCGGCACCCAAGAGAGGACCAGGGCAAGGATCAGAATAAGACAGAATGATAAACGTATGGACTTGGGGATCATAGGGAGTCTCCTTTCAAAAGACGGGAATATGGCAAAAATAACAACTCTTACACAAGTATACTTTATGATTCGCCTTTTTGCAAGGCGGAAACCAAAAAGAATGCATATTTGTTTGATTATGAGACAAAAAGATCGGTTTTGGCAAAATAGACAAAAAGAAACGAAAAAATTCGTATAAAAATACCATATGCATATAAGGTGCGTAAAACGTCATTCTTGGTGTATATATGAATAACTGAAAATTGCTGAACTTGCTTTTTATGAATCTCTGTGATACAATACCCATAGCTTAAATGGCAAATTGCCAAAAATTTGAAACGGAGATGAATTTCTATGAAGAAGCTCAGCAAGAGAGCTCTCGCAATGGTCCTGACCCTGGCCCTGTTCGTAGGTCTGTTTGCCGCCATGGCAACCTGTGTCAGCGCAGCCTCCTACACCTACAACAGCGGCAAGCGCGGTACGGTCTGTACCTCCCTGTCCTCTAAGGCAAAGTCCTACTACTCCGGCAGCTATACCTACGCCAGCCTGTCTGCCAAATCCGGCAGCAGCCTCCGTACTGCTCTGCGCTCTCTGATCAAGCAGAAGAACAGCACCGTTGGCTACAATGGCCTGCGCTCCTACATGAAGTACTCCGATGCATACCAGGGTAGCAGCTCCAAGCTCATGCTCTTCTACTGCAGCCGCTCCTGCACCAGCACTTGGGATTCCGGCAAGACCTGGAACCGTGAGCATATGTGGCCCCAGTCCCTGGGCGGCAATGCTGTTGAGGGCGACCTCCACGCTATGCGTCCCGCTGACCCCACTGCAAACTCCGGCCGTAACAACAACAAGTACGGCGATGCAGGCAGCAGTGCCAAGGCTATGAAGACCTCCTCCAAGAACGGCAGTGTTACCTGCGGTTACTATTACAACGGCGTTTTCGAGGCTCTGGACAATGTTAAGGGTGACTGTGCCCGTGTTGTTCTGTATGACTATGTTGTTGCTTCCTCTATGAGCTCCGTTACCGAGGTATTCACCAATGTCAGCACCCTGCTGAGCTGGTGCAAGAGTGACCCCGTTGACACCTATGAGATGAGCCGTAACGATGCTGTCCAGTCTATCCAGGGCAGCCGTAACCCCTTCATCGACTATCCCGAGTTGGGATGGAAGGTCCTGGGCTACAGCGTTCCCTCCGGCATGACCACTCCCTCCAACGGCAGCGGTTCTTCTACCGGCGGCTCCACCGGCGGTTCTACCGGTGGTTCCACAGGCGGCTCTACCGGCGGCTCTACCACCTCCACCGTTACCGTTAAGTTCACCGGTGCAACTGCTTCCTCCATCACTGTTGCCAAGGGTGGCCGTGTTACTCTGCCCACTCCCACCGGCATTCCCTCCGGCATGACCTTTGTTGGCTGGACCACCTCTACTGTCAGCAACAGCACCACCGCTCCCACCTACTACAAGGCAGGCGGCACCTATACTGTAAACGGTTCTCTTACGCTCAAGGCTCTGTTTAAGTATACTACCACCACTTCTTCCGGCAACAAGTATACCAAGGTCACCTCTACTCCCAGTAGCTGGGCAGGTACCTACCTCATCGTCTACGAAGGCGAGAAGATGGTCATGAACGGTAGCCTCTCCAACCCCGATACCGCAAGCAACTACAGAACTGTTACCATTTCCGGTAGCACCATTAGCGCAAGCTCCACCATTAACAGCTATGCTGTTACTATCGCTGCTTACAGCAACGGATATTCCATCCGTACCGCTAGCGGCTACTACATTGGCAGAACTGCTGATTCCAATGGTATGAACAAGTCCAGCTCTACCAAGTATGTCAACTCCATCAGCCTGCTGTCTAACGGCACTGTTAACATCCGCGGCAACGGCGGTGCATATCTCCGCTTCAACACCACCTCCGGTCAGGATCGTTTCCGCTACTTCAAGTCCTCCACCTACTCTTCCCAGCAGCCCATCAGCCTCTACAAGCTCACCGGCGGTTCCTCTTCCGGTTCCTCTGTGACCTACTACACCACCAACGGCTGATCCCAATAGATACACCGAGACCCGTGGGCATATTGCCCACGGGTTTTCCTTATTATAGTTATGCAAATTTTTTTCTTGATTCGTGGGAAGAAAATGGTATAATAGAGATAGAACTCCTCCGTGAAGCCGAGAGGAGAAAAATGTTTGTAAAGGACGGCGAAGCATATGAAGAAGCTCTTAAAGGGCGGTACCGTGATCAACGCAGACGGCCGCATGGAAGCGGATATTCTCGTGAATGGAGAGATCATCGAAGCCATTGGCAAGGACCTGTGTGCAGAGGGCGCAGAGATCGTAGATGTAACGGGCAAACTGCTATTCCCAGGATTTATAGATGCCCATACCCATTTCGACCTGGATGTGTGCAATACCACCACTGCAGACGATTTCTATACAGGCAGTCGGTCTGCTCTCCGCGGCGGCACCACTATGGTCATTGATTTTGCCTGCCCCAACAAGGGTGAGAGTCTCCAATATGGTCTGGACCTGTGGCACAAGAAGGCAGAGGGAAAGACTGCTTGCGACTACGGCTTCCATATGACAATCGATGATTGGAACGAAGAGATCATTGCCGAACTGCCCAAAATGTTCGAGCAGGGAGTCTCCTCCTTTAAGATGTACATGACCTATCCTGCTATGATGATCGGGGACGAGTCTATGTTCAAGGCACTGCAGAAGATGAAGGAGTTTGGGGGCATCGCCGGTGTCCATTGCGAAAATGCAGGTGTCATCGATGCCCTTATTGCACAGGCTAAGGACCGTGGAGAGCTGTCTCCCGAGTCCCACCCCAAGTGCAGACCCGCGGTTCTGGAGGCTGAGGCAGTTTCCCGATTGCTAAAGATGGCGGAGCTAGCAGATGTTCCGGTTGTCATTGTGCACCTGTCCTCCGAGGAAGGTCTCCGTGAGGTCCAAGCAGCACGGGCAAGAGGACAGAAGGTCTATGTGGAGACCTGCCCCCATTACCTGCTCCTCCAGGATGATCTGTATTCCCTGCCGGATTTCGGCGGTGCCAAGTATGTCTGCGCACCTCCTCTCCGTAAGGATAGGGATAACGATGCTCTCTGGGAGGCTCTGGCGGACGGAAGTGTGCAGACCGTCTCCACTGACCATTGCAGCTTTACCCTGGAACAGAAGTGTGCAGGTCTGGAGGATTTTGCCAAGATCCCCGGGGGTATGCCCGGTGTAGAGACTCGCGGTGTCCTTCTGTATACCTATGGTGTTATGACGGAGCGTATCAGTGCCGAGCGGATGGTGGAGCTCCTCAGTGAGGCTCCTGCCAAGCTCTACGGGGCCTATCCCCGCAAGGGCAAGCTGGCAGCAGGGGCAGATGCAGACATCGTGGTCTATGATCCCGAGGGCATCCGCCGCATCAGTGCCAAGGATCAGGTCTGTGCAGTGGACTATGCTCCCTATGAGGGCTACGAGTTGTCCGGCCACATTGCGCAGGTTTGGCTGAGAGGGACTCTTGCTGTGGAAGAGGGAGAGATCCTGGCAGACCGCGGCGGCAAGTACATCCCCAGAGGGAAGTCAGTGCTTTGATGTTTAAGGAAAGCCCTCCTTGGCTATACTTTCACCGGGAGGGGATCGTATGGTAAAAGGAACCACACGACAGGTCATGGTGGTCAGGACATCGGACGCAGACCTGTTTGAGCAAGCCATATTCTTGCTCAGAGAGGATTCTCTGGAGAAACAGGGGATCACGGAGCGACAGATCTTAGAGGAGGCTAAACGTCTTGCAGAGAGTTGCTCGGAGCAATCGAGACGGCAGAAACACAGACTATCTCTGAGTTCCTTAGCTTGGAGCACCGCAGGTGCGGCTCTTACGGGCATTGCTTGGCTGATCACTGCCTTAGTATCATAAATTTGGACCGTTTCAAGGTGAGAGACCTCACCTTGAAACGGTCCGATTTTTTACCTTTAACTACACTAAAATGCCCAAACAGAAAGCAAAATTCCGATTTATCGAGCAGGTCGAAGGCATGGTAGGGGTCAAGGCTTCTCCTTGAGGAGAAGCTGTCGAGCGGAGCGAGACTGATGAGGTGTGCGGTAAAATGTTGCGTATTTATAGAAATCTACGGCGAATACGAAACATTTT
>JAZRGR010000266.1:0-1534 GCA_045644345.1 Faecousia sp. | reverse complement strand
TATTCTACCACACTTTTTCCCCGTTTCCTACTGTCCACACAAAAGGGTCTGCGAAATTTTCATTCACTTTTTGTGTCCATTGTGAGGGGACGTGATGAAAATTTCACTCTTTGGTGTGTCCATTCTACGGGGTACAGTTTAACACATCCACTATTCACTTTTCACTATTACCTATTCACTCAAATTCCGTAATCGCTCGACAGAGCGATAAATCGGAATTTGGAGAGGAGGACTCTATGGAGATCATCCATTATTTTGAACAGGACGAAAAGGCAGAGCTTCTTGCACAGATCGAGGCTTGCGATTGGGGTGCGGTGCGGTTTCTTGGGGAATTGCTTCGGAACGGGACGTTTCTTGATATGTTGGGGGGATGGGGGGATCTATACCTCCTTATGGATGGAGAGAAACTTGTTGCATTTGGAACGCTCACGGGGCAGGATGCGATACGGGACGAATCTATGACCCCTTGGATCGGATTTGTTTTTGTACAGCCGGAATATCGGGGACATCGTTACAGCCGGCTTCTTCTGAACCATTGCGAGGCTGAAGCAGTCAAGCTGGGGTATTCCAAGATTTACATCGGAACAGATCATATTGGACTCTACGAAAAATATGGCTATACCTATATGGAAAACCGCCTCGACTTTTGGGACGACGATACTCGAATCTTGTTCAAGGAATTGGGAGGCTAAGACCGTGGGCATAAAGAGCATTGTAGAGGAAAGAATTTGCAGTAAGGAATTTTCCTATTTACAGCCCTATTTTTACAAGAATCCCTATGCCTTGCGTTGTGAGCTTGGCATGGGGGATACGGATGAGGAGTATATGGGAAATGCTCTCAGACGGGCATTGGAAATCTATGATATCCTCTTCCCGGAGGGTGCGGATTGTCTCCTGTTTAACCATTGGATGTACGACTACTGTGGCAGTGGGGATCCGGAAGGGGAGGGAGAAGAGGACTATGAGGGGCTTCTCGAGAATCGAATTGCCGCAGAGTCCCAAGGACTTCGCTTTCTGTCCCTTATGCAGGGGAATTATCGGCATTTTACAGTGAGGAATCTGGAAACCTATGATGACCCCACAGATCCGGAATCCGGGCGATGTCGCAGGAACCGTGTGATCTGTTACTCGGACGGCAAGGGCTTCGATCACAAGAAGCTGATCCAAGATGAGATCAACTGGGAAGGTTACGGAGTCAGCTTCGTGTCCTTTTCCAATGAGTGCATCCTGTCTGTCTATGATGACCGTGGCTGTGATGTCGTCTTTATGACCCACGAAAAAATGGCGGAGTTTTACGGCAAGTTAGAGCCCTACTTCTTAGACTACGACCGGGAAGAAATGCATCGCCGCCTGACAGAAGGATAAACATGCGAAAAGAACTGAAAATTCCGATTTATGGAGCTGTTTATCGTATAACACCGTAGGGGCGACCTGTGGTCGCCCGGTCATTGTTGTTAAACGACAATGACAAAATTGCGGGATTATCACGAGATTTCCGACAAAATCGAAATATTTTGCGGGCGACCACAGGTCG
>JAZRGR010000265.1:0-19813 GCA_045644345.1 Faecousia sp. | reverse complement strand
GGAACGACCCTGTGTCGTTCCGTGGCAGTATCGTAGCCCGTACATATTAGTTATGTTAGGAAAAGTCGGGTAATAGTCGATAACAAAGGAAATTTGTAGGATATTTCTTTTGAAATTTATACCATCGTATATTGTTACCCTTGCGGAACGACACAGGGTCGTTCCCTACGAACAAATTTGATTGTTTGTACGGTTCACGCAAAATGCATACGGGTGACGATAATGCCGTTTCCCCTCTCAGTCCCTCTGGGACAGCTCTCCCTGAGGGAGAGCCAAGAGCCCGGTGGAGCATCGGAAACAGTCCGATAAATCGGAATTTGGTGCAATGGATCTATTGGTTAGGGGCAGTGGTTGACGGGGCGGATGCTCCTTCCGACGGGGCGGATGGTTGTGCAGTGGTAGGATCTGCCGGGGCGGTAGGCTCCGTTGCGGTAGGATCTGCCGGGACGGTTGGGTGCTCCGGGGCCATCTCTGATGCAGAGGGGCTGTCTGTGTCTGCAGGGGTGTCGGATCCCGGCTTGCGGAAGCCGTGAATGACCCCGTTAGGGGAAGTGTCTGTGATCTCTCCGCCGATAATATGGCCCTCATAGACTAAGACTCCGGCATAAACGGGAGCTGTTGCCCGGGGATAATTCAGAATCTCGTATACGAAACGGGTTGCTTTCATGCCGGCGTAGCTTTTTAGATCAAAGCCCTGACTGAGCTGAAGATCATTATAACGGGCAAAGACCTTGTTATCCACGGTATCGGGGATGGTTACGGTTTGAGTTTCCTTGGGCTGGGCATTGATACTCCATCCATAGGTGGCTAAATATGCGGCTCTGTCTGCATCGGTAGCTCCCTTGGGCAGAGGTGCTGCCGGGGTACTGCTGTTGCCGGTGACCAGCATGACGATCGCTGCGATCACTGCGATGATTATGAGCCCTGCTGCCAATAGCTTCGGCTTGGATAATTTGGCTGTCATTACAAACATGGTATTCCTCCCAATTGGTGTTGATGGTGTAATGTATGCTCTCGTGGACGAGAATATAACCCAATATACCATGGAACCGAAAAGAGGAATTCATACTAGTTCTTGATAAAAATGTTTAAAACGTTTTTATAGCACCGTAGGTGCGTCAAGAACTGCATGAGACGGGATTTTGCAATTTTATATATCAAAAATTGCAAAATCGCAACGCTTTAGCGGTGCTCTTTCTGATAGAAATCAAACATTTCTATCAGAAAGTAGTATCACATAGGAAAGGATCATACTATTATGGAAAGATTGGATAAATTTGTGTCCGATAATTTGACAGGATCTCGGAGCAAAGCCAGAGATCTGATCAAAAGAGGCGGAATCATTGTCAATGGTGTAAAAATCACCGTTGCAGATTACAAAGTTGATACAAACAAGGATATAATCGAGCATGAGGGGAAGTGCCTCACATCCAAAAAGGGGAGGACCGTCCTCATGCTCCATAAGCCCGCAGGATGTGTGACGGCTACAGAGGATCGGGAGCATAAGACGGTTATGGAATATCTCCCTGCAGGCTCCAAGGGGTTGTTTCCCGTAGGCCGGCTGGACAAGGACACGGAGGGACTGCTCCTGTTTACGGATGATGGGGATCTTGCTCATAAGCTGATCTCACCGAAATCCGGAATCGTTAAGGTCTATTATGCCGAGCATGAGGGGGTATGTCAGGAAGAAGATATGAAAATTTTCCGCGAAGGCTGTGTTCTGGGAGATGGGACCCGTTGTCTGCCTGCGGAGCTGGAGCCCCTGGGAGACGGCAGGTCCCTGCTCCGTGTTAAGGAAGGGAAATACCACCAGGTCCGCCGTATGCTTGCCTCACGTGGCAAGCCCGTGACCTATCTGAAGCGGATCGCCGAGGGTGGGGTAGAGCTTGGGGAGCTACCCTTAGGAATGACACGTGAATTGTCAGAAGAAGAGATCGCTTCCCTTTTATCTGTTTAATATGACGAAGAATTTTTGCCGATAAAAATACGATGTTGTCAGAATTCTCTGAGAGATTTTAGCCATAATCACGAAGTTTGTGTAAAAATTTCATAAAAAAGCACCTCTATTTTGAAATAAAATGTATAAAAGCACTTGCTTTTTGTGGAAAAATCGGTTATGATATATGATAGTGATCATAAAATGAATCGGCAATTTTCCGAAACGAAGGAGGACGGCTTATGTCAAGTCGTATTTTTCAGAGCGTAGTCGAGCAGCTCGCAGAGGCTTCCCAGAGAATCGTTGGTGTCGTTGATGCAGAGGGCGTGGTGATCTCTTCCAGTGACAGCTCCCTGTCCGGTGAACGGTATACCGATGCTGTCATTGCCATTACCGCCAACCCCGACCGTCTGATCGAGTCCGGTGGCAAGTGCTTCCTCACCCTTAAGGGGTGGAATCCCACATTCGGATTCTGCGTTTTTGTCTGCGGTGAGGCAGAGGATGTAGCTCCCCTGTGCCGTATGGCTCAGGTTTCCCTCAGCTTTACCAAGTCCTACTATGAGGAGAAGCATGACAAGGGCACCTTTGTCAAGAATATCATTACGGATAACATCCTGCCCGGTGGTATCTATATCCGTGCCAAGGAGCTCCATTTCCCCACGGAGCTGCCCCGTGCCGTGTTCCTGGTCCGCCAGAGAGGCAGAGCGGACGTAGCAGTGGTAGAGATGCTCCAGAGCCTGTATGCCGACAATATGCAGGATTTCGTCATCAGTGTCAACGAGACGGATATTGCAATTGTTCGTCAGGTTAGCCACTCCGTTACAGGGGAGGAGCTGTCCAATATGGCCAAGGCTATGGAGGATAAGCTCAAGACCGAGCTCTTTGCCCGTACCACCATCGGTATCGGTACTGTGGCAGAGCATCTGCGTGAGCTTGCCGACTCCTACAAGGAGGCACAGGTTGCCATCGAGGTTGGCAAGGTCTTCGATACGGAGAAGACGGTGATCAACTACGAGAACCTGGGGATCGGCAGACTGATCTATCAGCTCCCCACCACCCTGTGTGAGATCTTCCTGTCCGAGGTCTTTAAGAAGAACTCCATCGAGTCCCTGGACCAGGAGACCCTGTTCACCATCAATATGTTCTTCGAGAACAGCCTTAATGTCTCCGAGACCTCCCGTAAGCTGTTCGTCCACCGCAACACTCTGGTCTACCGCCTGGAGAAGATCAAGAAGCTCACGGGCTTAGATCTGCGGGAATTCGACGATGCCATTATCTTCAAGGTGGCACTTATGGTCAAGAAATATCTGGCATCCCGTGATGTCCGTATGTACTGATCTGACCTATTCCACATATCGAGGAATCAATACTTATGATCGACTTAATCAATGTAACCAAGACTTATGAGACCGGCACTCATGCCCTTAACGGCATTGACCTGCATATAGATGACGGGGAGTTCGTCTTCCTGGTAGGACAGTCCGGCTCAGGTAAATCCACCATCATCAAGCTACTCACCGCTGAGCTCAAGCCTACAAGCGGCTCTGTACTGGTCAACGGCTACAAGCTGGAGACCATCAAGCGCTCCCGTGTTCCTTATCTGCGCCGTACACTGGGCGTTATCTTCCAGGACTTCCGCCTGATCGACAACAAGACCGTGTTCGAGAATGTTGCCTTTGCCATGCGCGTAGTAGGCGCAGGGTGGAAGGAGATCAAGAAGCGTGTCCCCTATGTACTGGAGCTGGTAGGTCTGGAGAACAAGGCCAGACGTTATCCCACGGAGCTGTCCGGCGGCGAGCAGCAGCGTGTTGCCATTGCAAGAGCACTGGTAAACAATCCCTCTATGATCATCGCAGACGAGCCTACAGGCAATCTGGACCCGGCTCGCTCCTTCGAGATCATGCTGCTCCTGGAGCAGATCAATGCATTGGGTACGACGGTTATGGTCGTCACCCACGAAAAGGGTCTCGTTGACCGCTTTACCAAGCGAGTGATCGCAATCGACGCAGGTAAGGTCATCAGTGACGGAATGGATGGGTATTACAGCTATGAAGAGACAAACTAATTTCCTGTATCTCGTGGGACAGGGTGTTAAGAGCACCTTTAAGCACGGCTTTATGTCCTTCGCTGCGGTATGTATCACCGTTGCCTGTCTGGTCATCATTAACAGCTTCGTGTTGGTGTGCTTCAACATTAACGAGATGGTAGAGGATCTGCAGCGCAGATCTCAGATGATCGTGGTTGTAGACGAGAGCTACTCCGAGCAGGAGGCTAAGCACCTGGGCTCCATCATCAACCAGATCGACAATGTCCACAATGCAGAATTCCGCTCCAACGAAGAATCCCTGGAGCAGTATATCCAGGACTACGAGGGTGAGGAGGCTCTCTTTGAGGGCATCGCCGCGGATTATATGCGCCACCAGTTCGTCGTCACCTTAGAGGATAACGCATTGGTCTTAGATACCATTGCCGAGTTAGAGGGCATCGACGGGATCGTCAGTGTCCGAGCCAATATCGAGGTCTCCAATGCCCTTGCCACCATCCGTACGGTGATCATTGTTGCATCCCTGGGTGTTGCGGCGGTGCTGTTGCTGGTGTCTCTGATCATTATTTCTAACACCATTAAGCTGACCATGATGGATCGCAAGGAAGAGATCGCCATTATGAAGATGGTTGGTGCTACCAACGGCTTTATCCGCCTGCCCTTCGTGGTAGAGGGCTTCCTGCTGGGCTTGTTCTCGGCTTTGATCGCATTCTTTATCGAATGGGGTCTGTACCAGGTCGTCCTCAATGCCATTGCCAAGGCAGATCTGGCATTCCTTGCATTCATGCCCTTCGAGGTATTCCTGGCTCCCATTGCAGGTGTATGCGGTCTTGCGGGCTTTGTGGTAGGCGTGATCGGCAGCTTGCTGTCTATCCGCAGATTCCTTAAGGTCTGAGTCCTGATTAGGACCCTTTTTAGGAGGTTTTTATGTACAAGTACAAGCGTTTGATCGTTTCCGTTATTGCGGGGATACTGATATTGTCCATTCTACTGGGCTTTATCGTAATGGCTGTCCACGGTGCCAAGACTGCCGATGAGCTCCAAGAGGAGATCGACCAGCTCCAGAGCCAGTCCGACGAGCTTGCTCAGGAGCGTGAGGCTCTGGAGGCACAGATCCTGGAAAATCGTGACAAGACCATGACCATCGTAGAGCAGAAGGCTCAGGTGGATCAGGAGATCGAACTGATCCGTAAGGAAGCTGAGAATGTCAACGATCAGATCCATCACTATAATATGCTCATTGCCGAGAAGCAGGCCGAGGTAGACGATCTCAAGGATCAGCAGGCGGATCTGCTGTCCTCCTTCCGTATGCGGATGAGAGCCATGCAGGAGCGTGGTGACGTATCCTACTTCGAGGTCATGCTCCAGGCTAAGAGCTTTGCCGATATGCTTAACTGCCGTGTTATGATCGAGGAGATCGCCCGTGCAGACCAGCGTATGATGGACGAGATCCGTGATATGGCCGCCTCTGTCATGAGCGCCAAGGATGCCCTGGCACAGGAGAAGGTCAAGATCGAGCTCAAGAAGGTAGAGCTTGCAGATACCGAGGCTGTCCTGGCTGAGAAGCGTGCCGAATCCGATGCCCTCCTCATCGAGCTCAATGCCAACAAGCAGAAGCTGATCGAGGAATGCGAGGAGTACGAGAAGCAGGAGGCTGCCCTCAGTGACCAGATCGCAGAGTTAGAGGCAGAGCGGACCGAGATCCTGTACCAGGAATGGCTGGCTGAACAGGAGCGTCTGGAACAGGAACGGCTGGAGCAAGAGCGTCTGGAGCAGGAGCAGCAGAACCAGAACAACAATAACAACAATAACAACGATAGCAACAGCGGTTCCTCCGGTAACTCCGGCAGCTCCAATCCTCCCGCCTCCGGCGAGAGCTTCAAGTTCCCCCTGCAGTATTGCACCATGCTCACCAGCTCCTATGGCTACCGTGTGCATCCCATTACGGGCAACTACTCCTTCCATAACGGTGTAGACTTGGCAGCAGGGCAGGGGACTCCCATCTACGCTACCAAGAGTGGCAAGGTCACTACTGCCACATATAACTATGCCTATGGCTATTACGTAGTTGTGAACCATCTGGACGGATATTCTTCTCTGTACGGTCATATGACTCATTATACCGTCAGTGAGGGTGAGTATGTTGACCGTGGCGAGATCATCGGTTATGTAGGTTCTACGGGCTATTCTACGGGCCCCCACCTGCATTTTACCATTTACTATAATGGCAATACCGTGAACCCCATGAGCTACATCAGCATACCCTAAAGTATCAGTAATAAGGGGCTGTCTGCTCCCGATCCATAGGGATCGGGGAGACAGCTCCAATAGCATATATTACCCATTGAGGGAGGTTCTTATGAAAAAGATATTTGCTTTGATTTTGATCCTTGGGATCCTGTGTGTATCCTTCAGCGGATGCTCGGTTCCCTCCTTCTCGGAGCTGTTGGGCAAGATGGAGGAGACTACCGAGCCTACCATCAACCCCAATGCCAAGCTTGAGCAGGTTATGGAGATCATTGATCGCTTCTATGTAGATGACTATGACGACAAGGTTATGGGGGACTACCTGGCACAAGCGGCGGTAGCTGCCACCGGTGACCGGTGGAGCTATTACATCAGTGCCGATCAGTATGCAGCCTATATGGAGGACTCCAACAATGAATACGTAGGCATCGGTGTAACGGTCAGCCTGCTCAAGGAGGATGACGAGGGGATCACTGTTACGGACGTCAACAAGGGTGGCTCTGCTCACGAGGCAGGGATCCTGCCGGGAGATATGATCGTATCTGTAGACGGGCACAATGCCGTAGAGATCGGCGTAGATGCCATGAGTGATCTGATCAGGGGCGAGGTAGGTACCGAGCTGACCATCCGCATCCTCCGTGATGGGGAGTATATGGATCTGACCATGGTCCGCAAGCTCATTGAGGTGGAGGTCGTGGTCTATGAGAATATGGACGGCATCGGCTATATTAAGATCGACAACTTCCAGGCACACAGTGCAGAGCGTACCATTGCCGCCATCGAGGATCTGCGGGGGCAGAATGTACGGGGCATTATCTTCGACCTGCGCTACAATCCCGGCGGACGTAAGGTTGAGCTGGTAGAGATCCTGGATCATATTCTGCCGGAGGGACCCCTGTTCCGTGCCGTGGACTATAACGGCAACGAGGCTGTGGACAGCTCCGACGGTGGGTCTGTGGTGGAGCTGCCTATGGTAGTCATGGTCAACGGGGATTCCTATTCTGCGGCAGAGTTCTTTGCTGCTGCTATGCAGGAATATGAGTGGGCAACCATCGTAGGCTCCAAGACTGTAGGCAAGGGCAATTACCAGCAGACCTTCCCCTTAAGCGATGGATCTGCCATTGCTATTTCCACCGGGCATTACAGCACTCCCAACGGGGTCAACTTAGAGGGTGTGGGCATTACCCCGGATGTGGTGGTAGATGTGGACGAGGAGACCTATGTGAATATCTATCTGGGCAGAGTCTCTGCACAGGAGGATCCCCAATTGCAGGCTGCATTAGAGGTATTTAAAAAATAACACTTGACATTATACGGGTTATCAAGTATAATCATTCCCACTGTAAAGAAGCGGAGGTATTTTCCAATGGCTAACGATGGCAAGAAAGAAGTCAAGCTGACTATGACCATGCTCCAGCAGTACCAGGAGCGGTTACGTAACATGGAGACCGTAGAGCGCGATGCAATCGCCAGAGAGATCGATACCGCTCGTGGCTTCGGCGATCTGTCCGAGAACGCTGAGTACAAGGCTGCCAGAGAGGCACAGTCCGAGTTAGAGGGCAGGATCATTGAGCTGCGCAACATTCTGGACAATGCTGTGATCATCAGTGATGAGGCGTCTGCCGAGATGGAGGGCATTGTAGGTCTGGGCTCCACCGTTAAGGTGCTGGACATGGAATTTGACGAGGAGGATGTGTACTGCATCGTAGGCACCCATGAGGCTAACCCCATGGAGGCACGGATCTCGGACGAATCTCCCATGGGTCAGGCTCTGATGGGCAAGCGTGTAGGCGATATCGCAGAGTACGAGTCTATGGCCGGCATTGTCCGTTTTAAGATCCTGGACGTCAATCGCTGATCCCTTATGTTCCATATTGGACCGCTGTGATCACACAGCGGTCCTTTTGTTGTCTATGATCAAGGTAGCTTATATACTTTAGTAAGCAAGTCCACAGATATTGTGTTATGTCGAAATATCGCATATGCCTTGTAGGGGCGAAGCTGTGTCTTCGCCCAATAACACCGTAAAACGGTGTTACAAAAAAGTTCGTTATTTATCGGATGATACTGTATACGAATGGCTTTTATGTCATGACAGTTCCTGTCTTGACCGAGCGAATACATGGCTTCGCCCCTACAGTGGGCGCAGATATTTTTTGTTGGTAATGCTATATCTTGGGCTAAGCTTACTAAAAGCGATAGCCTAAATCGAGTATTGGGGGAAGAGAAAAATTATGCTTGCATTTTTCTCTGTTTTGTTGTATACTGCATTAAAGTATAGAGGAATATCATATCGAGGACATGAATATGGATTTTGTGATTGAAAACGGCATATTAAAACAATACACCGGCAGAGCTGCCTCTGTTACTGTCCCTAAGAATGTTGTGGCCATCGGCGGTCATGCTTTCTGTGATTGTGTGTTCTTAGAGTCGGTGGTTCTTCCCAATACGGTGGTATCCATAGGGGAGTGTGCTTTCTCCGGTTGTCTGAATTTAAGGAAGATGGTCATTCCGGACAGTGTTAAGCGTATCGGCGCCTATGCTTTTGAGAACTGTGTGGGGTTAGCAGACCGGGATGGCTTTCTGATCCATAGGAATTGCCTGTTCGCCTATTTCGGGGATGAACGGGAGCCGGTGATCCCCAACACCGTTAAGGAGCTGGCTACAGGAGCATTTTTCGGGTGTGACAGCATTGAGCGGATCTCCGTTCCCGATGGGGTCAAGAGCATCGGTGCTTTGTGCTTCGCTCACTGCGGACGACTGACCTATGTGACCCTTGGACCCGGTCTTAGAACCATCGGCTACGGTGCTTTCCTTAACTGCTCCTCCATCAAGGCTGTAACTGTGCCTGAGGGAGTGGAGCGGCTGGAGGATCTGGCTTTTGACGGTTGCACCGCAGTGGAACACCTGCTTCTTCCTAAGAGCCTGCGTTCCATAGGCAACTATGCCTTTTCCCGGTGCGAGTCTCTAAAGGAGCTGTCCATACCTAACGCCACGGACTCTTTGGGCAAGTACCTGTTCTGCTTCTGCAAGAAGCTACAGCGTGTGAGCATTCCCCGCAGTGTGAATCACATTGGTGCAGACATTTTCAACAATTGTCGCAAGCCTGTGATTCTGACGGAAAAGGGGAGCTATGCCCATATGCTGGCAGGTGAACTGTCCTTGCCCGTCCAATTTGTTGAGCCGGTGTGAGGGATGTGATCCCTTAACTCTGGGTCTGTGATAGATATTTGCTGTCTCGTAGATGCCTGTTGGGTATTTGCGAGACAGATTTTTTACTCCTTTTCACGATATTTGCGGACTTGCACACAAATTTGTTCGTAGGGAACGACCGAGTGTCGTTTACGTGGCATGAGCGTCACCCGTACAAATTCCGTTATTGCGGATGCACTGCCATGCATGTTCGTAGGGAACGACCCTGTGTCGTTCCGTGGCAGTATCGTAGCCCGACATATTAGTTATGTTAGGAAAAGTCGGGTAATAGTCGATAACATAGGAAATTTGTAGGATATTTCTTTTGAAATTTATACCATCGTATATTGTTACCCTTGGGTCACGACACAGGGTCGTTCCCTACGAACAAATTTGATTGTTTGTACGTTTCACACAAAATGTCTACGGATGATGATAATTCCGTTTTCCCTCTCAGTCCCTTCGGGACAGCTCTCCCGGAGGCTGAGCCAAGAGCCCGGAGGGAGAGCGAAGAGCCCGGAGGAACGTCGGCGGACTGAACGATAAATCGGAATTTAGGCTATCACTTTTAGTAAGCATAGCCCAAGATATAGCATTACCATCAAAAAATACCTGCGCCCACTGTAGGGGCGAAGCCATGTCTTCGCCCGGTCAAGACAGGAACTGTCATGACATAAAAGCCATTCGTATACAGTATAATCCGATAAATAACGAACTTTTTTGTAACACCGTTTTACGGTGTTATCGGGCGAAGACACAGCTTCGCCCCTACAAGGCATATGCGATATTTCGACATAACACAATATCTGTGGACTTGCTTATTAAAGTATATAACCTAATAGGAGATTTGATGATTGGTACGTATGGAATTTGTTCCAAGGTGTATCGTTCCCTTTGCGCAGCGACACGGGGGCGTTCCCTACGAATAGGATCGGTGGTGCATCCGTATGGATGGAGGTTTGTACGGGTGACGGGGATGGTATGGGGGATGGTATGGGGGGAGTTGGGGTTGGTTATTTTGGGGTGGCTGTATTCGAATTTTTTGTGGTTATTTTGCGAATTTTTTATTGCATTATGTGGGAAAATGTGATATATTTATAATAATTGTTATTATGGGGCAGAGTGCAATTTAACATATCGTAATTATATGGTTACTCCCTATATTTGGGGTCTTGACCTCGGATTTGGGGCGGTGCATGGCGGGCCCTTGTACCCTATGGGTGCTTAGCGCGTCTGTGTTGGGTAGCTATAGGGGTTCGGTATGTGGGGTTGCGCAGGACCCAAGGTATCACGTATTTCAAATTTGTTTCTATGAAAGGAAGCGATGGAATGAAAAAACGCTTTTTAGCCCTCGTACTGACGGTTGCTATGCTGCTGTCCCTGTTCCCGGGTCAAGTCTTTGCCGCACAGACCACCGATCAGCACACAGAGCATAACTTCGTAGAGGTGCAACCCGAGACGGAGACTCCCGCGGAAGCTGTGACAGTGGCTCCCACAGAGCCTGTGCAGGAGCAGGGAGCTTTGATTCCCCATGCTCCCGCAGAAACGCCCTCTGCAGACCAGTACAAGCTCGCGGTTCACGAGCACTGCATCCACGGCGGGGATTGCTCCATAGCAGGCTGTACTCCCATTACATTTGCTACTGCTTTGGATCAGGAAACACTCAATAGCATGATGGAGCATAGTTCGTACGGGACTATGTCTGTGCCGGTTCGTGAAGGCTCCTATTACCTTACAGAAAATGTTACACTTGACGAGGGGTGGCCCGTCTATTTTTCCGGGAATGTGGATATCTGTCTGAACGGCTATAGCTTGGATATCAAGGAATACTATTACCCGGATGCAATGTTTGATATCGCTGTTGACCCCCCTACGATTAGGATCTGCGATTGTCCCCATAGAACTGATGAAAAACCTCGGGGACCCGGTGTCCTTTGCGGTGAGGCATTTATGGTTTCTTGGGAAGGCGGCTTGTTTTATTTTGACAATTTTGTTACGGGCGATTTAACAGTTTATGGCGGTATCATTCGATCTGATTCCGCTAATGCAGATCTTCCTACCCTTTATGAAACAGGTGCAGGCTCTGTAATGGCACTTTACGGCGGTCAGGTACTTAGTCCCAATGGTATCGCTGTTAAGAATGCCGGCAGTACTCTGGTCTTGGGTGGCAGTCCCCTGATTAATGGCAAGGATACTGATATTTACTTAACAACGGGCAGTATCATTACTTTTGATAGAGAACTGACACCTCCCGGCGATGAGATCTATCGGATCAGCACACAGCAAAAGCCCGGTACAGGGCAGAAGGTACTCCTTTCCTCCGGATGGGCAAATGCAAAGTGCGATATATCTTTTTTTGAGAGTGTAGATTCCAATTATACTATCGTGCAGACCGCAGGGGAATTATATCTGGTTCCTGTCAATGAAGCAGAGAATTATGCTGCTCATATTCACTGCAAGTATGGCCACAACTGTCCCATGGGTGAGAACTGCACTCACGAAAAGATTATTTTTGACAAACCTTTGACACAGGATATGCTTACTAACTTTGGGGAGAATATCCCTGCAGGAAATTATTATCTTGTGGAAGATGGTGAAGGCATAAACACCAGTAGACGTGCATTCTTAGGAGAAGTTAATCTGTGTCTTAATGGTAAGAAAATTCGGTTCTCCAAGGGTATTCAGCCCAGATACTATACTACAAATATCTATGATTGTGCTTGTGTAGGAGCGAATCATGTAAATTGTACTGCAACCGGCTTGTTGGAGCTTGGTGGCGATAGTGCCGGATCGGTTTATATACTAGGTGGTGCACAATTCGTAGTAAAGTCCGGCCATGTCGAATGTCCTGATACAGTATTTGCTGTGCATCCTCATGGTAGCGGTAAATTCATCATCGAGGGAGGCTCCTTTGTTGTTAAGAAGTCTTCAATGATCACATTCCAGGTATGTAATGATCACATTCATAATGCTGCATTTTTCCGTGGTGGCGAATATATCTGCCATAATCACGGTGCAGCCAATTCAGAAGGTATTATCCCCTATTTTTCCGGGGCACCGGTTCTTAACGGTAAGGACTATGATATTTCTGTCTATAATGTCGTTGGTGATGAATTTTCTAAGCTGATTCACTTTGAAGATGGCAAACCATTAACCCCTCCGGAAGGAGAAATTTATACCTTTATCAGTTCTGTTAAGCCCTCAAACAAGGATGATAGAGTGCTTCTTACCAACGGATGGAGCTTTGCACAGTTAGTCAATTCTCCCTTTGTCAATGTAGATGGCTTTGCAGTCCGTGAGATGGATACAGGTAATGGCACCAAGGAGCTGTACTTAGTTATTCCCATGTTGACTGCTCAGAATGACGGAAACGGCGATTTGACTGTGAATAACGAGACCACTGCGGTTGGTGCCAAGGGTACCGTATTCTATCTGGATGCAAAACCCAATGCCGGATATAAGGTAAATACTGTCACTATGACCTACTGGGATGGTGCTAAGACTCAAAGCACAGTACTCAGCCCCAATGGGGACGGTCAGTACGCAGTTACCATGCCCGCTGCGGATGTAACGGTGACTGCAACCTTTAAGGAGCTCCACAGCCACTGTATTTACGGCAATAGCTGTGAGGATCATCGGAATCATCAGCCTTGCACGAATGGGGAGCATGCTAAAGTTGACTTTGATACGCAACTGACACAGGATACCTTCAATACAGCCTGCACTCTTACCGGAGGCGAGTATGTGCTGATGGAGACTGTGACTGCCTATGGCAATGTGACCATTAACGGTGATGTCAAGCTGTGTCTAAACGGCAAAACCCTAAATTTGAAGAGTTATCAAATTGACCTCCAAGCGGGACATTTACAGATCTGCGACTGCAGCCTTAAGGAAGGTGGCACCGATACGGATACCGATAGTGTCCCCGGTAACGGTATGATCAAGAGGGATTCGGGATCGGAAGATGTTTTCAAATTCCCAAGCACTAAATCCATAGTACTTTCTCTATATAGCGGAACCATTGACTGCAGTAGCTATTCGTTTGCTTATATAACAAATACATCTGCTGTATTCAATATGTACGGTGGTAAGATCTACAGTACAAAGAAAGCCGTTACTGTTGCCATGGGAAATATAAATATGTCCGGAGGCATTATTGAGAGCTCCGGGAACTATGGGGTGGAACTTTCAGGCAGCAATTCTGCTTTTAACATGACAGGAGGCAAGATCGCATATACAGGTACTAAATATGACACCTATAGTGCAGTTATGCTCCGTGGAGGCACTTTCACGATGAATGGTGCTGATGCCTATGTTTACAGCCGGTTTTCTGCAGTCAAGTTTGGCAACGTAAGGTGTAAATTTGACTTAATCGATGGCAAGGTGAAGGGTGCAGTCGGGCTGAGCATCGACTACAATAAGCCAACCGTTACCATATCCGGTGGTGAGATCATCGGCACAAGCAGTTATGGCATCCATAATAAAGGAGCAACGGTTACCATCACCGATGGTACGGTCAAGGGCGTGACTGCGGCAGTCTATAATTCCGGCACAGCAACGATCACCGGCGGCAGATTCAGTGCAAGCGGATCGACTTCCTCCGGTATTCTCAATGCGGCAGGGTCTCTGTCTGTTAGCGGTGCCAATGTCTCCGGTGTACAAAGCGGTATCTACAATAAGGCCGGTGCAACCGCCACTGTTACAGGAGGCAACATTGACGGTAATACCTACGGTATCCGCAATGAGGGCAATCTGAGTGTAAAGGACTGCTACATCGGACAGGGGAGAACTGCTGTTACCTATACCGATGGAGAAGCCATTTTCATCCCCTTCCTCCCCGGTACCACGGTGGCAGAGCTTGCCCAATGGGGTGCGAAGAATTGTAATGTGAATATGAATACCGCTAAGGGTGTCCTGTACGGCAACATTACCACAGGTGATCCTCATGTATTTATGAACCCCGCAAATAATTCCAGCGAAAACTTCAATTATCTCATCAAAGATGGGGATATTCTTGAGACTCGCATGAAGACCCAAACCAATAAAGAGAGTAGCAGGGGTGTAGAATCCTTCTTTATTACCACCAACATGATCGATCCCAATAACAATAAACCCAGTTATACATATACGAAAGGCTACGGACGGAATAAAGCCAGCCTTCTCCATAATGTGACCGGGTATAGAACGATCGTACTTAATGAACCGAAAGCACAGGGTGGTTTTCTGATAGGGGAAACTTTGTACAAGCTCCGCATGGATCCCGTGGTTGCCGATAGTGGAGTTACTGACCTTGAAGGAACCTACGAATATGACTACATCTATTTTGGGCCCGGGGAGCTGGCTCCTTCTGCCAAGATAGCCTCTGCCGTCAAGTCCCAATACGGTGTCCATAATGCAGCGGGCAGTACCTTCACCATGGGCGGTGATGCAGACATCAACGGTACTACCGCCGATGTATACCTTGCAGAGAATGTAAAGATCAATATTGAAGATAAGATCACTGCTCCGGAAGATGGTTCGATTTCTGTTGAGACAGCCGCACAGCTTCCCGTACAGATTACTACAAATTGGGAGACTCACAACAGTGGTGTTACCGACTATCCTTTTAGTTCTGCAAATACTTCCTACATCGTTCTGAAGAGGGCGGATAATGAGCTGTGGTTAGTGGCTCTCCACAAGCACTGCATCTACGGCATCAACTGCCCGGACAAGCTGAATGGGAAGGAATGCACCCACGACACTGTCACCTTTGACAAGGAGCTCACAAATACGAGCTTCCCTGCAAACAATGTTCTCAAAACCGGTGCTTATGTACTGGAAACGGACATTGATCTTAGCGGCAACCTGACCATTAACGGTACGGTGGATCTGTGTCTTAACGGACATACCCTGACCATGTTAGACGGTCATATTGCTACGTCAAGTGATTCTGTAATACGGATCTGCGATTGCGAGGGCAGCGGTGCAGAGGGTAAGATCACCTCCTCCTGTTATCGCGAAGGTTTAGGCTCTACCCTTCATATTGCCACCCAAAGCACCCTGTCGCTTTATAGCGGAACTGTGGAAAATACAGCTGAGAATTCTTCCGAATTTGAATCCTATCCTATGGCCTTTTATGTTCTCGGTAATCTGAATTTCTACAACGGTTCGGCAGTTGGTTGTTACGGAATCGTCTTAGGAGCGAATGCCAACTTGAACATGGTAGACGGTTCCATAATAGCTACGGAACGAGGTATCCGCGCCAATAGCGGAAGCTTTGCCACTCTTTCCGGCGGTACAGTAGACGGCGGTCAATACGGCGTCTTCAACAACGGTACCATGACCATCAATGGGGATATTATCATTGGTTCCGCAAGTACAGAGATAGCAGGCCTCCAAAACTATGATAACGGCACCCTGACTATTACAGCAGGATCGGTATACGGTGCAAAAGTGGGCGTATCCAACCGGGGTAATATGGAGATCGGTGGCACGACTTCCATAGACTCTTCTGCTATCAGTGTTGCCGGTGTCTCGAATTCGGTCGAAGGCACCCTGAAGATTACAGGGGGCAGTATTAAAGTGGGTCGTGAAGATACAGCCGTTTACGGCATTGCTGTGAGCGGGGGAACCGTGGATATTTCCGGCGGTAGAATCGAAACCATGACCAACCGCGGCTTATCAATGTCCGGAGGCACAGTGAGGATATTAGACGGTGCCTATATCAGCGGCAAGACCTGTGTCGGCGTAACCGGTGGTGAGCTGTATCTCCTCGGCGGTACGCTTCGGAGCAGTGGCAAGAACGACTCCTTGGGAACCGGCGCAGGGGTCTACTACGGCCCCGGCAAGGTCTATCTGTCCGGCGCTCCCGTGATCGAAAGCACTACCGCAGACTTTAAGATGAGCCGCGGGAAGACGATCATCATTTTAGAAGAAGTCACGACTACAGAACCCTATTCTGTTTTGTTTACCGACATTGCAACCTTAGGTGATCCTCTGCAGATTACCACGGACTGGTCTAATGTGCAGACCGATCCCGATAACATTCTCTTTACTCAGTACAATCCGGGTACAGATCCAGTGTATGATGTTCGGATTCTGGAAAATGGGGAAGTACATTTCCTTGTCACCCACTGCCATGAGCTAAGCCCTGACGGCGGTATCGTCGATTTTGATGTTCTGCCGGATCCCTCCGCGGGACTTGTGCTGGATGGCGGCGATTATGTCCTGGCAAAAGACTCTGCAACCAACGGTGGCAGCATTACCGTTAACGGCACAGTTAACCTCTGTCTCAATGGAAAGAAGCTTGACTTAGGCAACGGTGTGATCATTGTTGGATCCCAAGGTGTTCTGAACATCTGCGACTGCAGCGGTACCGGTGTGATCACAAGCACCGCATCCCAGACCGTCAGAGTTCTTGAGAACGGTACATTACAGCTCTATGGCGCTAAGATCGAAAATGGCAACAGCAGCACTATGTCAAATGCGATCGAGGTCAGAGGCTGTGCGAACCTGTACAGAGGAAGCATTGTAGGCACCCACGGTGGCGGTGTCCATGTCAATGGTGGCACGGCCCGTATCGATTCCGAGGATCTGACCATTACGGCAGCAACCAACGCTGTGTTCGTTATGGGTAATTTCCATCTGTCCGGTAGCCCTGTGATCAACGGCAATGGTGCAGACATTAGACTGGGTGGTGGCAAGGTGATCACCATAGACGGTGAACTCTCGCCTAAGGATGGGGAAACCTACCGTATTGTGACAATGACACTGCCTACGGCCGCCAAGCCCAATGTTCCCTTTACCTCCGGTTGGGCAAGGTACAATGGGGATCCCGCAATTTTCACCCAAAATATGAATCTTACCTATACCATCGGCACCGTAGCGGCAGACTCTGCCCACGGCATTGCCGCAAGCAATGAGCTCCATGTTAAGGCTCACGTCCACTATACCACCAACTCACAGGGGCAGCCTGAGACGATCCTGTTTGACAAGCCCCTTAGCCAGCAGATATGGAATATACATGACACAGGAAGCGGCAAAGAACTCCCCGGTGGCAACTATGTTCTGGTCGAGGATATTACAGGCTCCTTGCTGTGGATAGATGGAACACAGACTGCGGCAAACTTCTGTCTCTGCGGACATGATTTTATTGCAACCTCCGAATTTAGAGTGAATACCAGAGCACATCTTGAATTCGTGGATTGCACCGAGGGTAAGGATAAAGTCGGTGAGATCCAATGTGGATTCTTCATGGATTTCGTATTCGGCGATATCTACATGGAGAACATCAAACTGACTACAACCGAAAATGGTTATAAAGATATGGTTGGCATAGGAGTATGCGGTAATCTGTTTATTAAGGATTGCTGGGTCACTACCAATGGTAAGACATATGGTATTGCCAATTGTGAAAATGCCAATGGTCAGGGTGTTGTATTCATCGGTGGATCCATTGAATCCAATCGCGCCCACTCCTTCGAGATCGACAGCTTCGAGACCTTCGTCTTAGGTGGATCTCCCTATGTCAGCAGTGGGTCAGACCATGATATTTTCCTGTATACCTCTCAGGAGAATATTACCATTTCCTTTATGGAAGAATATCCCCTGCTGCCTCCGGAAGGCCAGATCTACAGGGTCAAGGTTGACAAAGTACCTACTGCCGAAGAGCCTCGTATTCGTATTACCACCGATTGGGGCAAGTATTCCGGTCTTGCAACCCATAACGATGAAAAGGGGAATTTCATCCCTGCGGTGATCCCCTTTGTCAGCACCCAGGGATATGCAGTAGTAGAACTGTACTGTGAGGAGACACAACAGTTTGAACTGTATCTGGCAGAGAACCATGAGCATTACATGGCGGTGGACTGGGAAAACGGTCACCCAGACAATGACTACAAGCACGCTGACGGTACAGCCGTTGGGGATGAGATCCTCTTTGGTACTCTGCTGACGGATTACTATATGCAGCTCTTCAGCACCGGAACAGACAACGATGAAGAATATTGCCTTATGGGTGGCGGTTCCTATGTTCTGTACGACGAGATCCATATGAACAAGGGAATCAGAATCACAGGAACGGTCAATCTCTGTCTCAACGGTCATACCCTGGATCTGGGTGAGAACAGAATCACCTTCGGCACAAACGGAAATCTGAACATCTGCAACTGTCAGGGTGACGGTACGATCACCTCTACCTATTACAGCTCAGGTATCGCCTATAGTCACGGAACATTGAATCTGTTCGGCGGTACGATTTCCCATCCCGTGGCATATGACGAGAAGAATCAGCATTTTGATAACGATGGGGAGCTGGTCGTTCCCGGTACCATTCGCTGCAACAGCAAGCTCAATGTGTACGGCGGCACCATTGACTCCTACCATCACGGCATTATTACAGTAAATTCTGCTGCAGAAGTACAGATCTTCGGCGGTAGTATTGAAGGTGGCGAGGCTGACGAATTGGCTCATGTCGGGAAAGCAGAAGGAGGCTACGCCCTCTATATGTCCCATGGCAAGAGTGCAGTGATCAATGGTGCGGATGTAGTGATCAAGGGTCAGGGAGCTATGCGTATCAGCGAGGGTGATGTGACCATTATCCGGGCTACCATTAGTGCAGACACCACCGGCATCCACATTGACGGCGGTAATGTGACTGTGAACACCGGCACCCATATTACCAGCAGATATTCCTGCCTCGATCTGGAAAAGGGAAATCTGTACTTCTCCGGTTCTCCCAATTTGACATTCTCCAGCACCAATATTCAGGTCGCCCATATCAGATTGCGTGAGAATCAGTTGATCACTGTCAATGGGGATATTACAGGTACCTATAGCGTGGCAACGGTAGAGATTCCCACAGCGGATAAGCCTGTAAGGATCACTGCTGACTGGCCTAAGTATGAGGCTAATACCAAGCCCTTCCACTTCGTTTCCAGAGACCCTGCCTACCGCGTGGTCAAGCTGAGTAACGGAGAGCTGTATCTGGTTGTTGGCGAGATTGCGAATCCCTTGGAGCTGCACCTGTGGGCAAACCACGAGGTCAAGGTAACAAAGGATGCTCTGTTCGGAAACATCGTGAGCTGTGATACTCCCCACTACTTCTTTGCAGAAGGAAAGACCTACACCGTAAACAACATAACGGTTGAGGCTCTCACAGGTGTGAGCGTAGATGCAACGAATTACAGCTTCCTTGCTCCTAATGCGGGGATCTACGAGGGCAAGGTTAAGGTAACCTATGCAGATGAGAATGGGCTGACCGATGAGGCTACGGTTAAGATCAAGGTCTATGTCTATGATGTAAAGGACAGCATCTATGTGATGGACTACACTCATCCCCTGGATATGAGCACGAGTCTGTATCTGAACGATGCTCTGCAGGGGGCAAATGTCAGTGTAGAGGGCTTTGCCAAGAC
>JAZRGR010000264.1:0-4775 GCA_045644345.1 Faecousia sp. | reverse complement strand
CCCGCAAAATGTTTCGATTTTGTCGGAAATCTCGTGATAATCCTGAAATTTCGTAATTGTCGTTTAACGACAATGACCGGGCGAGCACAGGTCGCCCCTACGGTGTTATACGATAAACAGCTCCATAAATCGGAATTTTGCGACTATACCTACAGGAATTTTGCGTCTATAACCGAACCGGGTATTGACAGTGTGGATCTTTTATGATATAATTCATTTAACAGTTAGGTTAAATGTTAAATAAAGGAGGCAGCTCTATGGGATTACAACAGACCTTAAAAGCCCTGGCTGATCCCATCCGACGAGAGATCCTGAACCTGTTGAAGCACAAGACACTGTCCGCCGGTGAGATCTGCGACCACTTCCCTGTTACGGGAGCTTCCATCTCCAGGCATCTGTCGGTGCTGAAGGACGCAGATCTGATCCGTGACCGTCGGGATGGCAAGTTTATTTTCTACGAGATCAATACCTCCGTTTTGGAGGAGACCATGCTCTGGTTGGCTGATTTGAAAGGAGTGCATGAAAACGATGAAGAAATATAAATGGACACTGATCATAGGCTCACTGGTGACTCTGATCCCTGCTATAACCGGAATACTCCTATGGGATCGACTCCCGGAAACCATGCCGATCCACTGGGGGATAGACGGGAAGGCAGATGGCACGGCAGGTCCGTGGATCGTCGTCTTACTAATTCCTCTGATCCTCTTGGCTATGCAATGGCTGTGTACCTGGTTCACCTTTAGAGATCCCAGAACACGGGATCAAAATCCTAAGGCTATGGGAATCGCTCTGTGGACCATACCCATCGCTTCCCTCTTCAGCACAGGTATCATTTATGGCAGTGCTCTCGAAGGGAGCTTTAATCCGTTCCGTATTGTCCCCCTGTTTTTAGGCAGTATCTTCCTGATCGTCGGGAACTATATGCCCAAGATCACCCAAAATTCCTATTTGGGGATCAAAACCAGATGGACGCTTTACAGCGAGGAAAACTGGAATGCCACCCACCGATTTTGCGGAAAAACTTGGTTTATATTCGGTCTTCTGGTAATGACAGGGACATTCCTCCCGGAAAAATGGTTCATCCTCATCCTGTTGCTCCCTTTGGTAGGGATCGTCCTAAGCTCGCTACTCTATCCCTATCTGTACTATCGCAAGCAGATACAAGGGGGAATGGTTCCCATTCCTAAGAAACCACTTACAAGAAGAAGGCTCCTAAGCATTCTTGCAATCACTCTTGCGTTGCTGGTTCTTCTCGCTTCCCTTGCATATCTCATGTTTACCGGGGATATCCGTATCAAGTACGATGCTACGTCATTTACCATCGAAGCTGACTATATGTCTGATTTAACGGTAGACTTCGAAGCAATTACCGCTATTGAATTATTGCAGGAGCCGGATCTTGGCTTGAAGGTCAGCGGCTTTAGCTCAGCTCGTCTCCTGATGGGCACCTTCCGGAATGAGGAATACGGAACCTTTACACTCTATGCTTACACCGGCAGTGACACCGCAGTTTTGCTCCGCAGTAAAGACCGAATATTGGTCATCAGCGGAAAAACCGATGAAGAAACAACGGCTATATACGAAAGCATAAAGGAGCGGATCCAATGAACGCTATCGAAACATCTAAGCTGACGAAATATTATGGCAATCACCTTGGCATCGAAAATTTAGATCTGCAGGTAGCAGAGGGTGACTTCTTCGGATTCATCGGCCCCAATGGTGCAGGAAAGAGCACCACCATCCGCACCCTATTGGGGCTGATCCGCCCCACTTCCGGAAGTGCCAAGATCATGGGGCTGCCAATCGAAGAAAACCGGATCCCCATCCTGTCAGATATCGGATATCTCCCATCAGAAGCCGCCTTCTACCCAAATATGAAGGTAAAAGACCTGCTGTCCTTCTCCGCAGAACTCCGTCATAAGGATTGCGCTACGGAAGCAAAGCTCCTGTGTGAAAGGTTAGAGCTTGACCCCACGAGGAAAATTCGAGAATTATCCCTGGGTAACCGCAAGAAATTAGGGATCATCTGCGCCCTACAGCACAAGCCGTCCCTATACATCCTGGATGAACCTACCGGCGGTCTTGACCCATTGATGCAGAAGGAATTTTATCAAATACTGCAAGAACGAAACCTTGAAGGAGCAACGATTTTTCTGTCCTCCCACATTCTGAGCGAAATCAGCCGCTATTGCAAGACAGCCGCCGTAATCAGTGAGGGACACCTCCTTGCCTGTGACTCTGTTGCAATGCTGGGACATAGCGGCGTAAAACGAGTCACTCTACGAGGTATTTCCGTGCTACCGTCCATCCCCGGCATCCGGGATATCACATACAATGCTGACACAGTCCGATTCTTATATAGCGGTATGCCGAAGGAATTGATGGAACACCTCGCTCGCCTAACATTTACAGACATTACCATAGCAGACCCGGATCCGGAAGAAATCTTCCTACATTACTATAGAAAGGAAGGCGCAGAATGATACTGTTAAAGCACGAATTGAAAAAGGGCGGCCTTGCCTTACTTCTATGGTCCATTGGGATCTCATTTATGCTGGGGGTATGCATTCTAATCTATCCGGAGATGGCAGGTCAAATGACTGAGCTAAGCACCATGTTTGCGGATATGGGCAGCTTTACCGCCGCCTTTGGTATGGACCAATTGAATTTTGGAGAGTTTAAAGGCTATTTCGGAATTGAATGTGGCAACGTATTAGGCATAGGCGGTGCTCTATATGCGGCACTCCTGGGCATCAACGCCCTGTCGAAGGAAGAAAAGGAGCACACAGCAGAATTTCTCCTAACACATCCCATCGCCAGAACAAGGGTCTATATAGAGAAGCTCTTAGCCGTTACTCTCCAGATCATAATGATGAATCTTGTAGTCGCAGCGGTAACTGCATGCTCCGTATGGTTCATTGGAGAGAGCCTGCCTATTAAAGACACATATGTTCTGCTCCTCTCCTTCCTCTTAATGCAAATAGAAATTGCCTGGATCTCCTATGGGCTGTCCGCAATACTAAAAGGTAACAGTGTGGGCATCGGAATTGGCCTTGCCTTGGGTTTCTATTTACTCAATCTCATATCGAATCTAATCGAAAAAGGAAAAGTCATAAAATATATCACACCGTTTTCTTACGCAGACAGCGCAACTATCTTCGCGGAGGGATGTTCTCCGGCAGAATATATAATGACAGGCTATACAATTGCAATCCTTGCAACATTGATCGGAGGATGGAAATTTATCAAGAAAGATATTCAATAAAAAAGTAAGCGGCAGAGAGAAATCAAACTCTCTGCCGCATTATCTACGAAAATCAATATCTATATCAATATATTATAAAACTCAGCTATTATCACATAGGCATCGTCCTGAGTATAAAATACGAGCCCGAAAGTAAAACAATGGGGGGTTCTACCTTATATCATTCCGGAAATAAGGGGAAGAACCAAGATTGCAATATAAGGAATTGCAATCATAATAAAAACACTCCTTTAAAGGACAAAAGCTCTTAACGCTACCCTCACTTAAATACCGCCAACCAAAACCTTAAGAGCTAACAGAAAAAAAGAGAACACCAAGCCGCCCTTAACCATATTCTTCATCACGGCTTCGGTCTGCATGTTAGAATACATCCGAGTACAAACAGAATAACGATCATCTGCGTCCTTGTAATGGGGAATAGAACCGAAAGATTCTGCCGCATGACGGAAATCACGATACGTAACCGCAGAAGAATGAAGTCTGCAAGCCTCCTGATATATCTCTTCTGAATCGGAATAAGCCTGCTCATAGTCACAAACATCGGAATAGTCATGAACATCATAGTCGTCAGGCGGAACATCATCCCACTGAGTAGGAGGATCACTATTACCATCAACACGCTGTTTCACAAGATGCAAGTAATAGTCAATCTCAATGAGAAACAGTTCGGGAGCTAACCGGCGGAACATTAGGTAAGAAGCATAACACTCAAAGGATTGGGTAACAAACTGTAGCTCAACAATATAAGACACATGCATCTGTGCCATAAGGAGATATAAGTAGCCGAGATAACAGGTCGAATCGATCTTAATCGCTGTTGTTGCATGAGTCTGTGCCTGATCCCATAGCTCATCAACCAAATAGTTCTGAGCAAGTTGAAGAACCGGTGCAGCAGGACCCGTGGGCGGAGCATTAATCAGTCGATTGTATTCCCGCAGCGAGCTCATTAAGTCGGAGCCACAGAACGAACATCTTCTATAGTGAAGCAGTTCGACAGCAGTGGGGAAATGCCCGCAATTCCCACAACGCAGGCCATCGCCACCGGGTGGATGAGTATGCTGTAGCGGCATATCGAAACCTCCTTTCGCACAAAATCACGGAAATTAAAGGAATACTGCAAGAACAAGCTGAATGCTGAGCTTCGCAATTCTTGCTCCCCCAAAATCCATAACAATGATAATACGCAAAACAAGGAATGTCAATATCCGCACAGGGACTAAATTGAAAAAGGACAATTAGTCATAAAAAAAGACAAAAAGACCCTATCATAAGATAGAGTCTTTTTAATGTTGGCGTTACCTATTTTCACAGCCAGTCGCCCGGCAACTATCGTCGGCGCAGATGAGCTTAACTTCTGTGTTCGGGATGGGAACAGGTGGACCCTCATCGCAATCAACACCAACTGAAAAGAACTGGTGACCCGTGGGAGAGTCGAACTCCCGTTTGCGGCGTGAGAGGCCGCTGTCTTGACCACTTGACCAACGGGCCGTGGTGCACCTTCACGGAC
>JAZRGR010000263.1:0-14846 GCA_045644345.1 Faecousia sp. | reverse complement strand
GGCGTAGAAACTTGCATGAGACGCTTTTTGTGCCTTTGGCACAAAAAGATTCAATTAAAAGTTGTCTACTTTTAATTGAATAATAGTATGAAACATTTTGCGGGCGACCACAGGTCGCCCCTACGAACAAATTCGGAAATCAACAGAACGACAAATCGGAATTTCTAAATCTGTTCGCTCACTTGGAGGTTATATGGATAAATTCTATACTATCGTAAAATCCGCAGGAGAGCTCATGCGCTCGGCGGTAAATATTCAGGACACGGTGACGCAGAAGGGGCAGGCCTGCGATCTGGTCACTCTATACGACAGGGCGGTACAGGACAAGGTTGTCCGGGAGCTGAAGGATGCCTATCCCCACTGCGGCATTTATGCAGAGGAGGACGACCTGTGTGACATCTGTCATGACAGCTATTTCATCATCGATCCCATTGACGGCACCACCAACTTCGTCCGGGAGCTCCACCATAGCTGTATCAGTGTGGGGCTGTATTCCGGGGGAGAGATCGTTGCCGCCGCAGTGTACAACCCTTTTGCCGAGGAGCTGTTTACTGCAGAGAAGGGCAAGGGAGCTTACCTCAACGGCAAGAGGCTCCGTGTGACCGAGGCTGACCTGCCTAACAGTCTGGTTCTCTTCGGCTCTGCCATTTACTACAGGGACACCGTTCCCGCTACGGTTCGCTTTGTGGAGGAGCTGTTCCCACTGTGTATTGACTTCCGTCGGGGAGGCTCTGCGGCGCTGGACCTGTGCTATTTGGCAGCAGGGAGGGCAGACCTGTTCTTCGAGTGCTGTCTGCGCCCCTGGGACTATGCCGCAGGCAGTCTCATCGTCACCGAGGCAGGAGGCATCGTCACAGCCTTAGACGGCAGTCCCTTACGGTTCTATGACCGTTGCTCCGTTGCCGCCGGGAACCCCAATAACCACCCGGCTCTCATAGAGCTGTCCCACAGGATCGCCCAAGAATCGGATATGAAAGGACGGATCAAATGAAACCGATCAAACGTACCCTTATCGCCCTGCTCCTCTGCGGAGCAATCCTCCTGTCCGGCTGTAGCTTCATGTCCTTCTCCCAGCGGATAGAGCATTTAGAGTCCATCCTGGAGTCCCATCCCACGGAATCCCACCCCGGGGAGCCGAGCAAGCCCCAGCGCCCCGACAAGCCCCAGAGCCCCGACAAGCCCCACGAGGATCCCAAGCCCACGGAGCCTGCACCGGATGGAGAGCAGACACTCCATACCTATGTTCCCTATGCCGAGTTTGAACGGGAATATGAGCCCTACTTAGAGCAGATCCCCTTCTCCCGGATCCAATATACCGCCCCGGACAGCGAGCCCGTGATCCGTGGCTACAAGGCAGTGCAGACCATGGTGGAGGAGGGCAAGGCATCTGCCCAAGAGATCCTCGATGCCTATGAGGAGGTATTCGAGGAGCATCTGTTCTTCGATACCATGCATTCCTATGCCTATATCCGCTATAGCTTAGACCTGAGCGACAGCTACTATGACGAGGAATACAACCGCTGTGAGGAGCTGTCCCCTCTGATCAGCCAGGCACAGGAGAAGTGCTTCGTCGCCATGTGCTCCAGCCCCCACCGTGAAGTGCTGGAGGAGGAGTACTTCGGCGAGGACTTCTTTACCTTCTACGACGAGAACCGTGTGTATTCCAAGGACTCTGTGGTAAAGCTCATGCAGGAGGAGTCCGACCTCCAATCTCAGTATCTCGCCCTGCAGAACGATCCCACCGTCCTGTGGAAGGGGAAGGAGACCTCCTTCGACGCCCTTATGAATGACCCTAACCTGCCCTACGAGGACTATCTGACGGTCTACCAGTCCTATTACGGCAAGTACGCCCCCCTGGCAGCGGACCTGTATGCCAAGCTGATCCGTGTCCGCAAGGCAATCGCCAAGGAGCTGGAATATGACAGCTACGCAGACTTTGCCCACAGCTATCTCTACAGTCGGGATTGCGATCAAGCCCAGATCGATACCTACTGCGACGACATTGCAGAGGAGCTCCCCTCCCTCCTGTTTACCGCAGTCATGGCACAGGGAGACCTGCCTGCCAAGTCTATAGAGGAGAGTCTGGCGGTTTTTTCCCGTACCGTAGACAGCTTCGGCGGTGTGATCAAGACCGCCTACGAATTCATGACAGATTATGAGCTGTGGGATGCCACCTCTTCCCCCTCCAAGCTCCCCGGTTCCTATATGACCTATCTCAATTCCTACGAGATGCCCTTCCTGTATGTTTCCCCTGCCGACACCTTGGGGGATGTGAGCACTCTGTTCCACGAGTTCGGTCACTTTGTGGACGGGTATGTGAACTGCGGAGGCTTCTCCTCCATTGACTGTGCCGAGGTATTCTCCCAGAGTATGGAATTCCTGTCCCTCAGCCGTGCAGATCTGGATCCCTCGGAGCGGTCTGCGCTGATCCGCTCCAAGGCGGCAGACTCTGTCATGGTATTCCTGACCCAAGCCTGCTATGCAGAGTTCGAGAATCTTGCCTACTCCCTGCCGGAGGACAAGCTGAACGCCAAGGGCCTTAACGACCTGTTCTTAGAATGCAATCGCAAGTACGGTATCTCCATGCTGTATATGGGGATGGAGGACTTCCTTGCCCCGGGCTGGATCGACGTACAGCATTTCTTTATTGCTCCCTATTATGTCATCAGCTATTGTCTGTCCAATGACACCGCTCTGCAGGTCTATGAGCGTGAGCTGGCACAGGGCGACGGTCTGGATCTGTTCTACGAGCTGCTGCAGCAGGACCGTGAGAGCACCCTGCCGGAGCTGACTGAGGGCGCAGACTTAGAGTCCCCCTTTGCACCGGGTCGCATCAAGACTCTTGCCGATTTCTTAGACGATCAACTGAACTGAGGTTTCCATCATGAGTGATATTATTGCCGCCATTGCCACAGGCCACAGCCCCTGTGCCATTGGCATCCTCCGACTGTCCGGCCCCGATTGCGCCCATGTAGCAGGCAAGGTCTTTACCCCGGACAACGGCAAGGCACTGTGGCAGATCCCTCCCCACAAGATGGTCATCGGCACCGTCCGTGACAGGCAGGGACGGGTCATTGACCAGGCCCTTGCCGTCCGCTGTGCCGCCCCACGGAGCTATACCGGTGAGGATACCGTGGAGCTCCAATGCCACGGCTCCCCTGCCATGCTTGCCGCTGCTTTAGAGGCTCTCTTTGCCGCCGGGGCAAGACAGGCAGGCCCGGGAGAATTTACCAAGCGTGCCTTCTTAAACGGTCAGTTAGATCTGACCCAGGCAGAGGCGGTCATTGATCTGATCCATGCCGAGTCTGCCGATGCCGCCGCCAATGCCGCAGGGCAGTTAGGCGGTGCCCTCCTGCAGAAGCTGCGGCCCGTGTACGGTGCGCTTACAGATCTGTGCAGTCATTTCCATGCAGTGCTGGACTATCCCGATGAGGATATTGAGGAGTTCCGCATTTCCGAATTTTCCGCTGTTTTAGACGATTCCAAGGGGGCTTTGGATGCCCTCCTTGCCACCTACGAGCACGGCAAGCACCTCAAGCAAGGGGTTAAGACCGTCCTCTTAGGCAGACCCAATGCAGGCAAGTCCTCCCTCTTCAATGCTCTGGCAGGCTTTGATCGGGTCATTGTCACTGAGATCCCCGGCACCACCCGTGACACCGTAGAGGAGACCGTCACCGTAGGCAAGGTCCTCCTGCGGCTCATTGACACTGCCGGGATCCGTGAGGCATCGGATCGGATCGAGGCAATGGGCGTAGAGCGATCCCAAGCCGCCGCCGAGAGTGCGGAGCTTGCCATCTTCGTCTGTGACGGCTCCCAGCCCCTTAGGGAGGAGGATCGCCGAGCCATGGAGGTGGCACGGAAGGCTCCTACCTCCATAGCTGTCATCAACAAGTCCGACTTGGGCTGTGTGGTAGATATTGAGGAACTCCCCTTCGAGAATATTCTGACACTCTCTGCTCAGACGGGGCAGAATTTACACGCCCTGCATACCTTTTTGGAGGATCGTTACGGCAGAGAGCTCCACTGTGACGGCTCCCTGCTGACCAATGCACGGCAGTTCGGTGCTATCCACGGTGCTGTCCAAGCCATTGACCGTGCCCGTTCCTCCCTCCTCTTAGGGTTGACCCCGGATGCCGTACTTACAGACGTGGAGGATGCCATGTCCGCCCTGGGGGAGGTCACAGGCACCACCGTCCGCGAGGATATTACCAACCGCATTTTTGAACGGTTCTGCGTGGGCAAATAGCCCCCCAAAAATCCGAAAGGAACCATATCCATGAAACAGACTCTTTTATCCGAGTGTGCCCGATTGGGGATCCCTCTGACAGAGGAACAGGCAGATCGGTTCTGCCAATTCGGCACTGCTCTCATTGAACAGAACAAGGTCATGAACCTCACCGCTATTACAGAGCCGGAGGCTGTGGCACAGCTCCACTTTGCCGACTGTCTCGCCCTGCTGGGAATTGAGGATCTACGGGGCAAGAGCCTCATTGACGTAGGCTGTGGTGCAGGCTTCCCCGGCGTACCCCTTAAATTAGGGGAGCCCTCTATCCGTCTGACCCTCTTAGACAGCCTGCAGAAACGGGTGAACTGGCTCCGTCAGACCATGGACACCATGGGTGTAGAGGCAGAGTGCGTTGCCTCCCGTGCAGAGGAATACGGCAAGCGTGAGAGCTTCGATATCGCAACCTCCAGAGCAGTGGCAAGGCTCAACATTCTGGCTGAGCTGTGTCTCCCCTTTGTCAAGGTAGGAGGCTGTTTCCTTGCCATGAAGGCGGCCGCCGCCGAGGAAGAATTGCAAGAGGCCAAGAGAGCCATCACCCTCTTAGGGGGCAAATTGGAACGGGTGGCAGAGTACGAAATCGACGGTGCTCCCCGTCGGGTTCTGGTCATCCGCAAAGTCAAGCCCACCCCGGCACAGTACCCCCGCAGATTTGCTAAGATCAAGCAAAGCCCATTGTAATTCAAATTCCGGTCTGTTATGCTTTCGCAAATGGAAAATTGAAAATGGAAAATGGAAAATGATCCTAATGAAAAATCTTTATCATGATATGTTTTGATTTTTCGATAAAATTTCAAAAATACCACAAATTGTTCCTATAAAATGTTGACCCTATTTTAAATCCATCCCGAAGGGATACCGACATTTTACATTATACATTTTCCATTTTCCATTATTCCGATTTACGCGACCGAAGGGAGCGATAAATCGGAATTCGCTCCTCTACTTACTCTATCCGAAAGAAGGACACTTCTATGGAATACTACGCAGGCTCCTATGATGTTGCGGTGATCGGTGCCGGTCATGCCGGGATCGAGGCAGCCCTTGCTACCGCCCGTATGGGGCTAAAGACCATTGTTTTTACCATTAACTTAGATGCAGTAGGCAACATGCCCTGCAACCCTGCCATCGGTGGCACCGGCAAGGAACATCTGGACGGTGAGCGGGATCCTCTGGGAGGAGAAATGGGCAAGGCAGCCGATGCCTGCTGTATCCAATACCGTATGCTCAACCGAGGCAAGGGGCCTGCGGTCCATTCCCTCCGTGCCCAGGCGGACCGCCGCAGGTACCAGGAGCATATGAAGCATATTTTGGAGCAGGAGCCTAACCTGAGTCTGAAACAAGCCACCGTGACGGCCATTGTGACAACAGATGGTCGTATTTCGTCAGTCGTGACCCATTTAGGTGCACAATATGACGTTAAAGCGTGTATCATTGCCGCCGGCACCTACTTAGACAGCACCTGCATTACAGGGGAGAGTGTCATTGCCTCCGGTCCCGACGGTCTGCAAGCTTCTACGGAGCTGACTCGGTGCCTGCGTTCTCTGGGGCTGAGCCTGCGCCGCTTTAAGACCGGCACTCCTCCCCGGATCAACCGCCGCACCGTGGACTTCTCCAAGATGGAGATCCAGCCCGGGGACGAGGAGATCGAGCCCTTCTCCTTCACCACCAAGGAGCTACCCAACAACCAAGCCGTCTGCTACCTGTGCTATACCAACGAGGAGACCCATAGGATCATTCGTGACAACCTCTACCGAAGTCCCATGTATGACGGCTCCATTACCGGTGTAGGTCCCCGATACTGTCCCAGCATCGAGACCAAGATCGTCCGTTTCCCGGACAAGACACGGCATCAGCTCTTCTTAGAGCCCTGCGGTCTTGACACAGAGGAGATGTACCTGCAGGGCTTCTCCTCCTCCCTGCCGGAGGATGTGCAGATCGCCATGCTCCATACTGTCCCGGGCTTAGAGCAAGCAGAGATCCTGCGTCCTGCCTATGCCATTGAATATGAGTGCATCGACCCAACGGAGCTCTATGCTACCTTAGAATCCAAGAAGATCGGCGGTCTCTACGGTGCAGGGCAGTTTAACGGCTCCTCCGGCTATGAGGAGGCCGCTGTCCAGGGCTATGTGGCAGGGGTCAATGCAGGGCTCAAGCTCTTAGGCCGTGATCCCTTGATCCTCCGCCGTGACCATGGCTACATCGGCACCCTCATCGATGATCTGGTAACCAAGGGCACCGAGGAGCCCTACCGTATCATGACCTCCCGTAGTGAATACCGCCTCCTCCACCGCCAGGACAACGCAGATGAACGTCTCAGCGAGATCGCCTATGCCTGCGGTCTCATATCCGAGGAACGGATCAACTCCGTCCGTGAGAAATATGCCGCTGTAGATCGGGAGATCCGCCGGCTGGAGGGCTGTGGAGTCGGAGCAAGTGAGGCACTCAATGCCTTCCTCACCGCCCGTGGCTCCGCCCCCGTCAATTCCTCTGCCCGTATGCTGGATCTGCTCCGCAGACCGGAGTTAGATTACGACAGCCTGGCTCCCTTCGATCCCGGCCGTGAGATCCTGCCCTTAGAGGTCCGCAAGCAGGTAGAGATCCGCGTCAAGTATCAAGGCTATCTGGCACGGCAGGAGAAGCAGATCGCAGACTTTGCCAAGGCAGAGACCCGTCTCCTGCCTGCCGATATAGACTATCACAGCATTGCAGGTCTCCGTCTGGAGGCACGGCAGAAGCTGTCTGACATCCGTCCCCATTCCATCGGTCAAGCAAGCCGTATTTCCGGGGTCTCCCCCTCGGACATCGGTGTATTGCTCATTTATCTGAGCAACGGAGGTACTGTATGAGACAGAGAAACCCCGCCCTGGATATCATCCGCATTTTCGCCTTCCTGTGTGTGGTAGGCATTCACTTCTTCTTGAACAACAATTTCTATAACATTCCCGTAGAGGGCTTGGCTATGGCAGGGATGATCGTTGTGCGGTGCTTCTGCATGATCTGTGTCCCCCTGTTCCTCATGCTGTCGGGGTATTTGCTGAAGAACAAGGAGCTGTCTAAGAAATACTACAGCCGTATCTTCTATATTCTGGGCATATATCTATTATCCTGTGTTGCCTGTGGCATCTACAAGATCCTGTGGAAGGATCTGCCCGTGAGAGAGGCAATCGTAGGCATCTTTGACTACCAGACAGCCTCCTATGGCTGGTATGTGGAGATGTATTTCGGTCTGTTCCTGCTGATCCCCTTCCTCAACATGATGTACAAGGGTGCCGGGACACAGAGGAAACGGCTGGCTCTTGTGCTGACCTTCCTGGTTCTGACAGCTCTGCCCGGGCTCTTGAATACCTGGGATCTGCTGGGTATATCCGGGTCTACCAACGATCAGCTACACTTCGATCCCTTGATCCCGGATTATTGGAGGATGGCATATCCCATTACCTTCTATTTCATGGGAGCTTATCTGCGGGACTACCCCCTACGGCTCAAGACCGGCAGAACCGTGCTCTGCATCATCGGAGCCGCCCTTGCCTTCGGTCTGTTCTGCTACGGACGTTCCTACGGCAGGACCTTTATCGGTGCCGAGTGGGCAGAGCACCGCTCCATCTTCTGTGCTGTTCTGAGCTTCTTTGTTTTCGCCTTCCTTGCCCAACGGCAGTGGACCTCCATAGGTCCCCGTACCGCCAAGGTGCTGAGCAAGGTATCCTCCTTGACCCTGGGTGCCTACCTGTGCTCGGAGATCTTTGATCTGATCCTTTATCCCCGACTTCTGGAACAGGGCTATTCCATGGTGGTTCGTATGGCATTCTTCCCCGTGATCGTAGGTGTCATTGCCCTGTGTTCCCTTTCCCTGTCCGCTGTTTTAAACGGCATCTACCACGGCATCGCTGCCCTGTTCACACCCAAGCACAACACCCCCCAATAACCGAAAAGAGATCGTCCCCGGCCCCACATAGGAGCCGAGAACGATCTCTTTTTCTGTTCCAAACAGCGCGATAAATCGGGATCCTGCTTGGGCAGACGAAATCCGCATAGGCGGATTTCATTCCTCGAGCAGGGCAGCCGGGGTGAAGCCGGGGATGAAGGACGCAGGATCCACATGGGACAGGGCTTCTAAAATGGCTCCTTTCTCCGGGGATACACCTATGAGCACAGCCTCAAGGGGGGCAAGATCCTTTTCTGCAAAGAAGTCACCGTGGAGCTCCGCCTTGGCGATGATACCCTTCTTCACGGTGAGCCGAAGCTCTACCGTACCGCAACCCTCGATCCTGCTCTCATATACCAGATCACAGGGAGGAGACTCCCCATAATTCCACTGACGGGTGGCATAGCGGTCACGTCTGAGACCCTCGATCACTGCCAGATCCTCCTGTGTCAAAACGTAAGCTTCCATAGGCTGTCCCGCAAAGAGCTTCTCAAGAAGCAGTTTCTTGAAATCCTCCATGGTAACGCCCTCCGGCATATATCTGCTCACAGTGGCAATACGGCTACGGACAGAGGCAACCCCTTTGCTTTTCAGCTTTTTGGCAGATGGGGTCAGTGCCTTCCCTGCCGCCTCCAAGTCTGCGGAGAACAGGAGGGTTCCATGGTGCATGACCCGTCCCTCACGGACATACTGGGCATTGCCGGAGATCTTCTGCCCCTCTACGGTAATGTCGTTCCTACCATTGACCTCCGCAGGAACCCCCAATTCACGCAGAGCCGCCGCCACAGGCCGGCAGAACAGGGACAGATCCAGACGGCTGCTCTCCCCGTCTCGGATGAAGGTGAAATTCAGATTCCCCAAGTCATGGTATACCGCACCGCCCCCGGACAGACGGCGGACCACGGCTATCCCATTGTCACGGATAAAGTCCTCATTCACCTCGGCCGCTGTATTCTGATGCCGTCCGATGATCACCGAAGGCCTGTTCTGCCACAGCATAAAGTAAGCATAGTCCCGGGATAACCTGTCAAACACATACTCCTCCACCGCCAAATTAAACGCCGGATCCGTTGTGCTTAGTTCAATAAATCTCCACTTCATGCAAATATCTCCCTGTAGTAGATTTTTTCGATCTTCAAATTCCGATTTGTCGAGCTGTTTATCGTATAACACCGTAGGGGCGACCTGTGGTCGCCCGGTCATTGTCGTTAAACGACAATGACGAAATTACGGGATTATCACGAGTTTTCCATCAAAATCGAACATTTTGCGGGCGACCACAGGTCGCCCCTACGAACAAATTCGGAAATCAACAGACCGATAAATCGGAATTTGACTCTCAATTTTATATGGCGGAGCCCATATTTTAAATCCTCGGCGTAGCCGACACATCCACTATTCACTTTTCACTATTACCTATTCACTCAAATTCCGTAATCGCTCGACAGAGCGATAAATCGGAATTTTGGTGTTATGAATAGGGCTGCTGCACATGGTGCAACAGCCCCTTGAAAAGTTATTTAGAAGCTGTAACGCAGTACGGGGGTACGGGCGGCACGGACCTCGTCGGGTCTGCCGATCTGTGCGTTATGGGGAGCTGCGTGCATATACTCGGGATCGGTCTTAGCCAGCTCGAAGAGCTTGCGGAAGACCTCTGCGGCCTCGTCCAGAGTATCCCGACTCTCGGTCTCCGTAGGCTCCAGCATAAGGGCCTCGTGGACGATGAGGGGGAAGTACATTGTGGGAGGATGCATACCGTAGTCGATAAGGCTCTTGGCAACGTCCAGAGCGGAGACACCGGTCTCCTTCTTGAAGTTGCTGAGATCCAGGACGAACTCATGCATGCAGATACGGTCAAAGGCAGGGGTGAAAGTGCCCTTGATCTTGTGCTGGAGGTAGTTGGCGTTGAGCACTGCGTTCTTGGCAGCCTCGGGGACGCCTTCCTTGCCCAGGGTCAAGAGGTAGGTCAGAGCCTTGATCACAACCAGGAAGTTGCCATTGAAGCTCTTGACACGGATACCGTCAGCCTTGGGGAGATAGGGAGCCAAAGCAGCCTTGCAGCCAACTGCACCACTGCCGGGGCCACCGCCGCCGTGGGGGGTAGCGAAGGTCTTGTGGAGGTTCAGGTGGATGCAGTCAAAGCCCATATCGCCGGGACGGACAACGCCCATAACCGCGTTCAGGTTGGCACCGTCGTAGTAGCACAGGCCACCGGCCTCGTGAACCAGACGAGTAATTTCCAGAATATTCTCGTCAAAAATACCCACGGTATTGGGGTTGGTCAGCATGAGACCTGCGGTATCCTCGCCCAGAACAGCCTTCAGAGCTTCCAGATCTACCCAGCCGTTGGGAGCGGAAGGAATGTTCACCACACCGTAACCGCACATAGCGGCGGTGGCGGGGTTGGTGCCGTGGGCAGAGTCGGGGACGATGATCTTCTTACGCTTGCTGTCCCCACGGGCATCGTGGTACTGCTTGATGAGGAGCACGCCGGTGAACTCTCCGTGAGCACCTGCCGCAGGCTGGAAGGTCATGTCGTCCATACCGGTGATCTCGCACAGGTAGGACTTGGCAGTGTCCAGTGCCTCCTTGCAGCCCTCAACAGTGTGATCGGGAGCAAGGGGATGGATCTGTGTGAAGCCGGGGAGCGCAGCCGCTTCCTCGTCTACACGGGGATTGTACTTCATAGTGCAGGAGCCGAGAGGATAGAAGCCGCAGTTGACACCGTGGACTCTCTTATTGAGCTCCGTATAATGACGGGAGATCTCCTGCTCGTTGAGCTCCGGGAGCTTGGGGGCTACCTCACGGGTCAGCTCTGCAGACAGCTCGAACTCCTCGACGTCGCAAGCAGGGAGAATGGCGCAGCGGTGACCGGCAGCGCTCTTTTCAAATATCAGCTTCATGCCAGCACCTCCTTTACTACAGCAACAGCCTTGTCAAGCTGTTGCTTGGAAACCTTCTCCGTAGCACACCACAGGATGCCGCCCTCTACAGGCAGGCCGCCCAGGATGTCAGCCTTCTCCAAGGCGGCGAGGACTTCCTCTGCCTTGGGCATTACAGTCACGAATTCGTGGAAGAACTCGCCATTGTTCTTAAGGCTTACGCCTTCGATGGCGCACAGCTCCTTGGCAAGGTAATGTGCCTTGGACATAGACTGCTTGGCAGCCTGTGCAATGCCCTCTGCACCCATGGTAGCCATGTAGACACCTGCGGTCAGGGCACACAGAGCCTGGTTGGAGCAGATGTTGGAGCTTGCCTTCTCACGGCGGATGTGCTGTTCTCTGGCCTGGAGGGACAGGACGTATGCACGGTCGCCCTTGCTGTCTACGGTCTCACCCACAATTCTGCCGGGGAGCTTACGCATATGCTTCTGGGTGGTGGTCATAAAGCCCAGGTAGGGGCCACCGAAGCTGAGGGGCATACCCAAGGGCTGACCCTCGCCAACAGCTACGTCTGCACCGCACTCACGGGGAGTCTTGAGGACACCCAGTGCAATGGGGTTGCAGCCCATAACATACATCGCACCTGCTTCGTGAACCAGGTCGCCCAGCTCCTTGGCATCCTCGATCATGCCGAAGAAGTTGGGCTGCTGGACATAGAAGGAAGCTACATCGGCAGTCAGCATTTCCTTGAGAGCTGCCATGTCGGTCTTGCCGTCCTTAACGGGGACGATACGGAGTTCGTCGCCGGTACCGTAGCAGTAGGTCTTGACGGTCTGGATGGTGTCGGGATGAGCGGCACCGGAGATCAGGGTCACACGACGCTTGCGGTCACGGCACATAGCGGCGGCCTCTGCTGCGGCGGTAGCACCGTCGTAGACGGAGGCATTGGACACATCCATGCCGGTGAGCTCGCAGATCATGGTCTGATACTCAAAGATAGACTGCAGAATGCCCTGGCTCATTTCAGCCTGATAGGGGGTATAGGCAGTGAGGAATTCTTCCTTAGCAGGAATATACTTGACGATAGAGGGGATGTAATGGTCATAGGCACCGGCACCACGGAGAACGGTGGAGAAGATACGGTTCTTCCCTGCCATCTGGCTAACCTTGCGGATAACCTCGAGCTCACTCATGCCCTGAGGGATATTGAGTGCGCCCTCTTCCAGATACATCTCCTCGGGAACCACTGCAAAGAGGTCACGGAAGCTGCTCAGGCCCAGGGCCTGTAGCATCTCTTGACGCTCGGCAGGGGTATTAGGGACATAACTTCCCATATTAGCCCTCCTCGGCGCAGAAAGCCTCGTAGTCGGCGGCGGACAGGAGATCCTCACGGTCGGTCTCGTTCTCGACCTTGATGATCCATGCATCGTAGGGAGCCTCGTTGAGCATCTCGGGGCTGTCCAGCAGTTCCTCGTTGATGGCACAGACAGTACCGCTAACGGGGCATACCAGATCGGAAACAGCCTTGACAGACTCTACATCGCCGAAAGCTTCGCCGGCAACGACTTCGTCGCCAACCTCGGGCAGGTTGATGAAAACCAGATCGCCCAGTGCGTCCTGTGCAAAGTCGGAAATGCCGATGACGACGACGCCGTCTTCTTCCTTGACCCACTCATGGGTCTTGCTGTACAGCAGTTCTACGGGATAATTCATGATTTAGTCCTCCATTTTATCATTAAAATTTTATTAAAATGTAATGTTTTTAAAATCTTCCGATGGATCGATGAGATTCTGCAGGGGGTCCTGCTGTGGGTCTTATACGCCGTAAACTACGGGGATCGCGTGGGTTGCGTCTACCTTCATGTGACGGGTGACGATGGCGGCCTTCAGCTTCTTGCCGCGGACATCGATCTGCACCTCATCACCGATCTGCACATCGCTCTTGAGGTAGGCAATGCCGATGGAGCGGTTGACGGAGCCGTTGTCTGTCATGTAGGGAACCATGGTGCCGCTGGTGATGTAGCCGATCTCTTCTTCTCCACGGAAGACCTTCATACCGGCGCGCATAACACCGCGGTCAACCAGAGTAATGAAGTACATTTTCTTCTCTACACCCTTGGCCTGCTCCTCCAGGGAGGCTCTGCCGATGAGTGCGGTCTTGTCTTCCTTCAGGCTGACGGCAAAACGGGACAGAGGTACTGCAAAGATGGGAATGTCCTTGCCCTCGGCATCCATGCCGAACTCATGGCCGTACAGGGGCAGACCTGCCTCCAGACGGAGGGTATCACGGGCGCCCAAGCCTGCAGGCTTGGCACCTAACTCTAAGAGACGGTTCCACAGCCAGATGGCCTCAGCGGACTCTACGAACAGCTCATAGCTCAGGGGCTCGCCGGTGTAGCCGGTACGGGCGATCTTGATCCGTCTGCCCTCGAAGTCCAGGATGTTCAGAGCGTTCCGCTTGGCCTCGGTGAGGGTGTCCACCTTGGCGAAGCCCTTGAGAAGCTCCTCACTGCCGGGGCCCTGGATGGCGATGGATGCGCAATCGCCGGTCACATTGGTGACGGTGCAATCAAAGCCCTCGATCTCCTTGGCAAAATGAGCCAGATCCTTGTCGGTATTGGAGGCATTGACTACCAGGAAGTAGTGATCCTCCTCGAAACGGTACAGGTATGCATCGTCTACTGCGCCGCCCTCTGCATTGGGAATAATGCAGTACTGGGCTCTGCCAAGCTCCAGAGAAGCCACATCGGAGGACAGCACCTTCTCTAAGAAAGCAACGGTGTCCTTGCCCTTGATGACCACTCTGCCCATGTGGGATACATCGAACAGACTGCAAGCGGTACGGGTGCACAGGTGCTCTGCAACGATCTTGCTGGGGTACTGAATGGGCATCTCCCATCCGCCGAAGTCCACCATGGTGGCACCCGCCGCCACATGGACATCATACAATTGCGTGCGTTTCAACTCGCTCATTTCAACTTAACTCCTTAATAACACAATGAACAGGCCCGGGCCAGTCAGCTCCGCGCCTTTTCTCTCCGGCCCGCCCTTCGGGCGAAGCCTTACAATCATGCCTTGATGATACACGTATAAAAAGATGTAGTCAAATACTTTGATGTGATTACATCGGAAATGAAGCAAAAATACAACCTGGAGAAGCTTTCCGCTGCTTTCCTGCTCCGCTTCCCCCCTCCTGCAGTGTTCGAAAACCCGTGTAAGCTTAATTGGATACTAATTATACAGTGAAAGCTGCGGGAAGAAACATTGCTGCACGCTTCTTCCCGCAGCCTCTTTCAAGCTTTATTTTTTCTTACGAAGTTCGCTGTCCAGCCATTCGGCCAGGAAAGGAAGCAGTTCATCGCGGTTCTCTTCATTCACAGTCACCAGATGAACCTGCGGATGATTCCTTATATGCTCCTGCAGAGGCGTATTCCAGCGCTTCTGCACGACGCCCAGGATCGGAGTGGAACCTTCCAGAAGATCCATGACGCGCTGCCGGAACGCAGTTGTACTGCCTTCCATCCATCCGATCTCATCCATCAGTATCAGGTCGCAGCCTTCCGCATCCTGCAGAATCTCGATCCCTGTAGTTTCGAAGACTTCCGGGAATCCTTCCGCGCCCTTCTCCTGCCCCCAGCGGATCCCGATCCGGTTCGCTTCGCCGAGAACCTCTTCAGCCGATAATCTGTCTGAAGAACTGTTCGCTGCAGCACCGGCAATGTCTGAAAGCTTTCTTCTTTTCGCGATCCCGTCCCAG
>JAZRGR010000262.1:0-2445 GCA_045644345.1 Faecousia sp. | reverse complement strand
AAAATGTTTCGTATTCGCCGTAGATTTCTATAAATACGCAACATTTTACCGCACACCTCATCAGTCTCGCTCCGCTCGACAGCTTCTCCTCAAGGAGAAGCCTTGACCCCTACCATGCCTTCGACCTGCTCGATAAATCGGGAATTTGATCAATGGGGGGGCGATTATGTTGAGGCGAAGGAAAAAGGTTGTAATTCCGTTGTGGCTATGGTATAATGGGGATATATGAAACAGGGGAGGATCGGACATGATCAAGAGGCTGAAGAAACGGTCTACGTGGGCATCCGTGATCGCATTGGCGGTGCTGTTGGGGCTGTTCGCGGGGTTGTTTTTCTATACCAGAGAGCAGGAAGAAATCTCAATCGATGAGGCAGAGGCTTCTATGTATGAGACCGGTGTGGTCACGCAGATCCTGACGGACAACAGTGAGCAAGATGAACGGGCGGAGAATGCCTGGCGCGGAGAACAGAAGCTGCTGGTAGAAATTACCGGGGGCAAATACGAGGGCGAGACCTTCCTGGTAGACAATGCGGTGGGTATCCTTACAGACTATGCTCCTGCAGAGGTGGGGCAGAGGGTCGTTGTTCATATCAGCACCTACTCAGACGGAACCACTATGACCACAGTCTATACCGTAAATCGAGAACGCATGATCTATGTGATCCTGGGACTCTTTGTGTTGATCACAGTGCTGGTCGGGGGCAAGACCGGAGCCAAATCTATCCTCGGTCTGGTGTTGACCGTTATTGTCCTGATCTGCGTATATCTGCCCCTCCTTGCCAAGGGGTGGCCTCCCATTTCTACGGCATTCCTTGTGTGTTCCGCGGTGTGTATTGCCTGTTTCATCATCCTGGGCGGATGTAGTCGCAAGACCCTCTGTGCCTGTCTGGGCACCATAGCCGGTATGGCTCTTGCTATGGTATTCGGCATTCTGGCACAGAAGCTCCTGGTGGTAGATGCCTATCAAGCGGAATATGCCGATGCTCTGTACAATGAGCGGCTCACGGGTACGCCCTTCCGGATCCGCGGACTCATTGTAGCCGGAGTGATCATTTCCTCCCTGGGGGCAGTTATGGACGTGGCGATGTCTATTTCTTCTGCACTGAAGGAACTAAAGACCGTTGACCCCGGGCTAACAGGCAAGGAACTATGGAACAGTGGTATGAACATCGGCAGGGATATGGTAGGTACTATGACCAACACCCTGATCCTCGCCATCCTGGGAAGCAGCCTCATGCTGATCCTCTATATTTATTCCATGCATTTGACGTGGAATCAGTTTATTTCTTCCTCCTTTGTGGCGGTGGAGGTGGTTAGCTCTGTGGCGAGTGCCATAGGTGTTATCCTTGCAGTTCCCTTGGCGACCCTTGCCGGGGCAGTGATCTATGGCACAGAGAGAACGGAAGAGCAAAAAGCTGCAAACAATCGTAAAATTTAACGAAAAAATCCAGAAAAAACATTTGACAAAATAGCTATCATCCATTATAATATGGGGGTACGACTATGAGGTAGGAGATTGCAATGCTGTTAGGTCTATCCAATATCATCCGGACGCCGGACAGTGTCTTGCCCTTTGAGACAAGCCTGGATCTCAGTGATTTACAATTCGGTAGCTGCTATCCCGTATCTGAGCCTGTTTTGGCAGAGGGTGCTGTCCGTAATACGGCAGGTGTCTTGCTCCTGACTGCTCGGATCCACACAAGGCTCCACGGAACCTGTGATCGCTGTGCGGTGGACTTTGACCGAGAGGTTTCCTACGATGTAGAGGCGGTTCTCACCCGCGAGTTAGAGAATGAGGACGAGGCAGATGAGTGGACCTTCCTGCTCGACAATGATCATGCTGACCTCGACGATATTCTCACAACGGCTTTCGTACTGAACATGGATTCTAAACTGCTGTGCAAGCCGGACTGCAAGGGCCTGTGCTTCCGCTGCGGTAAGAATTTGAACGACGGAACTTGCGACTGTCGTCCCGAATCCGATCCCCGCTTGGCTGTCCTTGGGCAGCTGTTGAAGGATATGAAAGGATAATCACTATTTATTCTGACCAAGGAGGTGTCATTCATGGCTGTTCCCAAGTGTAAAGTTTCCAAGGCAAGACGGGATAAGAGACGTAGCTCTCACTGGAAGCTCTCCATCCCCGGCATCGTTGCATGCCCCAAGTGCGGAGAAGCTCGCCTGCCCCACAGAGCTTGTAAGAAGTGCGGTACCTACAACGGACGCGAAGTTCTTCCTGTTGCTGAGGAAAAGTAATTTACAGAACGAAGAAAAGAGGAAGGGTAACGACACCTTCCTCTTTTCGCATATTAGGGAAACTCTGAATAAATAGCCGTCGGCACTCAGCGAATCTTTTGTCCCAACTTTTCGGTTTGAAAAACTTGGGAAACTCTGAATAAATAGTCATCGGCACTCAGCGAATCTTTTGTCCCAACTTTTCGGTTTGAA
>JAZRGR010000261.1:0-5911 GCA_045644345.1 Faecousia sp. | reverse complement strand
GCGAGACTGATGAGGTGTGCGGTAAAATGTTGCGTATTTATAGAAATCTACGGCGAATTCGAAACATTTTCCACCTCATCCGCCCCTTCGGGGCACCTTCTCCTCAAGGAGAAGGCTTTGGTCTGTGCAAATCTCAAACAGCTCCATAAATCGGAATTTGACGGAAAAATGTTGGGAATGGGCTTGATTTTTGTGGGGGAATCCTTTATAATTCTTATATAATAAGTGTTTTGTACGCTTCTGTAGAGAAACAGTTGGGTATGGACCGATTTTTTGAGGAAAGAAGGTAAATGACCATGAACACATTTCTTGGTAAACGAGCCGTAGCCATGCTTTTGGCGCTGGTCATGCTCCTGGGGATCGTCCCCGCCACAGGCACGACCCGTGCAAATGCGGCAACCTCCTATAAGGGTGGGACAGAGGTACCCGAGCCTCTGCTTCCATCCAAGGGTGAGACGAGGGGCGACACGTCCGGCTCCCAGCGGACCTATATCGATATGCCCATTGAGGTATTGGACTTTAGAGGGGACGGCTTCCTCTTTGAATCCACTGCCACCTTCGGCGCACCCTACAGTCTGTCTAACTCTTCCCCAAGACAGGTAGGTGGCGTCAATTTCCCCGGCAGTAACCAGAACGGCCCTTCGGGCAGAAGTGATGACTTCCGTACCGTGGGATTGGTAGAGCCGGAGCTGTACAATAACCATGTGGTCTATACAGATGCTACACTCCACTATGTGGCTGCTGCCCTTTCCGCAAGATCATATATTCCGAGTCTGGGCAGCTACCCTCGCATGAATCAGCATTTTGTCAATAAGTTCAACAAGGGGCTTCCCAAAGGAGACCTGGACAGCACCATCGGAAAGCTGGATCCCCCTGTGAAGGGGGAAGTGCTCCTGTGGGAGCAGGTAGAAACCTGCTACGATCTTGCCTACTATATGCTGTTCTCTCTGTGGAGAGAAGTTCCCACGGAAGACGTACTGGGACAGGAGACCCGTCTGGACGGACAGAAAACGGATGTACGCTACAATCTCCACGTGCCGGAGATGAGCCGTCTGAGACTGTATTATGTCACCAACCCCGATCGGAATAAGACAGAGTACACCTATACCTCCTACTACGGAACAGAGATCAAGGACGGATATCTCTATAATTCCGACACCACTAAGCACGGGAAAGGCCCCTCCTTCACGGTGATGAATGGCCTGGGCTTTGAAGATCCTAACTTCTTCGGAAGCGAGACCGATATAAACAATAACCGTACTTATGGACGAAACAACAATTACGGCTTTACCATCCATGCCTACGGCGGATTCGTGTACAGTGAGAGTGCAAACTATTACTTCAACTTCAGCGGTGACGACGATGTATACTTCTATATCAACGGTCATCTGGTCTGTGACCTCGGCGGCGTCCACGGTGAAACCAACAAAAATGTTGATGTGAACAGCTATGCCGCAGAGCTGAATCTCAAGGACGGGCAGATCTGCACCTTCGACATGTTCTATGCAGAGCGTCATACCACGGGTATCAACATGCAGTTCTATACCAATATCCAGCTTATGGACACGGATGTGATTGCAGGCAAGCAGCAGTATGAGTCTGCAACAGGGAAGCAACTGGTAGACGGTGCCGCTGTGAACATCGGCACAGAGACGGACTACAGCTTCTCCCTGCTGAACCGCAGATCCTTCCCTGTACGGGAGGTATCCTTTGACGATTCTGCCATCGGCATCACCCTGTCTAAGGACGCGATTACCCTCAATGATAAGACAGCACTGACGGATATCCGTGTGACTTATCGGAGCTATGACAGTGGCCACAGTAAGGCCTATGAGGGTGCTGCAACAGAGGCAGAGAGCCCCACGGATCTTCTGACAAAGATCGGAGCCTTCTTCACCGAGGATAACAGCAATCCCATGGAGAACTGCGCCTATACATACCAATTCAAGGCAGGAGACACCCTTGCGGATCTGCAGGCACTGCTGGCACAGGGCATCCCCGCAAGCTGTGAGATGATGATCTACGGCTTTCACCGTACGGTCAACGGAGGTCTGTTTACCAACACCATGACATCCTCCTGTGTACCTCTTGTGGTCAAGAAGGACGAGAATGAACAGCCGGTCATTGTAACCGAGGCTCCCATTCCCGGTACGGCAAGCTGCCGTATTTACGGCATTGACATGGGTACGGTCTCGGTGGGCTCGCCCCTTTCCTATGTCATAGACTACGGTAAGCCCCTGAGCTTCTCCATAGCAGATGCCAAGAAGGCACTGACCCACGACAGCGGTATGATCTCCGAATTCGTCGGTCTGACTCTGAACGGTGAGAACGGTGCCATTAAGACCGAGGAACCCCTGGTCTTTACGGGAAGTGCAAAGGGAGATTGGGGAACCTTCACCCTGTCAGGGGATACCCTGAGCTATACGCCCCAGAGCTTCCTGAGCGGGGTGGAGAGCTGTTACGCTGTATACCGCCTCAAAGCAAGCTCTAACAATGCCGTCATTGCCTATGTCTATGTAGCGGTGCAGATCATCCCTGCGAACATGATGTACTATGAGGCAGAGGATTTCAAGGGCGAGTTAAACCTTATTAAGAGGACTACGGATGGCACTACCGGCACCGTAACCACCCAGAATACATGGCTGGAGAGTGAGAACCTTAAGTCTGAGGGTACCTCCGGCGGTGTGATGCAGACTGCCTCTGCTGTGGGAGCACCTACTGTGATCCCGGATTACAGCAATCGGAGGGATGTGCTGTTTTTCGGTTTCGACCGGACGGACGCAGATGACGCACGATACGAGCTGCCTCAGTACAACGGTACGAATTTCGACTACTCCAGGTGGGACTTCAACAAGTACTATGTGGAAGATGCCCAGGTGTCGGATGGCAATCTGACGGTAAAGATGCAGGGCAAGCCCACCCAGGATACCACAGTCGGCACGATGTGGGTAGACTGTAGCGAAGACGGGCTCGATGCCGATAAAACCAAACCTGCACTGATCTATGAGCCTGACGATGCAGAGGTAATACAGATCCGTTTCAAGATGAAGAACCTAACCCGAAGCAGTACCACCCAACAACCCTATTTGGGTCTGCATATCTGGGGTGCGCTCAAGGAGGGGATGCATTACCCTAACAATAGACCTGACACGGATGCGGCACGGAGTTTTTCGACATTCTGGCTTGATGACAGTGTGCTCAATTCCGATGAATTTATAACCTGGACCATCCTGCTGGGGAATGAATACTCCATGCTGGATGTGGTGAATGGTATACGTGTCTATTTCAGAGGCGGAGTAAGCGTCAGCGAAACGAAAAGAGGCACCATTACCTATGACTATATCTACATGGGACCTGCCAAGGATGCGCCTCTGCAGAACACCTATGGCTACGACAGCTCCTACAGGACAGATAGCTTGCTTTCTAACGGAAAGAGTCTCTATGTAGAGGGGAACGGCGTCCGCACCCCAAACAACCCCAACCCTGCCAATTATACGGAGATAGAATTCTCCTTCAAGGGTACGGGCTTCGACCTGATCTCCCGTACGGACAAGGACCAGACCTCCATCCGTGTGGATGTTTACACCGACAAGGAGCGGACCCAGCGTGTGCCGTCAGTGGGCGGTGATCGGATGCTCTGGGGCGAGCTGAAGCTGTACCAGATCCCTGTAATGTCTATCCAGGATCTGGACTATGGTACATATTATGTAACCATCAGAGCGGCAGACAAGGTAGACAGTGACATCCCCTTCCTCCAGGGACTGAATCATGGCAATCAGTTCTATTTGGATGCTCTGCGGATCTACGACCCCATCGATGTGACTGCAGGTACAGCCTCCGCAACAGAGGATGGCAGAACAGCATATGCTGCCTACTGTGCCGATAGGGAGGCACATCCCTATATTAAGGAGGTTCGAGACATCCTCCTGTCTAAGTCGGACTTTAATGCCATGACCGGCAATATAGAGGGCGCTCTGTTCATTGACTATGAGGAGATCCCCAAGGTCACCGTTCCCGTAACCGGTCCCGATGGAGAGCCTACCGATGCAACAGAGAATATTACGACCCCCGGCTTAGGTGCAGACAACCATATTACAACCACAGTGCTCACATACGAGAGGGTGGGACCCAATAATGAGGTCTACTTAGACCCCCAGAGGCTCATTGCCTTCAAGCTGTATGTATATACTGAGGAGATCCCGGATCGGTTCGACATTGGGTGCAAGCTGATCGACGGAACCGAGACCGTATTCAGTGCAGTTCTATCCAAGGGATCCAATCGAGGAATGTCCATTTATGAGAACCTTATCAGCAGTGCTACGGCACAGTATTATACCCTGCCTCTGTTGGAGGAGGCATTTGTGCCGGATAAGGACCAAGATGGAAAGGACTGCTACTCCGCATATGTGATCCTGCAGAACAAGCATGCCAAGGGTAGCAACAGCACCAACCATGTGCTGTCGATCACGGATATTAGGGTCGCCTATGCTAAGAAGCCTACTCCCATTGTCAAGAACAGCGGAGACGGTGCTTCCGATACGGATGTTAAGGGTATTCCCTACAGAAACGACGGGATCGAGCTGCCTACGGATTCCTTTATCCCCGTGGGCTTCGGTGTAGACGGCGAGCTGAAATCTGTTGTAGACAGCTTCCTGGAGGAGCAAGTGGGAGCATCCTGCACCGAGCATACCCCGGGAGAATGGGTCACGCTGCAGGAAGCACTTCCCGGCACCGACGGACAGCGGGCACGGTACTGCGGCAGATGCGGCGTCCTGTGCGAGACAGAGAGCTTCGGCACTGTGGGACAGCTTACCTTTGCAGGTGCGGCGGTATCCCTGCAGACGGATCTTGCCATCCACTACAAGGTTAGCGAGACTTTCTTTACGGAACAGGGCTACACAGACCCCTATGTTGTCATCCGTGACAACGGCAGGGAGGTCATCCTGCGAGAGTATGAGATCGTAGACGGCAAGTACGCCTTCGTCTATCGCAACATTGCACCCCATCGCATGGCAGATGTCATTACAGCTACCCTCTATGCAACCTATAACGGAGAGCTGTACTGCTCTGAGAGCCGCGACTATTCCATTGCAGACTACTGCTACAATATGCTGGGCAAGACCGAGGGCATCCCTGCTTATGACAAGCTGCGGACCTTGCTTGCAGACATCCTACTGTACGGTGCCGAGAGCCAGAGGTATATGTCCTATCACTTAGACAGTCTGTGTACGGATCGCATGACCCCGGAACAGCTTGCCCTGGGTACGGCGGTCTGCCGTGAGCTGGTAAACCACAGAGTGGGGGCTTATGAGACCATCGACAACCCCACGGTTACCTGGCTGGGTGCAGGTCTGAATCTCCAAGAGTCTGTAGCTATCCGCTTTAAGTTCAAGGCAGACAGCTACGAGGGGCTGGAGGTTCGTGTCACCCTGGACGGCAGGACCTACAAGATCTATGCCAAGGACTTTGAGTACAGGGAGGACGGAGTCTATGCCATCTTTAACAGACTCAATGCCGCCCAGATGAGCGAGCCTGTATACGTTGCGGTATACCGTGACGGGGAGCAGGTCAGCCATACCATCTGCTACAGCGTCGAGTCCTATGCCTATGCCAAGCAGAATGACACCACCATCCCCCATCTGGCAGAGCTGGTCAAGCGCATGATGTGCTACGGCGACTCTACCAGAGCATACGTAGGATAAAGCAAATCCCCCCTCTGTGTCCAGCTGACACAGAGGGGGCTTTGCAATAATACCCGATTTATCGAGTCGTTTATCGTATAACACCGTAGGGGCGACCTGTGGTCGCCCGGTCATTGTCGTTAAACGACAATGACGAAATTACGGGATTATCACGAGTTTTCCGACAAAATCGAAACATTTTGCGGGCGACCACAGGTCGCCCCTACGAA